>DAHWJO010000220.1:0-4592 GCA_027344105.1 Sulfobacillus sp.
TCACTCAGCATTTTGACTCCCCGCCTTGTTGTTCGGGAATCGACCTGATCCGGGGATTGATATTCACGAAGGAGGCAGAATTCAATGAAGGTTTCGATAAAGAAGATAACGGGAGGAGCGGCGGTAGCCGTGGGACTCAGCATGACGCTGGCTGGCTGCGGTACTCCAGCGGCGTCTAAGGCGCAGGAACCTGTCATTGGTGCCGACGTCTCTAGCTTAAGCATTCCTTATTTTAAAGCGGCGCAGTTGGGAATTATCGATGGGGGTAAGAAATTCCATGCGATCATTCGCAGTGACAGCGCCGACAATAGTGCGACCACCCAGTTCAAACAGGTCGAGGACTTAATAGCGCAACACGTACAGGCGCTCGTGATTAATCCGGTGAACTCCAGCGCGATTGTGCCGGCTATTGAAGCAGCCAATAAGGCGCATATTCCCGTAGTTTTGGTAGATCGGGGAGCGACGGGCGGCGTCGTCTACACTACTGTGGAATCGAACAATATACTATTGGGTGAACAAGCGGGGAAGACGCTTGTGAAACTTTTGACCAAGCGATTTGGCACAGCCAAGGGCAACGTAGTCGAAATCGACGGACCCCTGTCCACCTCATCGGGGTTGGGTCGGCATGACGGATTGCGAGAAGAACTGGGCAAGTACCCCGCTATCCATATTATTGCTACCGCTAACGGTAATTACAGCGACAGCGGCGGGTATGCGGCGATGTCGGACATTTTGCAGGCGCACCCGCAAACCTCGGGTTCTAACGCCATTGATGCGGTATTCGGAGCGAATGATGAATCGTCGGCCGGGGCGGCCCAGGCCATTCAGGCGGCTCACCGCTTTTATCCCCCGTCCAGTGCTCACCACATTATTCAAGTGAGTGTAGATGGCAGTCCCATCGGGGTGCATGAGCTGAAAACAGGGCATGTTGATGCCATTGTCGCCCAGCATCCTATTTCGATGGCCGAAGAGGCGGTGCACTATGCTCTAGATGCTATTCACAAGAAACCCGCCCCTGGCCATGTCGTGTATTGGCCCTATGTGGTGGTGACACCGCAAAATATCAACTCAGTCAGCTTATGGGGCAAGCGGATGTCTGCATCCTGAGCATAGAGGTGGAAAGTGATGGGAATCAGTCTCAGCGTCGAACACATCAGCAAACGATTTCCGGGAGTCATCGCCTTAAATGATGTGACATGGAAAGCTGATGGCGGTGAAATCGTCGCCTTGGTGGGGGAGAATGGCGCCGGAAAGAGCACGCTGATCAAGATATTGGCGGGCGCTCAGAAAGCCGATGGCGGGCGTCTTGTCATCGACGGGAAGTCGGTTGCGTGGAAAAATCCCGCAGACGCCCTCTCTCACGGGGTGGCTGTCATTTATCAGGAACTGACGGTGATTCCCAATCTGTCTGTGGAAGAGAACATTGTAGCCGGACACTGGCCCCATACGCCGTGGGGCCGTATCCGCCGCGATGAGATGAGAAAGATGGCGACAAGTCTTCTGGATGATGTGGGATTGCGTGTGAATCCTGCTCAAAACATGCGGGACTTGAGCCTAGGGCAACAGCAGCTTGTCGAGGTGGCTAAGGCGCTGGGGCATCAGGTGGGCACGTTAATTATGGATGAGCCGACGTCCTCGTTGACCCCAGCCGAAGTCTCCCACCTCTTTGCGATTATGCGTAAAGCCGCGCAGCGACAAATCCTGGTGCTCTACGTATCCCATAAACTCGATGAAATTTTGGCTGTGTGCTCGAGGGCGATTGTGCTGCGCGATGGGCGCATCATTGATGACCGGCCAATCAGCAGCTGGTCAGAAGATGCGTTGATTACGGCCATGGTCAGCAGGAAATTAGCTGTAGCGGCGCCCCATAAACCTATGGCTTATGAGGAGTCTTCTCCCACGGCTCTGAGTCTGCAGTCTTTTGTCACCGCAACTCACGTAGAGGTTCCGGAACTGAAGGTCTATACTCAGGAGATTCTGGGACTGGCAGGGCTTGTCGGGGCTGGCCGCACGGATGTCCTGCTGGCTCTAAGTGGGAATATGCCCTTTAAAGGAAGTCTGAAGGTTTTTGACAAATCGGCAGTATGGTCATCTCCCGCGGATGCCATCCACTCGGGAGTGGTGCTGGTTCCTGAAGATAGGCAAGTGGATGCACTCGTGGGAACCGCTTCCGTGGAAACCAACCTGATCTTGGACCTTTTGGAAAAGTTTCGGGGCCCTCTGGGAATTTTTCTTCGGCGGCAAGCTCAGGACGACGTAAGACCTTGGGCGCACCAGTTCGATATTCCTGATGATCGGTGGGATCAACCGGTCGGGCAATTCAGTGGAGGCATGCAGCAAAAAGTGATCCTGAGCCGTGTCTTGGCCACTCATCCCCAAGTTCTCTTGCTGGATGAACCCACCCGGGGAATTGACGTGGGCACGAAGGCCGAGATTTACGATGCCATTGAAAAACTTCGACAGCAGGGATTGACCATTGTGATGGCATCCTCCGAACTCCCAGAGCTGTTTCGGGTGTGTGATCGGATTGCGGTCTTTGCCCAGCAGCGGTTCCGGGTCATCTTGACGGCGGCCGACACTACACAGGAGGAGATTATGCGTTATGCCACCATCAGCGAGTGACGGAAACAATAAGCCTGAACGTACAGTATTTTCCACATGGTCCCGAATTCGCGAACGGGCACCGATTCTCATCGGATTTTTAGGGCTGATTATCGTTTTGACAATTTTGTCCCCATATTTTCTGACGGTGAGTAACTGGCTGACCTTGATTACCCAAACGAGCATGATGGCGATTGTCGCTCTGGGGGAAAGCTTGGTAATTCTTACGGGTGGCATCGATTTGTCGTCCGGACCTGTCGTAGGTCTCGTGGGGATGTTGTCTGCGGGACTTTTGGTCCGCAACCATCTTCCAGTTCTGTTGGTCCTGGTCATTGGTCTTCTGATTGGCGCGATTGTCGGGTTGGTCAATGGGCTGAGCGTAACCCGGTTACGCATGGCTCCATTTATCGTTACCCTGGCCACAGGGGCAATGGCCTCAGGGCTGACCCTGACGTATTCCCAGGGAGGCACTATCGCTCCATTGCCGTCCGGCTTTGCATACTTTGGGGGAGGCCAAATCGGTCCGATTCCAGTTCCGGTACTCATCATGTTTGGGGTGTTTGGCCTCTTTGCGTTTGTCATGTCCCGAACCGTCTGGGGACGCTCAGTCTATGTGTCTGGAGGGAACCCGCAGGCTGCCTATCTCTCGGGGATTCCCGTACAGAAAGTGCGGCTCGAGGTATACATCTGGGCGGGGATCCTTTACGCTGCAGCAGGCATCATTGAGGCGGGATTATTAGACGCGGCTACAGCCAGTGCAGGCACAACGCTCGTGCTGACTCCTATCGCAGCCGTGGTAATTGGAGGCGTTTCTCTCGTAGGTGGCATCGGCAGCCTGTGGGGAACATTGCTCGGTGCATTGACCCTGGGTGTTCTGACTAATGGACTGGATCTGCTCAACGTCTCACCCTATTACTCCCAGGTTATCTATGGGTTGGTGGTGTTTTTGGCTGTGCTCCTGGATGCCGTCAATCGCAAGGGCAAGGCGCAGAGTCCGGTTTAACTGAGGAGGCAATTATCGGTGTTCCGTATGCTTCATCCTGATATTCTGATGTGGTTGGGGAAGGCTGGCCATCATGATTTTATTCTGATTACCGACGCGGGATACCCTGAACCAAGAGATGTGCCGTGCATTCATCTGAACTTTGCGCCGGGCATGATTCCCTTTAAGGTGGTTGTGGAAGGGATTCTGGCCACCTTGCCCGCCGTCGAGTCGGTATGGGTGGCGCAGGAGAGTTGTCAGCAAGATACCTGGCCGGTGTTGAAAGATCTCTTGCTCCCTTATCCCGTCGAGAAAATAGGGCCGCACGACGCATTTAAAGCGAAGGCACAGGAGTGCGCATTGGTGGCCATTCGCACTGGGGAATGGCATCCATACTGCAATTGCTTGATAGAAGTTGGTTCCTTGTTTTCATAAAGACCTTGTACAGAAATTTTCAGGAGGTTTTGCCTTCCGGCAGTGACGGCACCATTAGGTCACCGCAGTGGCCCGAGCGAAAACATGAGGAATCCAGAAACGAAAATCCCGACTCCAAAACGGGAGAGATAATGAAGGAAGGTCTTCCACCCAGCCAATGCCGGAAACCACCATTTAGCGAGCCGGAGAATGGCGCGTCCCTAGGCGGAGAAAGTCTTTCGTTGCGAGTTTCACCAACTCCCGTGCGTCGTGAAGTAAGCAGTGGGAAAATGACAGTTCAACGCCGTGATCCTCGTCGAGGTGGTTTGGTTGCACGTATTTGTTCTACAGAGACACCATGGTATTAGTTTGGGAAGAATAGCCGATCTATTTAAGTGGCAAACTTGGGATCACTCGGCTCCATGACGTTCAGCGCAAATCGACCTCTCATGCTATGGCCCCGAGTCGTGGACCGCAGCCCTAAACGAGTTCCCCCGTAGCACGTATTGATAAGTTCCTTTCGGCGACTTGCATCCGTTAGGCGGTATTGTCACAAGGGATGTCGGGAACCGGAAAATGGTCTATCTTTAATTAG
>DAHWJO010000221.1:0-4546 GCA_027344105.1 Sulfobacillus sp.
GTCATCGCGTAATCGAATTTGGTGTCGTGATAATAGGCCTGGATGCTGCCGAGCAATATCGACAAAATGTGGGCGATGACGATGCCGAGACCGACAATTGACAAGGTGCGCGGCATGTTGACCATCACTAGATGCCAGACAGTTTCGTTGTAAAAATAAGAGGTGCCCAGATTGCCGTGCAGCAATTGGCCGAGCCACTGGACATACTGTACGGGAATGGGTTTGTTGAGACCGAATTCGCGGTTCACCTGCGCAATGCGCAAGGGCGTGGCGCGGGGGCCCAGCATGGCCTGCGCAGGTCCCCCGGGGACGATATGCACCAGGAAAAATCCTATGATGGTAATCCCCAGGAGGGAGGGTATGGCCTGGAGCACCCGCCGGAAAATGTACTTGAGCATGGCTGTTCGTCCCTCCTATCGTGATTTGCGCAAACGCGGGTCAAAGGCCTGGCGCATAGCGTCTCCGATAAAGTTCACTGAGAGTTCCACCAGGAGAATAGCAATACCGGGCGGGTAAATCAGCCACCAGGCATTCTGGAACATGTAGGACATGCTGTCGGAAAGCATTTCACCCCAGTTTGGCGTTGGCGGTGGCAACCCAAGACCCAGAAAACTCAAGGCAGCAACGGTCAAAATGGCGTCCGCCACCTGGAATGTGGCATTGACAATCACCACGCCCATCACATTGGGCAGCAGGTGCTGGATCATAATTCGCCAGTTGTTGCCGCCCAGAGCCCTCGCCGCCTCAACGTAATCGCGTCTCTTGAGGGACAAGACTTCGGACCGGACCAGACGGGCCACCCCAAACCAGGAAAGCGATGCGATAATGATTACCAGCAGCACAGCATTCGGTTTGAAAACTGAGTCCACAAACAATAAGAGGAACAGGCTGGGAATAGCGATAAAGATATCTACAATTCTCATTAACAGAGAGTCGACGCCGCCGCCGAGCAACCCTGATATCAACCCGTAGATGACGCCAATGATTGTGGTCATGAATGCCGCCGCAAAACCTACTTCCAGCGATAATTGACCGCCTAGCATCATCCGGGCCAGATAATCGCGGCCAAGGCTGTCCGTACCCAAAAGGAACTTGCCGCTTGGCGCGTGCAGAGTCGCCAGAAGGTTGGGCTGATATGCGCTGGCATGATAAACTAGTGGCCCTGCAAAGCTGAACAAGATTAAAAAGACTAATCCTCCGATGCCAAATCGGGCCAGCGGATTTTTCCAGAAGGCTCTCCATTCGCGAGAGACGCTCCGACTGCGTTCGATTACCGGTTGATTCCCTTGAAGAGGATCGCGCATCTCCATTTCAGGTGAAATCATGTTGTCATCCGCTCCTGCCTCAACCGTCCAGTATACCGGGTTTTATCGTAATATGCGTAGGACAAGCAACCTACAATTGTGTGAAAACTAGTGACAATGTATTATAAGATGGGCTCGACTTTTATGTCAATTACGCACATTGTCACCAATGCCCAATGTTAAGGTCTTGGACATTCGCTGCAAAAACGTCGGGGTGCCCACGTCATTGTATACAGCCTCCCGCCAAAGGCCATGATATAGCGGCGGAGGTCAGGCTATGGAGAAACAGCATACCACATTTAAGGTTAATGGTCAGCAGGTTTCGTGGACACACCTGACCAATCCCCGCGACACCGAGCTAGAACACTTGCTCGGCAACTGGAATGTCGCATTGCCGCCGCTCACGGCCTCTGCCACGAGAGCAGAATTTGACCGGTACCCTCACTTCATATACCTCCGGTTCTTTAAGCTGCATGCGGGCACACTAGACGGCCATCAGGCAGAATCGAGCCCCGTGAGCTTTGTGATCACCGGGAGCGATATGCTGACATGGAGTCCAAGTGCCGAAGTCGCTCAGGACTTCAGTGTCACGCAGAAAAAGCTCAACATGCACCCTGACCTTATCCGCTCAGCCAACCACCTGGCGTATTACGTGGTGGACGACCTCCTGGAACAGGCGTTCCCATTTTTTGACCACTTCAATGACAAGGTGTCGGACGTGGAGCATCTGACGCTGCACCGGGACAATGACCTTAAGATAAAGGAAGAAATTTTTCGTCTAAAGCGGATTGTTATGCGGGTTAGACGCATGCTCGGGTCTGAGCGCGACGTGGCCTACCAGCTGGCGCGGTATTGGAGTGGCGAGCCGAACATGGACAGTGTGTATGCTTTTGAGCTGTATGATCATGTGATTCGGTTGTCAGATGCCGCAGATACCTACCGCGAGATGATGGATACTGTCCTGGATATTTACCTGTCCAGTGTCTCCAACAGACTCAACGAAATTGTCAAGACGCTGACAATTGTGACGGCGCTGTTTATGCCCGCATCGGTGATTGCCGCGGTCTATGGCATGAATTTCGAGCACATCCCCGGAGCCGACAACCCCTGGGCCTTTCACTTGGTGATTCTCATGGTGATTGTCATCTCCGCTGCCCTCCTTTGGATTTTTAAACGGCGCAAATGGCTATAGATGCCATAGTGCCGGGCCGGTTGCCATCGAGCCCCTAGACGGATGAACAGGGCTGCCCTACAATTGCTCATGGCTATCTTTGTCGAAGTACGTTGTCGGATTATGTTGAAATAGGCGTACTCATTCTAAAATGCCGATATCTTAGGGAGGGCATTATGAAACATCGTTCAATAGCTTTGCTCGCTTCTGCAGCCATAGGCGCCTCTTTGGCGCTGGCAGGGTGCGGGACCACCTCTTCTGCAGCGAGTGCCGCGGTCAAGTCGCCAGTTGGCAACGTGGCGGTGGTGGCGCTGCCCGTACAGGTATCGCCTAGTTGGTTTTTCCCGGTGGAGTCTTCCACGGCGTTTTCTGTCTACAATTCGCAGATGAATTCCTTGATGTATGTGCCTTTGCTGCACATTTCCAAGAGCGACGGCATTGATTACGCGCGGTCTCTGGCATCGAGCGTGTCGTCCAACAGCACGGGTACCGTATATACCATCACTCTGAACAAAAAATGGCATTGGTCCAACGGGACACCTGTCACATCGGCTGATGTGGTGTGGACTGCGAACCTGATGATGGCAGCCAGTTCCAATGCCGCCTCTCTGCCATGGGGATATGGCGGGGCGGGAATTGGCGGACTGCCTACCCGCTGGGAGAGCGTAACGGCCAGCGGCCCTTACCAAGTGGTGGTCACACTGAACAAGCCGTCCAACGCCCAGTGGTTTATGCACAATGGCCTGGCTCAGATTGTGCCCGCTCCGAAGGCCGTGTGGGATATCCACAAAAATGTGGATAATGAATTGAAATTCATCTTGTCCGTGGCTAATGACCCTGCATCGCCCTACTATGATGTGGTGGACGGGGCTTTTAAGTTTGACCCTGCGGGCTCGCGCACCAATAACGAATACTGGGCGTTTGTGCCCAACGGGAAGTACGACGGACACAAGGCAACGATTAAGAAACTGGTTTATGTTTATGAGTCCAGCAGCAGTTCGGAGTTCGCCGACTTGAAATTGAACAAGGTGGGGGTGGGATACCTTCCCTTCTCGCTGTACAATTCGCGAAACACCCT
Source organism: Sulfobacillus sp. (assembly GCA_027344105.1). Lineage (GTDB taxonomy): Bacteria > Bacillota > Sulfobacillia > Sulfobacillales > Sulfobacillaceae > Sulfobacillus. Next base: position 3,554 of record DAHWJO010000221.1, read on the forward strand.
CGTCAATGACAAGTTCAGCACCGTCTACCCATTCGGGTTCAATTACCTGATTCCCAACTTTGGCGCCGACGCTCCCGGCCAATTCGGCCAGATTGTCAGCCATCAGTATGTGCGCCAGGCTTTGGAGATGGGGATCAACCAGAGCGGGATGATCACGGCCTTTTATCACGGTCATGGCACATTGGGGTTCAGTCCCATTCCGGCCAAGCCCGTAACGGAATTTTACGATGCCAGTCTCACCAATCCCGCCCCTTACAATCCTGGGGCCGGAAAAAAGCTTCTGGAAGCGCACGGTTGGAAAATGGTTGGTGGCGTGATGACCCGCGGCAGCCAGAAACTGGCTTTCACTCTGGATTACGTTTCCGGGGTGTCCGCCATTGCCAATCAGGTTCAGCTGATGAAGCAGGACTGGGCGCAGGAAGGGATTCAGGTGAACCTGGAATCCCAGCAGTTCAATACACTGATCGCGGATACCAACCAGGCAAATGCCAGCAAGTGGCAAATGGTTTGGTGGGGCGGGGGCTGGACGTATGAGCCGGATTACTACCCGACTGGGGGCGGGCTGTTCGCCGCCAATTCGGCGTCGAACTATGGCGGCTACCAAAGTGCCCAGATGAACAGCCTGATCCAGCAGACCTATGAGCCTGGCACCCCCAGCCAGATCACTGCCCGGATGGACGCATATCTTTCGTATGCAGCCAAGCAGTTCCCGGTGATCTGGATGCCGTGGACAGCCGACTTCGATGAGACAGCCACGTACATTCACGGGGTCAGCGCCACGTACAACCCGATTACCAATACGGAATTCCCGAACTACTGGACAGTCGGCCAGTAAATTTTCAAGACACAACAGCCCCCGCCGCTCCGGCGCCGGGGGCTGTTGTCATTTTCGCCGCACTTGGCAACCGTGCTAAAGGATGGCGATGACCAAATGCGCAGAAAAATCATTCACGGCGGAAGGAATATTGAGTGGCAACCGCGAATATAAGCGCA
>DAHWJO010000222.1:0-4275 GCA_027344105.1 Sulfobacillus sp.
GCAGCCCGCATCGGAGTGCGGGAGGCATCTTTGGGAGAAAGCACCAACAGCGTCGGCTGTGCCATATACACGCAGATTGCGACGGACGGTATTTTCCCTACATCGGCCGTAGTGTCCTGGAGTGTAAGCCCGAGCCCTGAAGGGGTCTCCCCTTCAACGGTAAACGTAGCGGTATCCACCCATTATCCGCTGCTTATCGGCATCCCCGGCTTTGGCCAGCAAGTGCCTATCGCCCAGAATTACACCATGGTGCAAGAAGATCCCAGTGGCGGAAGCCAATCCACTACCAGCACTGACCCCTGCTCATAACATCCGCAATGCTACTCAATGCTCACCATGTCGCCTTTTTGAATGTCCGGTTGAGAACTGTCTGGCAGTTCCATGACCCACTGGGCCTTTAACACAATGGGTCCGATGCGCCATGGCTTCACCACCACGCTGCGCAGCACTTTCATGTCTTTCGATAGGTAGACAATCGTCAGGGGGTAGCGCATAAAAAACATGTGGATGGAATTGGTTCGGGGGAAGAGCATTCCCTCTCCGGGATCCAAACTTGCGGTTCCCATCAGCCCCCGAAATCTCAGCCAAAAGGAATCGGCCACCTGAATACGGTCCCCCAGCAGCTGCAGAGTCCGCATATTTCTCACGGCCACGAATCCCTTCGGCATGATCTCATTAGCCATGGAACACACGGATCAGGGACAGCATCGCAGGCCCGAGAATGACAATGAAAATAGCCGGAAAGATAAACAGCACCATGGGGAAGATGATCTTGACCGGTATCAGCGCCGCCTTTTCCCGGGCCTGAGCGGCCCGCGCCGCTTTGATGTCGCGGGCCTGCACTTTCAGGGCATTGGAGATGCCCGCCCCGGTCCGGTCGGACTGTGCCACCAGACCCGCAAACCTCTTGAGTTCCCGGGATTTGGTGCGGTCGGCCAGCGCCGTCAGCGCTTCCGACCGAGTCATTCCCAGCTGCATGTCCGACAGGACCCGGGTAAATTCATCCTTGGCCGGACCCGGTCCCAAATTCGTCACCAGTTTCCGCAAGGCCCCATCAAAAGCCAGCCCCGCCTCCACGCTGACACTCAGCAGGTCAAACACCTCGGGGAGTGATCGCTCCAACTGTCTCAGGCGGATTTGGGCCTGGGTATTAATCCGCACTCCCATGAAGATATAGCCGATGGCTCCCATCCCCAAAGGCATCGCCACCCGCTGCCATTCCGGCAAAGACGTCTCGATGAGCCCCACCACCGCGCCGAGAGCCAACAGCAGTACGGAAATGGCCAAACGGTACAGTACAAAAGCATCGGGCCCCATCTTGCTGCCCGCCTGCCTCAGGCGGCGGCCCAGCTCCGCCCGCACTTTGGCCGGGGTCAAGGCACGCGCGAGGGCATCAAAGATCTTTTGCAGAACCGGGACGATAACCCGCTGGGAAAACGGCATCTCCAGTTCGTCCGCAGGGTCGGCCCGCCGCAGTTGGTAGGGCGAGAGCCGGTCACCCAGCGCCCTTTGCCGGCTGAAGACCTTCAAATCCTTGATCCAAGCCGCGAATAGCACGACCGCCAGAGCCAACAGGGCGGCAATTGTGACATCCATCCAGCGCAGCATATGAAACCTCCCTACATCTCAGGTGAGCGGACCAGGCGGTTGATGACGAACCCGCCAATCGCCACGGAAACCGCAGCCATTCCCAAAAGGATCCAGCCGATAGTCGTGTGAAACAGCGGGTCAATATAGCTGGGGTCAATAAACCAAATCATAAACCCCAGAATAAAGGGCAGGGCCGTCAGAATCCACCCGCTGAAACGGCCTTGGGCCGTTAGTGAGCGGACTTCCTGGGCCAGGCGCTGCCGGGCCACGATGGTGTCCACAATGTTTTCCAGAATGTCTGCAAGAGATCCGCCGATTTCCCGCTGGATATTGATAACCATGACCGCCAGGGACAAATCCTTCGAAGGGATACGGTTGGTCAGTTCCTCCAAGGTCTGCTCCAGACTGAAGCCAAAGGACTCCCGGCGGAGCACCCGTGTAATCTCCCCGCCGAGTGGGTCGGGAGTCTCCTTAGCCACGAGCGACATGGCCTGCAGCAGCGAGGTCCCAGCCCGCAGAGCCCCAGAGATTCCGCGAAGGAAGTCAGGCAGGCTCTGTTCGGCCAATCTCAAGTAGCGCGATTTCATGTAGCGAAAGTACAAGAGGACCCCGCCGCCGCCGACGAGACCGAGCACCAGTCCCCCTACTGCTCCCCGCACAGCCAGCCCGATCAGTCCGGGCACTATAAATCCCAGCGCAATAAACAAGATGTACTCGCTCATCCTGAGTTTCAGCGCGGCGGCACTCTGGCCCTGGCTCCACGTCTTGCGCAGACTGCCCATCAGACTGAAGGGAGCCTGGGCCGGTTTGCCGCCGCGGGGAGCCATGGTGCCCATCTGCACGAGGCGCCTTTGGGTGACCTGGTATGTGCGCGAGGCCCTGACCCCCACTACCACTAAGAATAGCGCCAGCGCCCATATGACGGCCAGTATGATGCTCAAGTTCCTCATGGCCGCCTCACAGTCCCATCCCGAAGATGCTGGGGAGGAGGTCTACACCCTGAGACCGGATCCGGTCGTAGTTCTTGGGCCGGATGCCGTTGCCGTGGAAGGTTCCGACCACTTTGCCCTCTTCGTCCACGCCCGATTGGTCGAATTGGAACAGGTCCTGCGTGGTGATGATGCCGCTCTCCATCCCCACCACTTCAGTAATGCGGATAATGCGGCGGGAGCCGTCGAGCAGGCGGGCCTGCTGCACAATAATGTCGATGGCGGACGCGACTTGCGACCGGATGGCCGGCAGAGGCAGGTCAGCGCCGGCCATCAGCACCATGGTTTCAATCCGTGACAGACAGTCGCGGGGACTATTGGCGTGCACCGTTGTCAGACTGCCTTCATGGCCGGTGTTCATGGCCTGCAGCATGTCCAGCGCTTCGCCCCCCCGCACCTCTCCGACAATGATCCGGTCAGGCCGCATGCGCAGGGCGTTGCGGACCAAATCCCGGATAGCCACACCGCCCCGACCCTCAATGTTGGGCGGGCGGGCTTCCAAGGTTACTTTGTGATCCTGCTGGAGCTGGAGTTCGGCCGCATCCTCGATGGTGACAATGCGCTCAGTTCCCGGGATAAACGCAGAAAAAGCGTTCAGGGTGGTGGTTTTCCCAGATCCAGTTCCGCCTGAAACCACCACATTGAGCTTGCCGCGCACAGCCGCTTCAATAAAAGCCGCCATGTCCGCCGACAACGTGCCCATCTGAACCAGTTGCGAGAGGATGAACGGGTCTTTGGAGAACTTGCGGATGGTGACCGAATCGCCTGCCACCGCCAATGGCCGCAAAATGGCATTCAACCGGGAGCCATCCGGCAGCCTGGCGTCCACCATGGGGCTGGCCTCATCGACTCGCCGTCCCGAAAACGACAGCATTTTTTCCAAAGTCGCCCGCAGGTGCCCTTCATCCCGAAACACAATATTGGTTTTCACGAGCGCTCCCTGGCGCTCAATGTAAATGCTCCCCGCACCGTTGATCATAATTTCCGAGATCTCCGGGTCATCCAAGAGCACCTGAATGGGCCCATAGCCCAAAATTTCGTCGACCAGAATCCGCACCAAAGCATCTTTCTCCAAAGGGGCGATGTCTTTGTCCGCCTCAACGATATTCCAGATCAGACCACGCAGTTCATCCCGCGAAAGATTTTCCGGAGACGTGACTTGCATCAGCAGCGCATCCTGAATGCGGCTCTTGAGCGCCATGAAATTTGCGCCCAAATAGTCAAAGTCATTAGCCTTGGCAGATTGCGGGGTCTTAATGGACTTGAAAGCTTGAGAGGCTCCCGGGGACATGCCGTTGATCCTGGTCCGTAAAGACATCCTCACTCCTCCTTCCCGCCACCCTCATCATAAGGTTTCTTTTCTCGCCGTTTTCCGGCTGGCTCCCTCAAATTCCGCGAGCAGCCCTTTCGCGATATTTTCAATGGACACCGCTAGCGCATTCCCGGGATCAACAACCACCAGGGGTTTCCCTGAGTTGGCGGAGCGCACCGGCGCCACCCCCCCGCTCGACATCCAGTAGGTCACCGGAAGACCGAGAAATGCTTGAATTTCTTCTTTGGATATGCCGCTGCCAGCGCGGTTCAGCGCCACGCGGATTTTCCCCTCTTGGGGATAAAGAGTCCCTAAAACTTTTAAAGAGCGCAGCACCGTCCTGAGAGTAATCATCTCGGGAGTGGCCACCATGACAATCACGTC
>DAHWJO010000223.1:0-4262 GCA_027344105.1 Sulfobacillus sp.
TCGGCACCCTCCGGCAATTCCACCCGGTAGCGGAAAGACTGCTGCCGAATTTCCCGGCGGAGGTACTGCTGGTGATTATCCTCTTCCTGAATAGTTCCCTGGATTTCCAGCAACCCGTTCTCCACTGTAAGATTCAACTGGTCTTCCCGGTACCCTGGCACTGCCAGCGCCACCTCAAACGCGCCGTCTTTCTTCACGATATTCGTCAAAGGCACAAATCCCGCTGGCTCGCTCACCCGGTACAATTCACTCATCCTCATCATACCCACCCCTGTTTTGTGACTTTGTCTTTCCTTGCTCTTATAATATATCGGGCAACAATGGATGTCAACGTCTTTTTTTGACGAGGTGAAAATTTTTAGGAAAATGGTGTTCTAAGCAAGAGGCGTGAGGGGCAGCGCCTCGGTGGATTCACCGGGCGTCTTCGTTCCAGCAAAACGGCAACCCCCGTAATACTCCAACAGCCGGGCACAGCACAACGCCCGTGTCTTGCCCGCCACGGCTTCACGGCACGCCCTCGCCCATCTTAGTCCTGAGGGCTGTCCTGCTCGATTTTCTTCAGCGCTTCCCTGTCGTCGGGCACAATCCACGGCGGCAGCCGGAATAGGGTCCGGTTTGGCGTCGCGGGCAAAGCGGGCAGCCGGACAGGGCCGGAAGCCGTGTCCGGCGTTTTGCGGATCCTCTGGGAAATCATCAGCGCCAAGGGCGGCTGCTGTCTCCAGACATTCCTCGATTCCACAATGTGCACATCGAAAATGGAATGCATAGCCATTCACCTCTCGCATTTTCCTGCAGGAACAGCATGCCTCGGGCCCCACACGGGACAGCTTATTTCCCTGTCAAGGGCGGGGGCACGATGACGACCGGGAGGGAGGCATGCGTCACCAGCCAGCGGGGAAAGCTGCCAAACAGCCCTTCAATCACGGCAGATCCCTGATGGCGGCCAACTACCAAGGCCTGCGCTTTCCCCTCCAGAGCGGCATCCAAAAATGCCTGGGCGGCGTGAACTTCCCCGTCCTGCACCGTCACCACTTTCCACTGCGCTGTCGCCTGAGTCTGTTCGACCCTCTTCAACGCGGCTGCACTGACCTGCGCCGCATTTTCGTCCCACTGCCCGAGCAAAGTCTCCAGGCTCGCCATCGTCGAGCCTCCGTACGTACTCGGGGCCACCGGCTGCACGAAGGCGACGACATCCTTCACGTCGATCATCAGCACCCGGCCACGCCCCCCGACCATGTCCAGGGCCTCATCCAGCGCCCGGTACCCCGCGTCCGACCCGTCTACAGCTACAGCCACCGCCTCAAGCATCTGACCATCCCTTTCTTCTGCTGCCTTCCTCTACATTATGCCAGAAAGTCGGGAGATACGGGTTCCTGCCAGAAGCATTGCCCTTAGCCAGTGGCCTCCCGAGGGATAAGGTGCCGTCATTGAGACGTCCTGGCGCACCCCAAAAAGGCCGGAGCGCCGGCCTCAACAATTTCCGCACTGCGGTTTCTTAGTGGAATACCGCCACCGTGAAAAACACCAGAGTTAGCGCCGCCAATCCTAGGTGAGTCAAAATAAGGCCCATAGGAAAATTCCGTTTGGGTAGGAGATAGGCAAAAAAGAGGGTCCCGCCTCCCACGACTGTAAACAGAAACAGAATGTATGTCCATTCCAACAAGGTCACTGTGCCGCCCCCTTGCCAGGCGCCGCATGATGCAGCAATTCACCATGCCGGTGCAAAGTCAGCCATAAAGAACTGTTCGCGCCCGACTGGACCGCAGGATGCGAGTAGTGCTGGCGTAGACTAGGAGCCAGAGCCGACGAAAACAGAATGAACGTCATCACCGTTAAAAACAGATGCACCGCCAAAAATCGGGGCGGAAGCTTCCGGCGCCGCAAATCATACCGCAAGAAGAAAATAATGCCGAGAACGAACGTGATCACATACGTGATGTACGCCCACATGACAAGATGCATTCACAATCACCGTCCTTCATTCAAACATTTTTAACCCTATCCCATTTAGCGCGGGAAATCAACGTATTCGGCCTGCCTCATTTTACCTTGATCTTAGGCGCTAGCTCTCAATGGCCAGTACTTTCCCGCCACAAGGCGCCCCGGCGGGCAACATTCCGGGGACACTTGGCCGTGTCGAAAAGCCCTCTGGCAGGTTTTACCGTGGTAAATGCCGCCGTTTTGTGATCGTGGGAATCGCCATCACATGCAAAACAGCGCCCCCGCAGATACTGCGGGCGCCTCTCTTGGAATCTTCCTTATCCGGCCCGTGCCCCGGCCTTCAGTCCTTGTGGATCCCAGATGCCACTTCCGCGGGAGACGCTTCTTTATGCGCGCATTGCGGACACAGTCCGCGCAGCGTGACATCGACCCCTTCAATCACAAAGCCCGGCGCATCAAAGCGCAACGCCTCAATATTCTTGGGAAGCACGTCAAACCAGTGGTGACACGCCGTGCAGTAAAAATGCTGATGCGGCCTCAGGCGCAGCCCAAACAGCGCGTATCCCTGAGGAGTCGGCAGCAATTCAACAATATTCACCGCCGCCAGATCCTGCAACGTTTTGTACATCGTACCCTTGGCAAGCTCCGGGAGCATCTGCAGCAATTCGTCACGGATCTGGTCAGCTGTGAAATGCCCTCCTTCATGATCCAGCAAATACTGCAGGACCATACGCCGCTGCGCGGTTACGCGCAATCCCTTGTCCCGCAGAAGCGCTTCAGCTGACCCAGGATGCTGCTCCATACTCTCTCTCCTTGCTGTGTTTAGGTCTTCCTCTTATCTATTATACGGTCTCATCAGGAAAACACAAACGGCCGGAATTTCCCATAGCAAGGTCCATCCAAAGATAGTCCGAAGGGTCCTGGCCGCCCTTCCCAGCAAAAGGGTATCCTAAGAAGCAGCAGGAAAACATAGAGGGGGACCACGGATGACGTCTCGGCACACGATAGTCGGACTGGCGGGAGCCTTGGCAGTATTGGGATTGGCGGGATGCGGGGCACAAACATCAAGCCCGCCGCCCACGAACGTGGTGGCCGCCACTGTACAGAGAAAAATGGTCATCTATCCCGGCAAGGAAATCCACAAGCCGGGATGGCCGAAGTATGATCCGGCATTTTGGTCAGCGCCTCAGAATTCTACAGTCACCCTGACCATTGTCTCGCACGATAGCGGGGCGGCACCCCTCATGATGACGCAAGATGACAAAGTCAGCGGTACCATAGGCGGTGTGGAAAGCATTGACGGCAAGGCCCAAAGCGCGGTGGACAACCAGGACGTGGCGCACACTTTCACCATACCGGCCATGGGTCTGAATCTGCCCATTCCCGTCGCCCCCGCTGGCCAGACGGTCACGGTGGTGGCGCAAGTCCGCATGCCGGCGGCTGGCTCCTATAGCTGGCAATGCATGGCACCTTGCGGCACGGGCCCGATGGGAATGGGTGGGCCCATGGTCACCCCCGGTTATATGCAGGGCACTATCACCGTCACCCCGCATTGACCCGCAACCGTTCTGACGGTCGGTTGTAACATCCGCTAGGCGCTACCGGAGACGGTCCGCGATCCCGCGTACGAGTGAGTCGGTACGGGAACTCGCCGCCGGTGGATCACTATCCCCAGCCACCATGACTTTCACATGGCCGGTGGGGATAGTGATCCACCGGTACACCTGCGCGGTCTGGAGATCGTGACTGTACACGGGGCACATTCATGGACCGGGGCGGTCCGTTCGGGCCGTTGAATTTTCTCCACGAACCTGAAAACCCGTCAGGACACCAAGCACAACCACAAAAACCTTGCTGGCCATGGAGCACGTTGGGTTACCCTCAACAGCATAATTCGTGTACATCCGGGGCACTCAAGGCGTCCTATTGCCATCCGCTTGACGATCTATAAGGGGGGTCGTCCTCTGAAAAACAACATCCGGGGATGCGGGTCGTTTTAATATAAGGCCATTCCGATTAACTAGAGGCGTAAGCAATTGTCGCCATGGCAGCCAACTCACTTTATTCTTCGGGAGTACTCACTGGACGCATGTCTGCCATTCCTAAGCCAGCACCCTGCCCGCCGATGTGACCGCTTCAAGATACGGCGCGTCTTGGCTTCTGAGAAGCAAATCCAAGGGAAACACCATCACCTGGTTGACCAGGTGCAGCACTCCCTCATGGCGGAACCCGACAAAGGCATGCAGGACATAAGGCCGCCCCTGATCGCGTCCCAGGTACACCATCACGTGGCCCTTCATAAACAGCAGGTCTCCAGGCAG
>DAHWJO010000224.1:0-4209 GCA_027344105.1 Sulfobacillus sp.
GCGCGCTCCCGCTGACCATCATGGGTAGCGGCATCGGCAGTGTGCCCATGGAGGACCTCATGCGCGCCGTGCACGACGTGTTGCACGCCGCCGGGCCGGCCCAGCTCGCCATCGATATCCTCCCCGTCCCGCTGTCCGAGGTCGGCACCCTATGGAATAAGAATACCGGGCGGGCCCGGATCGTCTTCGAGATTCCTTGAACCCCTTCCGGTGGTCTCCGGATTGACACTGGCTCCCGCCAACCCCTCTCCTGGTTTCATTGTGATGGCGGTCGTTCTGCCTGTATCATACCAGGAGGTCGGCTGCCAATGGAGCCCCCATTACCCATTCCTCACGGCGAAGCCCTTCGGTACGCCGTTATGCCTGGATTGCTGTAGTGGAGAATCTCCCACTACGGATCCGTCAGACTCACTTGCCATCATTCTTTCTACCTAAACCCCGGTCACCGGGCGTTGGGATCCACTAACCGGTAGCCCACGCCGGGTTCGGTGAGGATCAATTGAGGGCGGGCCGGGTCCGCTTCAATTTTCCGGCGCAAATGGCCAATGTAAATTCTCAGATAATGTCCGTCATTTTCATAGCTAGCGTCACGCCAGGCTTGGTGCAGCAGTTGCGTATGCGTCACGACCCTGCCGAGATTCAAGGCCAGGATACGGAGCAGCTCATACTCGATGGGGGTCAGGTGCACGGCTTCCCCGTGTCTCTCCACGCTGTGCCGGTCTAAGTCCACCACCAGGGGGCCGGCATGAATAGCCGCCTCGGGAAGTTCCCGGCGGTGCCGCAAGGCCACCCTCACCCGGGCCATCAGTTCATCCGTTCCAAACGGCTTCGTCACATAATCATCCGCCCCGTGGTCCAGCGCGGCAACTTTCTCCTGCTCCCCGTCATGGACCGTGAGCATGATGACGGGCACCGCAGACTCCCGGCGGAGGTGTTTCAGCACCTCCGTCCCTGTCATGTCAGGCAGGCCCATATCGAGGAGGACCACGTCGGGATGAAACGCCATGGCCATCGACAGCCCTTCCTGTCCAGTACTGGCGCCGTATGTCAGATAGCCAAAATCCTGCAGCATCAACCGCAGCATCTCCCGAATTTGCGGCTCGTCATCAATAATGAGAATCGTCGCCTCCACGTCTTGTTCTCCTCTCTCCCGGTTCATGGCCTCACGCCACCGGGTTCCATGGAATCTCGATGGTGATTGCCGTTCCTGTGGGACTGTTCGGTGCCGCATAGACCCGGCCTCCATGGGCCTGGACAATGCCCCGGCAAATTGCCAGGCCGAGCCCCGTGCCCGGAATGTGCTGGGTCCGGGGAGACCGGTAGAACTTTTCAAACAACTTGGCGGCTTCTTCGGGGTTAATGCCGATCCCCTGGTCACGCACGGCGACCTGCAGCACCGGCGCCATGGCCGTGAAGACTATCTCGATCGGGCTTCCCTCGAGAGAATATTTCGCCGCATTGCTCACTACATTCACCAGAGCCTGCTCAAACAGCACTTCGTCCACCATCACCGGTCCTAAATCGTCGGGAATCGATACGGACACCGGATGATTTTTCAACACCTCCTGCAATTGGCGCCGCACCACCCCCACCAAGTCTGATGCATCGCATGCTTGGCGGTTCAAGCGCAGCATCCCGCTCTCCAGCCGCACCATGCCCAGCAAGTTGGTAATCAGCCGGTTTAATCGCATCACCCCGTCCCGGACGGTGGCCAGCAAGTCCCGGCGGCTCTCTGCCGACAGGGTTTGCTGGCCGTCTGCGAGATGGTCGACCGCCCCCATCACCGCAGTCAGAGGGGTCCGCAATTCGTGGGAGAGGGAGTCGAGCAGCGCCGTGTGGAGACGTTCAGACTCTGCCATCAGCTGCGCCTGGTGTGCCGCCTCCTCATATCGCACGCGGGCCACCGACACTGCTGCAAGCCCCGCCAAAGCATCTAGGGTGTGCCGCTGCTCCTCACCAAACCGGCTGCCTTGGCCGTACTCTCCGAGGCACATCACCCCATGCACCGTCTCTACGGTTTTCAAGGGAATGTAGAGCAGTTCCGGTTTGTGCCGCTGTCCAAACCCTACAGGCTCTCCATGTTGGAAAACCCATTGCAGCACATCGTGATTCCACGGTCTTGCACCGCCAGCGGCGGGACCAGGCGGCGCCATGCGGCCCGCGGCATCCGGCAGGACCACCCACACGGCGACTCCCATGGTCTCCGACACGTGGCGGACGACTGCCTCTACGACCTCGTCAATATTTTTCACGGCCGCAATGTGCCGGCTGAGGTCGTAGAGAGACATCATGACCGCCTCCCGGCGGCGGGCCTCTTGCGCCTGATGCTGCAGCGACGACGTCAGTCCCGCGGTGAGGGCACCGACGATGAGAAACACGGCAAATGACAAGAGATAGCGCAAGTCGCTGACAGCATAACTGAAGATCGGGGGAACAAAGAAGAAATCAAACGCCATCACCCCTAAGACCGCGGCGTAGAAAGAGGTCCACCAACCCCACCGGACCGCGCTCCACAAGACCGGCAAAAGATAAAGGAGGGCGATGTTGACGGGTTCAAATAACTGACGCGGAAGCCACAGCAGCAAAGTGGTCAGCGCAACCAGTCCGGTCGTCCAGACATAGCCCGCCATCCCCCCATTTTTCCGAACGGAGCGCACATCGGCCCACGCTGTCCAATGCGGCCGCAGCACCCTCCACTTGGGCGTCTGGGACGTTGACGACGGCACAGAAAGACGCCGGCCAGATTTTCTCATGGAACCCACACCCTCCTGTTCCAACCCCACCGGCACGCCGCTGCGAGTCTTGGGCGCGGGCACCACTGTCAGGACACGGCGGCCACACGCCCTGGAATTCCCCGTCATTTTACCTGCTCCACCTGTCCGCTAACAACCCCGCCAGAGGGCCTGGTCCGGACAACGGCCACTGTTGCGCACGGGAGGTCATCCGCCCCCCTGGCGTGCCTGCCGCCAGGGAATAGGCGGCGCATGCGGGGTGGGAGCCGCCCGCACGACAAATACCGATAGAGCCGGCCGCGTCAAGATGGTCGGGGACAGATTGGGGCCCAGCCAGCGCTGGAGCCCACGGATCGGCGCGCCGCCCAATACGATCGTGTCGCATGCCTGCTCCACGGCAGTGCCGCAGATCACGTCGGAGATGGACCTTCCTGTTTTATGGAGAAATTCGGTGCGGGCCAGCCATGGCTGAAACAGTTCCCGTTCCATGCTTTCGCGCATCTGCTGGGCCACCTCCATTTCATAACTCATCGGCAACCGCGGGCCAGGAAATCGTCCGGTAAAGATTTCCGTCACATAGAGCATGACCGTGAACAGCCGGGAATCTTGCGCCATCCATGTCCGCACAGCCGCCGCCGCATGGTCGGCATGGCCTCGTGCATCCAGAGCCAACAACACCCGCTGCATGCTCCGCACACCTCCTTGTAATGGATATTCCCGTGTGGGAACCCTTCCATTTTGCATCAAGCGCCCTACGAATTGCAGGCGTGGTCTCTTTTGGCCCAGTCAGAAGAACGGGAAATCGCCGCTGCCCCAAATGGCGGCCCAAGCACACGCCCACAGCCATCCGGTGGTCAGCACCACAGTCGGAACCAGGTCCCCTGTATCTGCCAGCATATTGGCCATCCCTGCCAAAACCTCGCCCGCAAGACCGCCTGCGGCGGCACTTTTCCTTGCCTCCTAGCCCACGCCCCTGCGGGCATCTTCGCGGGAACGCCCCCCATCCGGCAGGGAAGTCCACCGCACTTTGTTCCATCGCCAGGATCCAGAGCCGTTCCCCCGTTTCCGCCACCATCGGGCTATATAACCATTCAAAGCAAGATTGGCCACAATTTCTGAACCCCGTCCTCCATCCCGCTGCGCGACAATATTCCAGTGCCGGCCTCCCGGTCCGCGAGTTGGCAGGGGACGTCTACCGACCCTAAACACCTAGAGATGGTCCCCACCAGCACCTGTTCGGGTTCGCCCCTGTCCTCCATATCCCACTGGGCAATCACCTGCATCACGTCAGCAGCGGAAGCCGACAGGGCCGGAGACAGAGCCAAGACCGCAGGTCTTGTTTGGGACGGCGCGTTCGCCCCCACCGGTTCACCCCCTCGGTCGTCCGGCACAGGCAATCGATCCCCCATGGGGGTTGCGCAAATCTCGTGGACCGGAACACGGGATGTGCTGGCTCCGCCAAGTGGTCAAAACACTG
>DAHWJO010000225.1:0-4194 GCA_027344105.1 Sulfobacillus sp.
CCGCCGGCAGCCTTGGCCAGTTCCAGTGAATCCTAAAGCATGTTAATCCTGATGGAAGAGATTCCGGAGCGATGCTCCGGAATCTTTTTTTCGCACTACCCAAACCCATCTGCGGAACGTGCCCAGTTGTTGTTCCAAGAACCCAGGAGACAGGTCCGCCGTGTCCTGCCCTTCTGGTCTTTTGAGTGCGGCACCGGAAATTCTTGACCCTCACTCGCCGTGCAGACGGCAAACTCCAAAAAACAGTTCCAGACTTTTAATCCACAGATTTCAGGATTTTGTGGATTACTTGTGGATTCATTAAAGATTATCCGCCATATTTATCCTTTAGCTGTCATTTTCGACAGCACTGTTCACCCATTTTCACCATGTTATCCACAGTTTGTGAACAAATGCACAGGGCAGCCAATGTTTTCTCCACAAGCCACCGTCTTCGTTGGGGTCGCCAAAGACCTCAGCTTGCCTCCTTTCACAAGCTAGAGCCGGCTGGGTGGCGCCAGTGATCCTTCCAGCGGCCGCATTTTGGCCCTCCCTGCATATTTCCGTTCTCTTCCTTCCCTAGCGCCCTATCCCTACCTCGCTGCCCGCCGCCAATAGTTCTGGCAATTCGCAATACACATTTAACCGTCTTGATTTCTGCCGACCAAGTTCTATAATGATACTTAAGAACTAATCCTAAGGGGGCGGGTCTAATGGGCTGGCTACTAGGTACGGGAGCAGTATTCATCACAGGTCTGAGTGAGGTGCTCGTCGTCGCTGTATTAGGATTGACCTTCTGGCTTGTACAGAAGGGCGTGCACCGTTTAACCGCATGGCGCACCTGGCAGTGCTGCGCGGTCACAAGCGGCCTGTGGGTGGCGGGCTTCTGGGGTCTCCTGCTGGCAGTGCGCTAGCGGCAGACAACGTGTCGGAATCACGGCGAGGGCGGACCCCGCCGTTTTTTTCTTGGGACAGGGCAAGCCGCGTCCAGTCTTTCACAATCTGCGGGCTGCACGCGTCATGGTGCCGGGAAGAGACTCAAAGTCGTGTTGCCATTCAGCGGAGTCGGTAAGTGACCGTCACACCGATCAGCTGCTGGCCCGAGCCGACCTGGGGCTCAAACACCGTACTGGACCCGCCGCCGTTAGATTGGAAAAGCAGCTGGCTATTCACGCCCTGGGAAATTTTAACAACCTGTCCCAGCGCCAGTCCTTCTTGCTCCGCCAGCAGGGACGCATTGTCTTTGGCCTGGCCGAGGGCGGCCCGGTATCCTGCCGACATGGCCTGCGGCGACGGTAGTGCGGCGCTCGCGGGTTGCCCGGTGTTGACATTGAGACCCGGAGAGCCTGGCAGCGATTGCGGGCGGACCTGGTCCAACACCTTGGTCAGCTGTGAGACGGGCACAATCGCCTGCAGCGATTCCATTGCCTGAAATCCTACTTGCGGCGGGCAACCGGGCAGCGACTGGAGATGTTTAAGTTGTTCAACTTCCTGGCATTTCTGCTGCGACATGGTATCGAAATAGTTGAGCTGGACCCCTCCCGGAGTGGATAGATCAGCTGCCGCCACGCCCGCATGCCGCAACGCCTCTTCCGCCGCAGCGATGTCATGGGCGAGCGTGCTTGCCGCGTTTGTGGGATTGGCTGAGGATACCTGGTAGTTCAAGGTGAAATCGGCGGAGGATGGCCCCGCCGTGGAAGGGACTGACACCACCGCAAACCCCACTGCGGTCACCGTAGAGTGGACACCGCCGGTATTCTTGTGGCCTATCGCCAGGGAGGCAGCAGCTCCCGCTGCCAGCAGCACCCCATAGGGCCAGTACTTTCCGAAGATCATGGTTCATTCTCCTTCGTGGCGAATGCTATAAAGCCAGATCACGAGCAAATATTCAGACTCTCTCCTCATTAGCATAAACGCCTCAGCGGACCCGAGGTTACAGGTCCGCGGGGAAACTTCCAGGAGACTAGCAGACGGAGCGCTTGGCAAATCGCCCCAGGTGCTGACCCGGCACACTATTGTTGGGGCATGCGCCTATGGGGCGCTGTCCCCCCTTGCAGCACACCCGAAGACCGCGGGGCATTCCTTGATTGCAAGACGGCCAGCGCCTGTTATGGGACAATAGGGATAGGGCGTCCTCCCCAAGAGACCGGCCATGGTCCAGGGAGCGGCGTGAACCGGGAGGCCCTTTTGGGCTGGATCTGATAACGCTTGGCCAAGGAGTGTGGCACAGTGACGGAAAAGATGGAATGCAGGGGCTATGTTGTTCACAAATTGCCGGAGGGGGGCTGGCAAGTCGGGGTTCAGTCCGAAGTGTCAAGAGACACACGGCCCGAAGTATACCTTACGGCGGAGGCCGACTGGCGCGACGCGGCTCTTTCTGACCCGGCACCCCTTCCATGGACTTCCGGGACATGCTGCGTGCCGGCTTTTCCCCAAGGCTGCCGGTCCTACCTGCACCTGCGATTCCCCGACGGGCATGTGGAGACACAAGCCGACCGCATTCTCCCGTTGGAGCGCGGATTCAATTTCCGTGACCTTGGAGGGTACCGGACCCCCCGCGGGCTAACGGTGCGGTGGGGCACGCTCTACCGTTCAGCGCGCCTCAACCGCTTGACGCAAAAGGACCAGACGGACATCCGCCAGTTGGGGATCCGCACCATCTGTGACCTCAGGAGCGATGCGGAGTCCGGGAGAGACCCGACCCCTGGCGACTTAGCCCCGGACATCCGTCACCTGCCATTAAATCTGACCATGGACCCCAATACCCCGGCGCACACCGCAGGCTCAGCGGACCAGGCACTGGTCCTGTCCATGCTGCGCGACAGCTACCGGGCCTTCACCCAGTCGCGGACGGCCTACGCCGAATTTTTCCACCTGCTGCTCGAACCAGAATCGGGACCGGTGCTGTTTCACTGCACGGCGGGGAAGGACCGCACCGGCGTCACGGCGGCCTTGCTGCTCTGGGCGCTGGACGTCCCCTGGGACGTCATTGTGCAAGACTTTGTCATCTCCAACCAATTCACATCGCACCTGATGCCATTGATTGCCCCGGGCGGGGGCGCAGTGGACTCCTCCCACCCCCTTTGGCCCATGGCTTGGGCCTACCCGGAGAATCTCGAGGCGGCAATCGAAACCATTGTGGCGGAATACGGCAGTTTGGACCGCTTCTTTGCGAAGAGTTTGGAACTGGGTCCTGGGTGGAAAGAGGATCTCCAGAGCAAATACCTCGTATCGTAGACCCGTTCAGGTGATGCGCGTCACGGCCAGGCGAGTTCCCGGCACTCCCGCATCTGCCCACAACCGGGCAATCCGGCTAGTCCGCCTTTAATGCCCCGCCGAGCTTATCCTGGCATCCCGCCATAGCCAGCGGACGCCCCGGGATGGCCTCCTGGCAATGATCCGGTGAACTTCTACTGCCATAGCGCATCTTCTCCGCAGCGCCCTCAGGCATGACGCGCCCTTTATGCCAGCTGGCCACAGCGAAATTATTGGCAGCGCAGCAAACCCCACAGCGGACTCCTTGTATCTGGTATCATAAAGTTAAGAGTGCGAAGCGAGTGCGGGCGGGCACCGAACCCTGCGCCAAGCATCATGACGATCATTAAGGAGACCTGACGTGACGGATTTTTCAGTCAGCAACTTGCGGGACAGTATGCACGGCGCCTTTGCCCATATGGACACGCTGCGTGTGACCGCGCGGTATTGTGAGCAGACAGACAGCATCCGCGCATGGCGGCAGCGTCAGATGCATGTGGCCTATGACTTGGGGCCAGGACTCTGGCGCTGCCAGAGTTGGCGTTCATGGTGGCAGGCCCCGGACTTGTGGCGGAACGAGTGCTCTCCTTTTGGCCAGCCTGATGATATTGCCAGCGGCCTTTTGGTTCAGGGTGCCCAGTGGCACTCCTACCATACGCCCTATCCCGTGGTGCAGAGCGCCTCGGGCACCGTCCACACAGGCCACGTGCCGCTTTTGTCCGGTATAGGCGGCGCTTCGGCCCGGGACAACGCCCGGGCATGGGAATGGATTGATCCCAGCTGGCTGGCCCAGTGGCCCTGGCAGTTTTCTTTGGAAACCTTGGATAGCGGACAGGCTGTCTGGCACGGCATCCTCCGGGGGCCCGTGTGGTCCGCGCCGTCTTTTCTCCATCAGCTGTTTCAGATTGGCGATCTGTTTGAGTGCTGGATTGAACAGGACAGCGGGTTGCCACAGCGCCT
>DAHWJO010000226.1:0-4139 GCA_027344105.1 Sulfobacillus sp.
GTGTGACCATTTACGGGCAGGAAATGGATAACGCCACGGCAGCGTTAGCCGAAATGAACATGATCCTGCACAACAATGAAACCGCCGAAATCTGGCAGGACAACACCCTCTCCAGCCCGCACTGGACCAATGCCGACGGTGGCCTCAAGACTTTTGATTATGTGGTGGCCAATCCGCCTTTTTCTACCAAGGCCTGGAGTAACGGCTTTGACCCGGCCCATGACCTCTATGGCCGTTTTGCAGACGGTATTCCCCCGGCCAAAAATGGCGACTATGCCTTTCTGCTGCACATCCTCCGCTCCCTGAAAAGCACCGGTAAGGGGGCCGTTATTCTGCCCCACGGTGTGCTATTTCGGGGGGGTTCTGAAGGAACCATCCGTAAAAACCTCATTCGCAAAGGTGTCATCCAAGGCATCATCGGTCTCCCCGCCAACCTGTTCTACGGTACCGGCATTCCCGCCTGCATTATTGTCCTGGATGCGCATTCCGGCGATCGTGGGCAGTGATTCCGCTGATCGTGGGCACCCCGAAAAGCGTACATTCTGGTCATCGCCATTTTAGGCATGGGTGGTCACGATGCGTCAAATTTTGGCGTAACGGGCGTGTCACCGTGACGGCGCAGGGAGCCCTCCTTCCGCTCCAGTCGGTGGGCGCTCTGCAGTAGTCGGACCAGCACTACAGATGCAGGTCTCAGCCTCACCGGCGCAAGACCTTGCTGGTGATGCTGAAGTGACATACGCCATTGAAGGAGGAAGACCGGGTGAAGCGGCTGGGGTGAGAGCATCGCGTCTAGTCGCGTAATGTGCAGGCCTTCGCATGCGCTATCAATGCGGCCTCGATGATTTCCTTTTGCGACTTGTCGCGAAAGTGCTCCATCAGGTCATCCAGGGCCATGTGCGCCTGCCCACTCAACATTACCGACACCGGCTTCCCGCTGTATCCACTGTCGGGGTACCGGCGGCGGAAGCGGCTCGCGGCCACGCGCTCGGCGCTGGTCATGGGACGGTCGCCCTTGGGCTTGCGGCCGGGGCGCTGGGGTGGTTTTTCTTCAGGCATGCGGTTTTCCTCCTGCAGAGCGTCCCTGTAGAAACCGGTCACGATGGGTCAACTTTTGGGGTGTCGCGCCCGTCACGGTGACGGCGCAGGGAGTCCCCATTGAGCTCCAGTCGGTGCGCACTTTGCAGCAGCCGGTCCAGTACCGCATCGGCCACCGTGGGTTCGCCCAGATATTCGTGCCAGTGGGTTACTGGTAACTGGCTGGTAATCAGCGTGGCCCGTTGGTTCACCCGGTCATCGATGATTTCCAGCAGGTCCCGGACGTCTTCCGCCCCCATGGGGGCCAGTCCCCAGTCATCCAGGATCATCAGATCGACCTTGGCCAGGGAGCTGAGATAACGGCCGAAGCTGCCGTCACCGTGACGAATCCGGAGTTCCTCAAACAGGCGGGGCAAGCGTAAATAACGCACGCTCAGTCCCTGACGACAGGCCTGATGACCCAGTGCACAGGCCAGCCAGGTTTTACCGGTTCCGGTGGCGCCGGTGATGAGCAGATTATGCCCCTGACGAATCCAGGTGTTCTGGATCAACGCGGCTATTTGGGATCGATCCAGTCCCCGGGAGCCGCGATAGTCGATGTCTTCCACGCAGGCGTTTTGCTTGAGATGCGCGAGCTTCAGCAGGCGCGTCAGGCGGCGTTGATCCCGGGCACAGAGTTCCCGGTCGATGAGGAGCCCCAGACGCTCCTCGAA
The DNA here is from genome assembly GCA_027344105.1 of Sulfobacillus sp. Lineage (GTDB taxonomy): Bacteria > Bacillota > Sulfobacillia > Sulfobacillales > Sulfobacillaceae > Sulfobacillus. The sequence goes on from DAHWJO010000226.1 coordinate 1,749, forward strand.
GGGCAGATCCTGCACCTGCGGGAGCCGGGATTGTTCGTTGAGGGCTTCGGCCATGGCGTAGAGATTGAGTTGGCGCAGGGCGCTCAGCGTGGGTTGTAATAACATGGGATGCTCCTTACGGTTCAATGGTAGTAGCGGGGTCCGCGGATATTGTCGTGCTCGGGCAGAGAGGCCGTTTTTGGGGGGGATTCCTGAACCTGGTCCAGTCCCTGTTGCAGGATGGATTTGACGCTGCGAGTGCTGGGAGACCCCACCTTCAGTGCCCGGAGGCAGGCGGCGTTCAGACGGGTTTTTTCATAGCTGCGGGAGAGGCTGAGCAGGCCCAGGCAGGAGCGATATCCCTGCTCGGGATGGGGCTTGCTCTCCAACTGCCAGCGCACCACGTCCCGGGTCGCGGGACCGATGGAGAGCGCCCAGTTGAGCAGCCGTCCGGGCGTCCATTCCCGGTGCCGCTGATGGGCCTTGGGCATGTGTTCCGTGAGCGTCGTGTAGCGGCCCTGATTCTCCTCACGCAGGTGGCTGGCCACCCGTTGCTGCTGATGGAAGATCTCCACGGTCCGGGCACTGACCCGCAGGTCCACCCGCTCCCCGGCCAGGCGGTAGGGCACCGAGTAGAAACGCCCTTGGTACTCCACGTGATAGTCGATGCTGACCTTCGCCGACTTCCAGACGGCAAAGACATAATCCTGCGCGGGCAGGGGCTGGAGAGCGGGCCGATCCAGGGCCTCGAAGGTGCTTTTACGGCTGCCGGGTAAACGTTTGAAGGGGCGCTGATTCAAATCCTCCAGCAGGCGGCGGATCTCCCGGTTGAGTTCAGGCAGCGAGAAGAACTGGAAGTGGCGCAGACGGGCGAGAATCCAACGCTCCACCACTTGCACGCCAACCTCGACCTTGGCCTTGTCTTTGGGCTTATAGGGCCGTGTCGGGAGCACTACGGCCCCGTAATGGGTGGCCAGATCCTGATAGCTGCGGTTGATCTCGGGCTCGTAGCGGGAGGCCTTGGTCACGGCCGCCTTGAGGTTGTCGGGGACCAGCAGGACGGGTGCCCCGCCCAAGTAGCGCAGCGCCCGCACATGGGCGCCCAGGAAGTCACTGAGGTTCTGGCTCCAGGTCGCCTCGCAATAGGTATAGCTGGAGGCTCCCAGCACCGCCACAAAGATCTGGGCCTGGCGGATCTCTCCGGTGCCGGGATCCATGACCGGCACCGTGGGGCCGACATAATCGATGAAGAGCTTCTCACCGGCCCCATGGTGCTGGCGCATGCTGCGCTTGAGGCGGTCCTTCCAGGCCCGGTAGTGGGTGCAGAACTGCGAATACTGATAGACACGCCGCCCGCTCTGCGCCGCCACATACTCTTCCCACAACAACTGCAGGGTCATGCCCTTGCGCCGCATCTCCGTGTGGATGGCCGCAAAATCCGGCATCACCGGTGCGGTCACAGGGGCCGTTCGACGGGCGGGAAACAGCAGCGCTTCCAGCCCCGCCGCATCCATGCCCTCGGGCAGCGGCCATGACAAACCCGCCTGTTCGGCCTTTTGCAAATACTTCCCCACCGCCCCTTTGGAAAGCCGGCAGGCCTGCGAAATTTGCCGCTGGCTGAGGCCTGCTGCGTGTAAACGGAGTACTTCTTGAATCGCTTTCATGGTCATCCTCGGTGTGGGCATCCCAGACCTCCTGTAAAAAGGTCCGAGAATGCCGCTTAAGCCAATGAATGACCAGAATGTTTTCTTTTCGCCAAGTAAAAACCGGGACACCGTTCCGGCATCGTGGGCAGTGATTCCGCCATCGTGGGCACCGATTCCGGAAAATCCACAAAAGTGCCCACGATCAATCGTAATAGCCGCCCACGATCAATCGGAATCACTGCCCACGATCAAACGGAATGGGTGCCCACGATGCCCCGGAATACGCAATTGAAGCGGTTGCGGGGACGTTGACGGCCGTTAGTCTCAGAAATAAGCGGCGTGAAGTCAGGTTGGACAGATCGGCGTTGTCTGAAATCGGTATAATTGTGGACGATGATCGGGTATTTCTGGAAAAAAGGGCGTGTAGCACCGGCCCGATAAAACCCGAAAAATCATCAGCGCGTGTAGCAGCGGCCCGATGCCGTGTAGCACCGGCCCGACAGAACGTCAAAACGTGTAGCAGCGGCCCGATAAATCAGCCCTTCTTCAGTATTCTTCAGAATACTGCAGGGCCGATGTCTGCGGCCCCTGAAGGGCCCTTGTCATCAGCCATATCTCCCCCCGTCGCTGACGCGACGACCCCCCAGGGGGTGAGTAAACCGGCGGGGGGAGGGGTATCAACAGCCACCACCCAACAACCCCTACAAGACCCTTCCCCCGCCGGGCACCATCACCCCCGGAGGGGGTCGCAGCGCAAGCTGCGGGG
>DAHWJO010000227.1:0-4136 GCA_027344105.1 Sulfobacillus sp.
GATCTTAGCCTTCTGGGCTACGTGCACACGGACCATGTGAGCCGGATGTATGGAGCCCCCCACTCAACAACACTCTTGCACGTCAAACGCTGGCGGCAAAAGGGGTTGATTCAAGCCGCGTGGGTGCCGTACCACAAAAAACGCACCCGCATCTTTACGCTAGCCCCTGGCGGTGTGGAATTCCTGCAATATGAAGATGACAAAACGTGGGAGATGCTCCATCCCTATTGGGTGCCCATTCCCGACCAAAACCGGACGCTGCATACGGTCGAACACAATCTCGACCGCACGACAGCAGCGCTTCTCCTGACGAAAACCGCGAGCAGCTATGGCCTCGATGCCTTTTGGGATAAAACCTATACGCGCATTGTCGGCGCATTACCTAACGCCGCGGTCTCGCTGAGACCCGACGCGGCCATTTGGATTAACGGCCACCCGTGGTTCATTGAACTAGAGCGGTCGTGGCGCAACCGCACGCTGATGCATAAGCTCACGCAATATGACCACGTGGCCATGCACGGGTTATGGCGCAAGGTGCCGGGGTGCAATGAACCGCCGAAAGTGTTGCTCATTCCCACGGCGGCCAATACGCAATCCATCAATTTCAAAAGCTGGATGACGACCTTTCGTCTGTACCAGCATGGGTACATCTGGGTTTGGCCGTGGGATCATGTCCTCAAGAAGGATTTCACGATTTACGGGGGAGATGGCAATACAACATTGGTCTCCCGTAATTTCTGGAAGCTGAACCAAGCGCCGGCGTATTACGAACCCCGACGTTAACACGCACGTTACCCGGCACGCGGGCTTCACTTCACCTGTTCCATGACCGCGATTGCGTCTGGCGCTCTCCTGAAAAGGAGAGCGCCTGGACGGGACTGCGGTCCCGCATTCCGATTGTCTAAAAGGAGAGCGATGAATTCATGATATTTCCTGTAAATGAAACACCTAGCAGACACCCACAGGTCATAGCCGTGGATGCAGGACACGGATACGTCAAGGCACTGTCAGGACACGGACGGCGCGTGTTGTTTCCGTCTCTAATCGCTATGGCCCCTGACGGGCCGGATTTAGGTCAGTTCGGATGTACCCATTCCATAATTCGAGTGAATGATGTGGGCTATCTCGTTGGAGAGACTGCCCGTTTATCGGCGTCATCTAGTTTGTTTTCGAAGGAGAAGGCGCTAGACCATTTGACATTGGCTCTCACGTGGGCTGCTGCCGCGCAGGTCACTGGATCGGGATATCATCATGTGACACTGGGTGTGGGTTTGCCGTTAAGTTGGTACGCCTCGCAGAAGGATGCCTTAGCATCAGCACTGAAAGGCACCACTCACGTCAACGAGACGTATCTGATGATTGAAGAGGTCTCGGTCTTCCCGCAGGGGATCGGCGCTTTATTGGCCGCCGACCTGCCCGCTTCGGGATTGCTTGGGCTGATCGATATCGGCTACCGCACGGTAGATTACCTTATTGCCGAGATGCAACAAGGAACGCCGCTGCCGATCTTGGATCGTGCGGGTACATGGTCAGGTGGCATTCACATTGCGTACCAGGCCATAGCTGCCACTATTGAAAAGCGCACAGGAGTTCATTTCGAAGCCCACGAATTGGCTGAGAGAGAGTCGGTGACCGTTCGTGGTCAGCAGATCGACCTCACTCCGTACCGGGACAACGCATTCAAAGCCTTGGCCGGGGATTTAACCCGTCATTTGGCCTCTTCGTGGGATGGGATCGGGGATAAGCTGGATATGGTCTTGTTGGCAGGCGGAGGGGCGTTGTCCCTGCAACTCTACCTAGATTTTCCCGGTCAGAAGATCCTTCCGGAGAGCCAATGGGCCAATACGCAGGGCTACCTTAATTTGCTCTAAGTGATATCACCATAAGTCTATACGGGATGAGGGTTTGATGGTGATTTATGGTGTGTGGTGATATCTTGGAGATATCACCACACACCATTTTTCCCGCCGTGTGATATCTCCAAGATATCACGAATCCCCGTAAACTGCCAAAATCTATTACTGTGCCACCATTCTAGGTGATATCACATGACGGAGAAAGGAGCCGATATGAAACAAATAGTTTTACGGTTCGATGAGGTTGCTGATGCTGATCTACTGGCGGCTTTGGAACGCTTGCCGAAAGGGGACCGGTCCAGCCAAATCCGCGCGGCACTCCACCGCGTCTTTGTGGAGGCCCCAGACCTTGCCGCCGCCGTGAATCGTCTGGCTGATGCACTTGGGCGGTTGCCTTCCACCACATCGCTCAGCCCAGAACCACCCAAACCGACATCCCTCACCGAGCGCATGAAAGATCCGGCAGAGAAAGAGCGAATCAAAGCTGGACTGCTAGGAGGATTTGAAAAATAAAGGGGGATTTTTTGTGAAGTGGCTCACTGATCAAGATCGCAAGACTGCCAAGGTATTAAGGCACAGCATTTTGACCGATTATGGACAAGGTGCAGAGGGTCTTCAAGTGCTAGCACAATGTCGACAAGGTCGTGAGTGGACTCTTTGGACTGCTCAACAACTAGAAGCCCTTGGAGACGTTCTGATCTCAATTCTACGGGAATGCGAACTAGAGCAGGTTGGCTATTGGCTTAAATTGATCGTAGAAGCCGAATCCGATGATTGGACGCCAGCCGACGATAGCGAAGAGGAACTCAAACTCCAGCGCGTGGGACGAGGATTAACTCGCGACAAACTTGCTCCAATACGCGGCACGAACCGATAACGAGTAGTCCTAAAGAACTATTTCGTGAGGTTCGGTTGCGTGGGGCTTAAGTTTCGGTTAGACGGGGTTTAAGTTTCGGTTGCGTGGGGCTTAAGTTCCGGTAATATTCCTCTTAAGTTCCGGTTGCATGGGGTTTAAGTTTCGGTTAGACCGGGCTTAAGTTTCGGTTACAGATTTTCCCAAATGGCTAGAGCCTTGGCCCTGATTTCGTTTCCGGGATCACGTCTACCTGTAAAATAAAGAGCTATTTGCGCTGTTTTTACTGTTATTCTCTTTGCGATTGTCTGCGATCTTGTTTGAACTTTTCTTCTCCAAAAGTTTAGTGGATCACGCGCGGCGGTTTCGCGTGTTTCTTGTGCGTTGGAGTGAGTTGAAGCGGGTCTGCGACGCGCTCTTATTCTGATTAGGAGGTGTGTATGGCGTCTTTGATTGAGGAAACCCATGCGGCAGCATCGCAGCTGCGGCAGGAGATCTTAACCGTGCGCTCATGGGGTACGGCTTGGCGTCTGACTGATATGGAGGCTCGTGCTCAGGAGCCGTCCGCGTTTGGTCCATGAGGACTGACGCGGTTGTTGCTGGTGCCACCCCACCCCTTTTCACAATTTGATGTTCCATTGCTAAGGAGGCCCTTCTCATGCTCAATAGTCTCGGTAAACTCGAATGCATCCGCCAAGTCGTCGCCCCACCCGGCGCCGATTTGGCCGTGACTCCTGATCTCTACCGCACCCGTTTTAGCACCGCGTCCGAATGGCAAGAGGCCCTGCATGACTATGCGCGGTCTCTTGCGACAAATCCCACCCCCGCCATGCCCCATCTCGACGGGGATCTGATGGGTATTCGGTTCCGGGCTCCCGATAGTACCGCCGTGCATGCGCTGTGGGACCCGAAGTATTCGACCCCTATCCTGCGCGTGTCCCGCGCGTCACGCACCTTACCGGGCGCGGCTATGATTGACGCCATTGTCCAGAACCGCATCGAGCAAGCGCGTGAGGCGTCCTTGTACTGGGAAGATCCCCAGCTGGAGTGGCTGCACGCGCAGCGTCCGGAGGGCAAACGGGTGATCGGCGTCCATGGCCAAGCCGCCTTGTTTCAGGCTCATGACGGGGACGACTTGGTGGATACCCTGGTCACCCCGCAAGGCTGGTTTACGGAACGGCAGCACGACATTATTGCCCCCGGATGGATGAAAGCGGCTGGTGCTCCCCCAGAGGCCATGGAGACCGTCAGGCAGGCGCTGGAGATCCCGAGCCTGTGGTATGCCGAACCCCGGCCGAAACCTCTGCGCAATCCGCACAGGCCGCCCAAACATCCCAAACCGCCCCGTCTGTAAGACGAAGTGTTTCATCATTCCTGCTAAGGAGGCTTATTCTGATGCTGGACTTGTTCGCCCTTGGGCTCTGTAC
>DAHWJO010000228.1:0-4088 GCA_027344105.1 Sulfobacillus sp.
TACGAGATCATGCGCGCCGAGGACGTGGGCTGGGCGGCCAACCGCATGACCCTGGGCAAGCTCTCGGGTCGGGCGGCGGTGCGGGCGCGCCTGGAGGCCCTGGGTATTCAACTGGACAAGGATGCCCTCGACACGGTCTTCACGCATTTCAAGGCGCTGGCCGACCGCAAGGCGGAAATCTTCGATGAGGACTTGCAGGCCCTCGTCAATGAGGATCTCCAGGAGGAGCAGGCGGAACGCTATCGCCTGGGTTACCTGCGCGTCTGTTCGGAGATGGGCACACGCCCGGAGGCGACAGTGGAGGTCCTGGTGGAAGGTGTGGCCAAGACCGCCATGGCCGTGGGCGGAGGGCCGGTGGATGCCGCCTTCAAGGCCATCGAAGCAGTGACGGAGAGCGGCGCGCAATTATTGCTGTATTCGGTCAATGCCATCACGACCGGCACTGACGCCCAAGGGGAGGTCACGGTGCGTTTGCAGCAGGATGGCCGCATCGTGAATGGTCAGGGGGCGGATACCGACATCGTCATCGCCAGCGCCAAGGCCTACCTCTCGGCCTTGAACCGTTTGCAACACCCTCAGGGGCGGCGGCATCCGCAGATCTAGGGCGTCATGCCCTTCTGTCCCAATCCTAAGAGAACACTCTTCACAAGATCCACTGTATCGGGTATTAATGTTCCATTGAAGTGTCAGGCGCACTGGTCTGACGCTGTCTACAACAACGCGTTATCGGTACTTTTGCTGCCAACCGCTCGGTCAGGAGATGAATTGCCATGAAATTGTATTACAGTCCCGGTGCATGTTCCCTTTCTCCCCATATCATCCTTAACGAAGGTGGTTTCAGCTTCGACAAGGAAAGGGTGGACCTCGCCAGCGGAAAAACGGAAACCGGTGCCGACTATACCGCCGTCAACCCCGATGGCTACGTGCCCGCCCTGCGGCTCGATGACGGGCAGGTGCTCACCGAGGGGCCAGCCATTATCCAGTATCTTGCTGACCGCGTGCCGGAAAAGCAGCTCGCCCCACCCATGGGCACGATAGAGCGCTACCGGCTCATGCAATGGCTCAATTTTATTTCTACGGAACTGCACAAGGGTTTTTCTCCATTATTCAATCCACAGGCGCCTGAGGAATGGAAGGCGGTGACCACGGCCCAACTTGCGCGGCGCCTGGGCTCTGTCAGCCTGCAGCTAGAGGGCAAGGATTGGCTGTTGGGCAACGACTTCACGGTGGCCGATGCCTATCTCTTTACAGTGTTGGGCTGGGGCCGGTATGTGGGCATTGAATTGGAGAGGTGGCCGGTACTCAAGGCGTATCAGGACCGGGTATTTATGCGGCCGGCAGTACAATCGACTCTGAAGGCGGAAGGGCTTCTCCAGGATTCCTGACATCTGATGGTATCGGCGTATGAATTCTCCCCGCGGGTGGGCATAATGCCGCTTCCGGCGGGTGCAACGATGAGATGAAGGGATATAAGCCAAATTTTCTGCTCCCATACAGCGAGGAGCGACCCCTCATGAGCGGCGAATCAAGCAACGTGCAGATGGAGCGATCGTTGCTCATGGGGCAGCACAACATCGCCGACAGTTTGCCCTTGTCGTCGATCACGAAGATGGAACGTACCGCCGAGGCGTCGTTGGCACCAGGGTGAATTATCTCTTTCAGGCGTATATTCTAAGCATCTTGCTAAAGCATGATGCCTGGAGCGGTACTCTGCCGGGTGATATTGGAGAAGTTCATGGAAACGGTATCGGAGCTGGGTTTCTGGCAGCGTATGGCGACCACTCAAGGGCTGATCATTCTTTTTTTTACCTCTGCGGGCTGTCATTCCTGTCGGATCTGGCGCAAGTTGCTGGCGGATTACGAGGCTACCCGCGGTGGCCTGCAAGTCTGGGAGGTCGACGCAGGGATCGATATGGGGATCACTCAGGAGTTGAATGTCTATCATCTGCCCGCACTTTTTCTTTTCCGGGATGGCTATTACCAGCGCCCCATTCAGGTGGAAGCGCGGGCGCATGCATTAGATCGGTGGCTGACAGCGATGGCTGACCAGCCACCGGAAGAGATGCCGTGACCGTGACGGTCTGGGACTGTGCGGGTTGGCACCGTCAGGCGCAGCGCGCGCCGTCGCCCTACCATGACGAACGTCCGGTGAACACGGTGGTGGACCTGCTGGTGGTGCATGCCATCAGCCTCCCGCCTGAGAGCTTTGGTAGCGGTGACGTGCAGCGTTTTTTCATGGGGACTTTGGACTTCAATAGCTATCCGTACTATGGCGCTTTGCGCGACTTGCATGTCTCCGCACACTTTTTTATCGAACGGGATGGTACCTTGTGGCAGCATGTCGGCGTATTTCAGCGCGCCTGGCATGCCGGGGCATCTGCGTGGCAGGGCCGCCTAGCCTGTAACGATTATAGTGTTGGCATCGAGTTGGAGGGCAGTGAAAGTACTACGTTCATGCCGGTCCAGTATCAGCGTCTGGCGATATTGGCGAAAGACTTGCAGGGCCTATTCCCGGGCATGAACCCTGAACGCATGGTGGGACACTCGGACATTGCCCCCGGCCGTAAACGGGATCCCGGTCCCGGTTTTTCCTGGTCTTATCTGGCAGAGGTGAGTAAAAATGGCAGAAATGCAGCAAGCACCAGAGCGTGATTGCGGCGCGGGGCAAGGTGCGCAAATTTGCTCTTGTGTTCCCGGTGCCGGAATTGTTGGGACCGCAAGGCCGCTATGAGCTTTTGATGCCAATCGCCCCCGCAGACTCTGTACCTGGCTCCTGAACCTGTTCGTCGCGGCCGTAGAACTTTACGCCGCGGATGATTTTGCTGCGGCCCTGACTGACCCGGTGCTGATTGCTGTCGCGCAGGGAATAAACACAGCCGCAGTATTCCTGCTGGTAAAACTGCTCGCGCTTGGCGATGTCGATCATCCGTGCGCTGCCGCCACTCTTGCGCCAGTTGTAGCCCCAGTACTGTAATCCTGCATGGCGCGCCGCAGCCCGTTTTCCACAGCCGTTGATCTGGTCCATATCTTTCCAGCGGGAAATACCGAGGGTGCTGGAAAAGACGCTGAAGCCATGTTCAACAGCGTACAGGGCAGAGCGCTCAAGGCGCATATCGAAGCAGGCGGTGCAGCGCTCCCCGCGCTCCGGTTCCCACTCCAGCCCCTTCACCCGGGCAAACCAGTTGTCCTTGTCGTAGTCGAGGTCGACGAAGGGCACCTCCAGTTGCTTAGCGTAACGGATATTTTCTTCCTTACGCAGTTCATATTCGGCCTGGGGATGGATGTTTGGGTTGTAGAAGAGTACGGTAAAACTGACGTTTGCCGCGCGGATATCATCCATGACGGGTCCGGCACAGGGCGCACAGCAGGAATGCAGCAGGATATGCTGGCTGCCATCAGGTGTCTGTAGCGGGGCGGCGGGCTTTTTGGGCATGAGGCAGTTCCCTGATGGATGATTGACTGGATAGCGCAAGGATAGCGCCTTGCACTGATTTTGCCAAAAGAGGAGGACAAAAAATGGAGAGTGATTTGCGCAAAGGGCGTTGCCGGCCTTGTGAAGGCGGGGCGGCAGGGTTGTCGGCGGAGGCCATTCAAGCGGGATTACAGGATTTGTCCGGCTGGCAGCTTGATGGCAGTGCGCTGTGCAGGGATTGTCATTTCAAAAACTTTTACGAAACCATGGCCTTTGTGAATGCGGTGGCCTGGATTGCCGATCGGGAAGATCACCATCCTGATATGGAGGTAGGCTATGGACGCTGTGTGGTGCGCTATAGCACTCATGCCGTAGATGGGCTGACGGATAATGATTTTATCTGTGCCCGGCAGATAAATGCGCTGTTGGCTTGACGCTGTTTGGGAGCAGCATATTCAGGCACCGCTCCCCATTACCCCGCGAAGCGGGGCGCCGTCTTAAGCCTGATGGACCGGGCGCAGGAGAGGGCGCATGCCTTCCCGAATCTGGCGCTGGATGAAGGCAGCGCGGCCAGGCTCGCGCTTGTCTAGTTCAGCGGCACACTGGGAATCCGTCAACGCAGCGGCGCTGAGCATGACTTCCAACTCACAGGTATCTACTTTGGGATCGGTGAGCG
>DAHWJO010000229.1:0-3991 GCA_027344105.1 Sulfobacillus sp.
GCCAGTTGCCCGTCTACATCGTGGACCCGGAGGGCGAGTACCGGGTGCTGGAAAAGGCCGGGGCCTATATCTGGAAAATACACGGCAAGCATGTTTTTCTGTCGTAATCAATGGTGCCATCTCTCGCAAATGGCGTGGTGATGCGGAATATTCCGGCTCACCGCCGGGCTCTTTAGCCAAAGGAGACAGGTATTCTTCTCCGTTTCACGGAATTCGTGACCTTATTTGTGACCATCTGGTCCGGGCTTGTCGCGAACGCCGTCAACTGCAGGGCCCTCGCCGGACCATTGTCGGTCCAACAGTTCGGCGGCCTTCTCTTGCGGCGTGATGCTGGGATGCAAGTATAATCTCGCGGTCGTGGAAATTTGGCTATGCCCCATCCGGTCGGCAATGGTTTTCAGATCCACTCCGGCCTCGAACAGCGCTGTCCCGTGCGTGTGCCGGAGCTCATGCAGGTGAATATGCGGCACGCCGACGCGCTTCATCGCCCGGGCGAAAGCCCGGTTGAGATGGCGCAGACCGACGGGCCGGCCAGTCACCGTCTGGCAGACGAGGCCGTGGTCATCGTAGTCGTCACCCACAGCTGCGCGGTCTTTTTCCTGACGGTCGCGTTGTGCCCGCAGGCTGTCCATTAACGCGCTGCCACACGCAATTGTCCGGTAGCCGTGCGAGGACTTCAACCGGGCAAATTGGTCATGGTATTTCCCGTCGGTCCCTTTCACTCTTATACGCTGCTGGGTGAGTGTCAGGGTCCGCGCATCCCAGTCAATATCTGCCCAGCGCAGGCCAAGAATTTCGCCGCGGCGCAGGCCCGCGTACAAGGCCAAACTATAAGCAATGCCGTAAGGGTCGTCCGCAGTGCTCCGGAGAAAGCGCTGCACGGTGGCGTCATCCCAGATGCTGGCTTGATAGTGGCCAGCTGGCGGCGTTTTTACCCTGTCGCATGGGTTAGCAGGCAGAAGATCCCACTCGACGGCTTGAGCGAGAGCTGTGTGCAAGATGATTGCCACCCGGTGGATGGTGGTCGGTGAAAGCGTGCCAGGCCGGCCGTCATGGCGGGGTGCTTGGGCCAAGGTCGCCAGCGTTTGCTGGATAACCATGGGTGTGAGCTGGCTAAGCATCAGAGAGCCTAGTCGCGGCAGCACGTGCAAGCGGCCGGCATCCTGATATTGGCGCAAAGTGTTGGGCGAATACTGGCGGGGATCGAGTGTGGCAATCCATTGAGTCCAGAACGTCGTGAGAGTGGCGGGATTCGGTGTCAGCGAGGTGGGGTTGAGGTCCAATTCCGCCTGAACGGTGCGCCAGCGCTTCGTCGCGGCGGCCTTCGTGCCGTGAAAGGTTTCGCGTTTCTGGCGACGCTTGCCAGTGGCGGGATCGGCACCGAGTTCCCACGTCAGGCGCCAGGTATCGTTACCGCGCGCGGCGACAGATTGGGATTTGGGGCGGGACATACACAACACTCCTATTTGGAAGGTTCTATTTTTCGCTGGTTAATCGCTCGCTGAGTTTGGATAATGCTCCGGATTAGTTCTTGCTGCTCGGCGTTTAGGTCATCGATCTGTAGCCTATGGCCCTCATCAGCCAGCGATGGAGAGTTATGCCGGGGGGGATGCTGAACAGACAACACGACACCAAGAATGCGTGGGTCGCAGGATTCGCTTAAGGGAATATCTGCGTATTGCGCATTGGCCGCCTGCAAGAACCATGCGTCTTGCGTGTCTCGCCGCAGATATTTTAGTGTGGCCTCATCATTTAGCAGCGCGATCACCACGTCATTTACGCGGGCCGGGTAGTCGGCCATACAAGCCCGGCAAATTACTAAGTCGCCCGGGTAGATATCGGCGTCAATCATACTGTCTCCTTGCACACGCAGGCCAAAATTCGCCGGGTTCTTTTTAGGGACCCAAAGGTACTCTTCTACCTCATGGTCTTCAAAAGCCATGATGGGTCGCCCGGCGCGGACCGTGCCCAATACGGGTATCGGCTTAACAGGGAAAAGGCTTCCTAAGGGTTGCCGGAATAATTGTTCAAAGGATACCGTCGGCCGCACTTCTTTAGAGGAAACATCCATATGCTTAGGCGCATCCCGGGCGTCTTTTTGGCCGCCGTGCAGCAAATAAGATTCCGAGACGCCATAAAACCGGGCTAACAAAACAATAACTGCTGTAGGTGGGACGATTTTGTTAGTTTCATAATTGGACAGCGTACCTTGGTCAAAATTCAACTGTTGAGCCACCTCAGTCTGAGCTAATTTTTTCTCTTTTCGTAACCTCCGCAACCGGTCCCCCAACATCTCCTTTTCAAGCATCAGCATGTGTCCTCTCCTTTCTATTATGCATTATGTTCATTTATCATATATCACTATAGCATAATAATATTTTTATAAAGGTGGTTTTCGAGCACACAAGCATGAAGTTTTAACATATAATGAATCAGAACCATAAATTGCGCGAGAACGGAGGTGCCGTATGAGCGTAGTCAATAATCTGCGGGTACGGCGAAAGTCTTTAGGACTCACACAAATTGAACTAGCGAACATTGTGGGGATGGATCAAGGGCTGTATTCACTGATGGAGGCGGGGCACAAAATTCCCCGCGTTGATCTGGCATGGAAGATTTGCCGCGCCCTTGACACCACAATCGAAGAAATGTTTCCAGCCGAAAACTTACTAAGTCAATCCGGTGGGGTGCGGTAATGTTATTGACCATTCCTGAGGTGGCCGGCCGGCTGCGGTGTGGACCCGCAACCGTGTACCGACTATGCCACGACGATTCTACGTTTCCTGTAATTAAGTTGAATGCTAAGTGCTTCCGCGTTAACGATGAGGCGCTGGAGCGCTGGGTTGCCGAAGCGGCAAAGAAAGGGCGTGAGCAGTTATGAGCATTTACCCTCGTGGGTCAAAATGTCTCGTTTATTCCAAGGCGCGACCCACCTGGTGGCAGCGCAATCGGGATGGTCTGTTGGGCATGGCGATTGTCACGCTGTTTGTCGGCGAATTGTACGTGGTGATATTTCTTCTGGGAGGTGTGCGATGAGCCGAGATGCGGTGGACGTGGAACGCGCCTTGCAATTTCCTATGGATGTCGAATGGGTGCTGTCTCAACTCATGGCTGAAGGGCGCGAATATCATCAACTGGCCAGGGATCAGTTCGCCGAAGCCGTAGGAGGACCCGCCGTAGATGAAAGCATCCGAAAAATACAGCTCGCCGAACTGTATTTGAGTCACCTCAAAGAGGTGTGGCGTCTGCATCGCAGAATGGCATCGATGCCGTAAGATTGCGCAGTGCATCCGACGGGCGACAAGAGGGCTGAGGACCCATGGGAAGACTTTTCTAGTTTCATGGTAAAAGGGGGCAAATAGTGATGGCGATGGCATTTGACAAATTTCGGGTCAAGATCAAGTTTCTCGAGCCGATTTTAGGCACCGTGCCGACCGATTCAACCAATTACGAAAAGTTTATCAAGCCCAAAGCTAACGGGCTGATGAGCGAAGAAGAAATCAAGGTGCTTCCCCAGTACCGGGACGCGGCGGAAGCGCGCAAGCGAGCGAAGGCTGATGACGATCGGGCCAAGAAGCGGGTCAAGAAAGAAGAAGACGATGACGACGCAGAGGATGCCCCCCACAAGCCTCAGACGAGTTTTTTTCGCGATGGGCAGGGACCATTTCTGCTGAACTATCAGCTGCTCGGGCATCTGAAAGAGCAGGGCAATCTGCTCAAAGAGCAACTGAACATCAAGGCCTTACGGCATAAGGTCGAACTGTACTGCTATGTGTATCCGCGGCGGGTCCACTTTGGGCAGGAAATTGCGGGAGAACTGACCCGCCCTCTGCGTGCGGAGACCATGCGGGGACCTCGGGTCATGCTGGCGACCAGCGATGTAGTGGGCAAAGGCGCGGAGATGTCGTTTGAGATCCACGTGCTGAAAAATAAGGAAGTGGATGGGGACACGGTGCGGTCCCTGTTGGATTTCGGGCAGCACAGGGGGATC
>DAHWJO010000022.1:0-29925 GCA_027344105.1 Sulfobacillus sp.
GCTCCAGGCCAGAAGTATACCGTCTATGATCTCCTGCACGGGCTCTTGATGCGCTCTGGCAATGACGCCTCTGTGGCCCTGGCTGAGGCAGATGCGGGGTCCGTAAACAAGTTTGTGGCCAAGATGAATATGAGCGCGCAGGAACTGGGCGCCTTCAATACCCAATTCGAAAATCCGAACGGTTTAACGAAACCGGGCCATTTTTCGACAGCCTACGACCTCGCCCTGATTGCCAGGCATGCCATGCGGATTCCCCTGTTCCGCAAAATCGTTGCCAGCAAGGAAGCCTACGTGACCGAACTGCGCGGCCGGAACCGCCGGACTTTAAACAATACCAACCAACTCCTGTATACTTTTCCCGGAGCCAACGGGGTCAAGACGGGAACCACTGATGCGGCGGGAAAATGTCTCGTGGCATCGGCAGCCCGCAACGGCGACGAGCTGATCGCTGTGGTTCTTCATAGCCAGGACCGCTACCGCGATGCTAGGCACCTTTTGGAATGGGGCTTTGAACACTGGGCGACCATACCTGTCCTCGAACCGGGAACAGCAGTGGCCAAGGCTCCGGTAGCTGGAGGGCAAAGCCCTCTTGTGCCTCTTGAACCCGACCGCACGGTATGGCTGAGCCTGCCCAACCAAGAAACCTATCACATGACCCCCACGGTCACGGCCTTGCAAGCGCCGGTATTGCGCCGCCAGCCGGCCGGTTTCATAACCGTGACCACCCCAGGACAGCCTGCGGTGGTCACGGGACTGCGCACAATGCAGAGCGACGGCGTCAGAGCCCCGCGCCACCCATTGTGGCATTGGCTGAAGTCCCTTTTCAGCCGCGGTAAATAGGCTTGCCGTAAGTCAGGAGCTGGTGCAGCGTGACCAGTTTGTAGCCTTTGGCCTTCAAGTCCCGCAAAATAGTGGGGAGGGCCAGATCCGTTTGCTTGCAGGTATCCGACGCATGCATGAGGACAATGTCGCCGGGATGGATGCGTGTGGTGACCCGGCGGATAATCGTCGAGACTCCGGGATTCATCCAGTCCAGGGAATCTGTGCCCCAGGTGACGGTCGTATACCCCACGGCGCGGGATGCCAGGATGGTGCGGCTGCTGAAGTCCCCATTGGGAGGGCGGACGAAGCTTGCGCGCTTATGGGTGATTTGGTCAATCACCGCATTGGTTTTCATCAGATTGGCAGCAATCCCAGCATTGGACAGGCCGGTATAGTTGACGTGCGCCCATCCGTGGGATTCGACTTCCGCCCCGGCCGCTGCATAGGCTTTGACGATGGCGGGATGCTGGGAAGCCCATGGCCCAGAAACAAATATGGTGGCCGGCACATGGTCAGCCGCCAGAATCGAGAGCACCTTGGGCGGCATCACCGTACCCCATGAGATATCAAAGGTCAGGGCCGCGACTTTTTGAGTGGTATCCACATCCCGGAGGGAGTAGCGGTCTTGAGCCGGCAAGGAAGTCTGGGCATACGCCCGCGAGTGGTCGACAGCCCACAATCCAGCCGCCATCACTCCGGCCATAATCAGGGTGACAAGCAGATAGCGCACCAATTGGTAGCGCACAGTATAAATACGCACAACCTCGCCTCCATTGACAAATTCGACGGAAATGGTATTGCATCTTACGTTCGCAGACGTTGCAAATAGAACAGGACACCGTTTGCCTCTTTATTTTCCCGCCTCGCTGGGCTATGATACGTCCGAGGTGATTTTTTTGGCGACGAAAGTGGGGATGGTCTCTTTAGGCTGCCCCAAAAATCGAGTAGACTCGGAAGTCATGCTGGGTCTGCTTGAACAGGCTGGCTATCAGTTGACTCCGGAGGCGGATGATGCTGAGGTGTTGATTGTCAACACCTGCGGGTTCATAAATTCCGCAAAACAGGAATCAATTGACACGATCCTGGAAATGAACCATTACCGGGAGACTGGCCAGCTCAAAGCGCTGGTTATGGCGGGTTGCCTCTCCCAGAGATACCAGCAAACTCTATGGAATGACCTGCCGGAAGTCGATGCCATGGTCGGGACTGGCGAGTTTCACCGAATCGTGGAAGCGGTCGAGGGTGCATTAAGCGGCAGCCGCCCAAGTTTTTGGGGGGAAATGCCAGTCAGCGGCCTGCCATCGCCACGCAAGCTGACCACTCCCAATTACACGGCATATTTAAAAATTGCAGAGGGGTGCGACCACAGCTGCGCGTTTTGCGCCATTCCCCAGATGCGTGGAGGCTACCGGAGCCGCCCTCTGCAGGATATCTTACAGGAGGCCCGGCGCTTGGTGGCCCAAGGGGTGCGCGAGCTGATTCTCATTGCCCAGGACTCAACCATCTGGGGCCATGACCTCTATGGTCACCCGGAACTCCCGCGACTTCTTTACGGGCTGCAGGAAATTCCTGACTTGCTGTTTGTGCGCATCATGTATAGCTATCCGACGCAAATTACGCAAGAATTGGTCAACGCCATGCGCGACCTCCCTGTGGTCGCCCCCTACCTGGATATGCCTTTGCAGCATGCCCATCCTGACCTTCTGCAAAAAATGGGACGGCCATTTCGGCGGGATAAAACGGATCGGGTGCTGGGAATGATTCGGGATGCAATTCCGGACATTACCTTGCGCACGACATTTATTGTAGGCTTTCCGGGTGAGACGGATGAGCACTTTCAAACTCTGCTGAGCTTCATCGACGCGATGCGCTTCGACCATGTGGGCATTTTTACCTACTCCCATGAAGAAGGCACGCGGGCCGAAAAACTTGGGGACCCCGTCCCCGAAGCGGTCAAGCAGCGGAGGCGGCGCGAGGCCATGCTCGTGCAGAGAAAACTGGTCGGATCAGTGCGGGGCCGCCATATTGGACACGTGATGCCGGTGCTGATTGAGGATACCGGTGACACTGTCAGCGTGGGCCGGGGTGCGGCTGATGCGCCGGGCATTGATGGCGTCACCTACGTGAAAGGCCAATTTGCCGCCGGTCAGATTGTTCCCGTGCGGATTACGGGAACCCGGGAATACGATCTCTTAGCGGAGGCATTAATGTGAACGCAGCCGATCAGGTCACCCTTTCCCGAGTCGTTCTCACGCCAGCCGTAGTGGCGATGTGGCTGGTTCCGGCCCCGCGGTGGCATTGGATAGGCCTGGCGGTGTTTATTGTGGCCGGGGTGACAGATTTCATTGACGGCAGGCTCGCGCGGCACGCGTCGAACACGACGCGGTTCGGGGCCTATATGGATCCATTGGCTGATAAGATTCTTGTCCTCGGTTCCGGTTTGGCGCTCATTGCGTCCGACCGGCTATCCGTATGGATCCTTTTCATCCTGCTGCTAAGGGAGTTAGCCGTGACTGGGCTGCGCTCAGTGCTCCCACCGGGAACAACTATGGGCGCCAGCCGTGTTGCCAAGTGGAAGACCACCAGCCAGCTGTTTGCACTGGGCGCTTCGGCGGTTTTGACCGGTGTAGTGCCGGACGGGCTATGGGTTCTGGCGTTGGCCCTGACCGTGTGGAGTGGCGGCGAGTATTTTTACCATTACTGGCCTAGAAATTGAACATCTTTCCCGCAGTGGCGGCGTTTTCCCTTTAAGACAAGCATTGCCTGCCCCGTTCCCGGCTCGCTGTGATATACTGCCCATTGGCTGCGGACAGTATCCGCCACGGCGATTTTAACAAAAGGGGGCGAGCTGGGTTGATGAAGTTTACGGTGAAACAAGTTTTTCTGGTATTTGCGGTCTTTGCAGCGATGCTTGGTCTTTTAATGGGAGCCCAGTGGGTGTACCTGCGCTCTGCGGTCCGCTCGCCCCTTTTGCACTCCCTGCAGAACGTCCCCGGGGTGAGGACAGTGCAAGTCTCTTCGCACGGTGCCGTTACGGTTGACCTGGCTGAGGATTCCAATTTAATGGCGGCATATCAGGCTGTCGCGGCTAAGGACCAGCAAGTTACAGGCCGCGCCCCGGGCAGCATTACCGTGCTGTCCCATCCCAGCTCGGCAATGGTTTCCCTGGTGGATCCGCTGCGCTTGATTATTGCTCAGGGAGAGGCCACGGGCCAGTATGTGGCCATGAATGGCGCCATCCAAAAACTGGCGGGCCAGTATCATCTGACATCTGCGGTGCAGCTTAGCAACCATCACATTTTTGTGACGCTCGATGCTCCCGGATACTGGCTGGATATAGTAATGCCCCTACGGCTGGGAGGTGCGGGTTAATGGTTCGTGAAATCCTCCTGGGCAGTGTTCTCGGCATTTTAGTTTTTCTGGGTCTCGACGGCATCGATATCTGGCCCATTGTGCTGTTGTTGGGTCTCGGGTCGGCTGTGTATTTCACCGGGATCCTCAACAGGGTGGGCAACAAAAGCAGCCGCAAGGTCTCCGTGAGCCACGTCACCACGACGTTTCAGGATATTGGCGGTCAAAAAGTAGCCAAGAGTGAGCTGAAAGAGGCTTTGGAGTTCATCCTGAAGCCCGATATCATCACCCGGCTAGGCATCCGCCCGCTGAAGGGGATCCTCCTGACGGGCCCCCCCGGGACCGGGAAAACTCTCCTGGCGAAGGCCGCTGCCCAATACACCGAATCCGTCTTTTTAACATCATCAGGATCGGAATTTGTAGAAATGTATGCCGGTGTGGGCGCCCAGAGGGTGCGCCAGCTTTTTCAAGAGGCGAGGAGCATGGCCCGAAAGGAGAAAAAGCCAAGCGCGATCATTTTTATCGATGAAATTGAAGTGATGGCAGGCAAGCGCGGCAGCAATCAGTCCCACCTTGAATACGACCAGACTCTTAACCAGCTGCTGGTCGAGATGGACGGCATGCAAGTGCACGACGACGAGGTTAGAGTTTTGGTGATGGCCGCCACCAACCGCGCGGACTTGCTGGACCAGGCGCTGATGCGGCCCGGTCGATTTGACCGCGTGGTCAGGGTAGATCTTCCCGACCGCGAGGCGCGTCTCAGCATTCTGGAACTGCATACCCGCAACAAGCCCCTCGATGTTGAGGCCAACCTCGATGCTATCGCCCGTGAAACGTTCGGATT
Organism: Sulfobacillus sp.; assembly: GCA_027344105.1. Classification (GTDB taxonomy): domain Bacteria; phylum Bacillota; class Sulfobacillia; order Sulfobacillales; family Sulfobacillaceae; genus Sulfobacillus. Next base: position 5,018 of record DAHWJO010000022.1, read on the forward strand.
TTCCGGCGCCCACCTGGAGAGTGTATGCAACGAAGCAGCAATTCTCGCCATGCGGGAAGGAGCAGAGGTCATCACGACCAGCTTGCTGCGCCAGGCAGTGGACAAGGTGATGCTGGGCGAGCGGATGGACCGCACCCTGCGACATGAGGACCAAAAGCGGGTAGCCGTCCATGAAGGCGGCCACGCGCTAGTGGGAGAGCTTGTCAATCCCGGTTCGGTGGCCTCAATTACCATTGCGGCCCGCGGCATGGCCCTGGGATTTGTCCGGCACGCTCCGGACGATGACCGCCTTCTGCAAACCGTCTCGGAACTGAAGGCTGACATCCAGATCCTTCTCGGCGGCTCGACGGCCGAACGGCTCCTGCTGGGGGAGCAGAGCACCGGGGCGGCGAATGACTTTGAAAAGGCCTGGGACATTGCCCGGCAAATGGTCCTGTCAGGGCTGTCGTCCATGGGGGTTGTTCAGGAGGAAGCGCTCTCCCCGGAAGTGCTGTATCACACAATCCGGGACATCATCGCTGAACAGCAGACCATCGTCGACGAACTGATTACGCTGCATGAACACGACCTGTGGGCGCTAGCCGCACAGCTGCTGGAACACGAAACACTGCCAGGGGAGGCAGTCAGGGGATTTATTGCGTGAAACCCCAGGCTCGCAGGAATCCTATGAGGGAAACCTGCGAGCCTGGCGCTTTCGGGGCAGTTGTAATTCTGTCCCAAATATGGCATGATCAATTTACCTGATAGTACGGAGGGACAGGAGTGTTCAAACTTACCGGCCTCGTGGCGGTAGGCGATGAAGTGTTGACCGGCGAAGTCATGAATTCCAATGCCGCGTGGCTTGCACAACAATTATTATCGGTCGGGATACATATTCACGCCCAAACTGTTGTGGGGGATAGTGTGCGCACCATTATCCAGACTCTCGCCCAACTGCACCAGGACTGCGATCTGGTCATTGTGACGGGTGGTTTGGGTCCTACGGCAGATGACGTGACCAAAGAAGCGGTCGCTGAATTCTATCAGCGGACGCTAGCCGTAGATTCCGAAACACACCAATATATTTCGGAACATCATGGGCGGAACTCAGGTTGGGAAGAATCAGTCAGAAGGCAGTCCGAGGTGGTGTCGGGAGCCGTTATCTGGCCAAATCCCAAAGGTCAGGCTCCTGGTCAGCTGATTGATGCATCCGGGCGGGTGACGGTGTTATTACCGGGCCCCCCTCGGGAAATGAAAGCGATTGCGGAGGCATTTCTGCTTCCCTGGCTTCGTCAGATTCAGGGGCATCAAACTGTAGTGCGCAGCAGTCTCTCGTGCTTTGAGAGCGGTGAAGCCACCTTAGCGCATCAAATTGCGCCGATTTTAGGTGGTCAGCATCCTAAAATGGGAATTTATGCTAAGCCTGGACGGGTGGATATTCGCGTGGAAGCGCTGGAATCCTCGCAACACGGACAGATATTGGCAGAACGCGCTCTGGCTTGGGTCAAGGGACAGGTTCCCGCGACGCTGTACCGTCTGGGAAACGCTGACCGGGCGGATGTCATTATTCGAGCGCTGCAAGACCGCCATGAAACATGCAGCACGATGGAGTCGCTGACGGGAGGTCTCTTGGCAGCGCGGCTCATCGATGTGGCAGGAGCATCGGCTTGTGTGGCCGGCGGCACGGTTGCATATACTGATGATATCAAGAGATTGTCTGGAGTTTCCCCCAAAATTCTCGAGACCTACGGGGCTGTCAGCGCGCAGTGCGCTCTGGCGATGGCGGAAGCTATTAAGGAACGTTTTGGCACGCAGTGGGGATTGAGCACAACAGGATATGCGGGTCCAGGCGGGGGCGACAGTGATAATCCGGTTGGCACATTTTATACGGCCGTCAGTGGACCGCTTCAAACTCTGGTGCGGCGGCGGGTGATTCATGTCGAGCGCACGGGGGTGCGTGAAGCTGCAGTCGAAATGGCGCTGACCCAATTATGGGATATGCTGGGACTGCCTGTCTGGATTTAGCGACAAAAGAGGAGACATTAAAACACACGATGAAGGAGCTTTCGATGGAAGAGGAGACAGTTAAAGACACGATGAAGGAGCTTTCGATGGAAGAGGGAACAGTAAAACTGGAGTCGTTCAAGAGTATGGGGCTGACAGCCCCGGTATTAAAGGCATTAGAGGACATGGGCTTTGAGGAGCCCTCGCCAATCCAGGTCAAGACCATTCCCCTGATTATGCAGGGCCATGACATGATTGGACAGGCGCAGACCGGAACAGGAAAAACCGCGGCATTTGGAGTGCCCATTGTGGAGCTTCTAGACCACCGGGGCAAGAAGGTCCAGGCCCTGGTTATGGCTCCAACCCGCGAACTGGCCATTCAGGTTTCGGAGGAAATCACCAAGATTGGACGCCATGCCGGCGTCAAAGTTGTGCCTATCTATGGCGGGCAGTCTTATGACCGCCAGATCCGCGCCTTAGAGCATGGAGCGCAGGTCGTCATTGGCACTCCGGGCCGCGTGATGGACCATATCCGCCGCGGCACCCTGAAGCTTGACGGAGTAAAAATTGTGGTCCTTGATGAAGCGGACGAAATGCTGGATATGGGCTTTATTGAAGATGTCGAGTTCATTTTGCAAAACGTGCCGACGGATCGCCAAACGATGCTCTTTTCGGCCACGGTGCCGGATGCGATTTCCCGGCTGGCCAGAAAATACCTGAAAAACCCTGAGCATGTGTCTATCAGTCCTGAGCGCCTGACGGTGCCCCTGACCGAACAGGCATACTATGAAGTGCGGGAACACGAGAAACTGGACGGGCTGTCTAGGATACTCGACATGGAGGGCGCAGAGCGCACAATCATCTTCTGCCGGACCAAGAAAAGGGTGGATGAGCTGGCCGAAGGACTTCAAGCCCGCGGCTACTCTGCAGAAGCTATTCATGGAGACCTTAACCAGGTTCAGCGCAACCGGGTATTGAAGCGCTTCAAAGAGGGGGCCAGCGAGATTTTAGTGGCCACTGATGTGGCCGCCCGCGGTCTAGACATTGACAACGTGACCCACGTTATCAATTATGACCTTCCTCAGGACACGGAGACGTATGTGCACCGGATCGGCCGGACGGGCCGCGCCGGCAAAAGTGGAACAGCCATTACCCTCGTGCTGCCCAAAGAGTTCCGGCAGCTCCGGCAAATGGAGAAAATCCTTCGCGTCCGCGTCCAGCGGCGGGCCCTTCCCACACAGGAAGATGTGGCCGAAAAGCAGCGGGATGCTTTAAAGAACCGGCTTTCCGATGAAATCGAGCATGGCGTGCTGCCTGCCTATCAAGAAATTGTCATGGAACTGGCGCAGTCATATGACAGCGTGGACATCGCCGCAGCGGCATTGCGCCTGATGTTGGATAAAGGACACGACCAGGCTCCCGAGGGAGACTTTGGCGAAACCGGTGCGGAGCCGGGGATGGTTCGGCTGTTTTTGAACTTGGGCCGCATGGACCGGGTCTCGCCTGCCGACATTGTCCGGGGCTTGGCTGAAGGAGCCCATATTTCCGGAGGCGTTATCGGGCTCATTGATATCTATGACCGCTTCACGTTCGTCGAAATGCCTAAAGATGCGGCCGCCAAGGTCCTGCAGGCGATGTCATCGATTGTCATTCGCGGCAAATCGGTCAACATGGAACCCGCCCGCCCACGCTAAAGTGTACAGAGGAATTTTGACGCCATCTAGCGAATAGTTTCCAGTGCAAGAAGTTGGAGGAGGAAGAAACTATGGCGATGGACCGGGAAAAGGCGCTGGACTTGGCGCTTGCCCAAATTGAAAAACAGTTCGGCAAGGGTTCGATTATGCGGTTGGGCGAAGCCTCGAGTCAATCCGCCATTGAGGTTATCTCTACAGGATGTCTTCCTCTGGATATCGCTGTGGGTGTGGGCGGTTTGCCCCGCGGCCGGGTCGTGGAAATTTATGGGCAGGAGTCGTCCGGCAAAACGACCATTGCCTTGCATACCATTGCGGAAGCGCAGAAGCTGGGCGGAGTCGCGGCGTTTATTGACGTGGAGCATGCTCTGGACCCGCTGTATACCAGCAAGCTGGGGGTCAACCTGAACGACCTGCTTATTTCCCAGCCCGATACAGGCGAGCAAGCGCTGGAGATTGCTGAAGCGCTGGTGCGCTCAGGGGCCGTCGACATTGTCGTCGTGGACTCTGTGGCGGCTCTTGTGCCCCGTGCTGAAATTGAAGGGGAAATGGGCGATGCGCACGTTGGCCTCCAGGCTCGGCTGATGTCGCAGGCTCTCCGCAAACTGACGGCCTCCATCTCCAAATCCAATACTGTGACGGTGTTTATCAACCAGCTGCGGGAGAAAATTGGGGTGATGTTTGGCAACCCGGAGACCACTCCCGGCGGGCGGGCCCTGAAATTCTATTCGTCACTGCGGTTGGAAGTGCGGCGCATTGACAGCTTGAAGCAGGGCACGGATGTCGTGGGCAACCGCACACGGGTCAAGGTTGTCAAGAACAAGGTGGCCCCGCCGTTTAAGCAGGCGGAATTCGATATTCTCTATGGTGAGGGCGTTTCGCGGGAGGGCAGCATTTTGGATTTGGCCGTCGAGATAAACCTCGTCCAAAAAAGCGGAGCCTGGTATGCTTACGGGGACCTGCGCTTAGGGCAAGGACGCGAGAACACCAGGGAATACCTCAAAAAAAATCCGGAACTGGCCCAGGAGCTGGATACCAAAATCCGTCAGCACTTTCAAGCGGCCTCTCCTTTGGTCACCATAGGCACTCAAGATGGCCAGGACGTCCAATAAGGATCCATACAGCCAAGCCGTACGCTGGCTCAGCTACCACGATTACAGCGTTCATGATCTCTCCGCCCGGCTAGTCCGGGCGGGGTTTCCTGAATCTGCCGTGGACGAGGCCATTGGGCGGTTACAGGATAAAGGCTGGCTTGATGACGCCAAGGTGGCTAAACAGATTATCGACCAGAGCTTGCGCAGCGGCACCATGGGACCAGCGCTCATTGTTCAGAAGGTGGCGGCCAAAAACATCTCCCGGGACATCTGGGAGCCGTTGTGGGCCGAAATGGCTGAGAACATTGATTGGTTAAAGATTGCCGAAGGTCTGCAGGAGCGTTACGATATGAAAGATGACCGCGAGCGCATTCGCTACGGACGGTACCTTGTCCGCCGGGGGTTTCCCACGACTATCGTCTGGCAGATGGTAGGCATGGACCAAGGAGGATAGGAAAGGAGCCGTAGGCTATGGCCCTTAAAATCATTGAAGAGTGCATTTCCTGTGGAGCTTGTGAGCCGGAATGCCCCAATGAAGCCATTACAGAAGGCGCAGACATCTATGTGATCGATCCCGGTCACTGCACGGAGTGTTTTGGATTTTACGGCACGCAGCAATGTGCCGATGTATGCCCAGTGGAAGCCTGCGTCGCAGATTTCCAGCACCCCGAGTCGCGGGAGGATCTCGCGGCGAAATTTCTAAGCCTTTATCCCCAAGGTTCCCTTGAAAATTCCGATCGGTGGAAACCGCCAGCGCTGTAGCAGCGCCGGTAGCGGTGTGCGCTTCAAGGAGTCTGAGGGAAGGGTTGGCCGAAAACACAGACAGCAGGGGGCTGACTGTTTGCGTTGAGCCACGTATGATACGTAGAGGACGTTTGACGGCCGGAAAGGGAGGGTGCCGAATGAACCTATCGTCATCAGGTTGGGGAAGCAGCACACGGGGACTTGGGGCATTGATTACGGTCATGATGCGCTATCCAGAGATCAACAGTGTACAGTTCAACCCGGACGACCGCACCTTGAATATGACATTTATAGTCCGCAAGACGTTGGATGAGGCGACCTGGCAACAGTTCAACGACCAGCTCCAAGACGTGCTGCAAACCTATCGTTGGGTGACCGAACGGCCTTTGACAGACATTAACCTGGACCGCCTAGAATGGGACACCGCGACCATTATTGAGTTGCGCCGGGACATCGAGACCGTCTCAGTGGAAGAAGTGGGCATGATGATCGAGATTCTGCACGATTGGTTTGAACAAGATGTCGTCACAGATTCGCACGACTTGCTGGAAGAAGAGCTCATGCTCCAGGAGGAGACAATCCAAGCCAATCTTGAGGCTTTGGGGCAAGAGTCGCACGGACATCTGGTGGCGTTGCGCGATGAGGGGCGCGTGGTGGTTTTCAACACCTGATGTGTCAAAATGGGGGTGCGCCCAGGACCTTCTAGGGCGCCCTCACCCTGCTTGGCGGCGAAGAAACCTTTGGGTCGCTGGGGCCTATGGATTGTGGAGAAAGGCAGGCGGGTATGAAGGTTTTGTTAGTGGGGGACATTGTGGGCAAGGTTGGCCGCCGCATGTTGAAATCCGCCATTCCTGTCATGACGGAAGAATTCGGCATTGACATGGTGGTGGCGAATGGCGAGAACGCTGCCGGGGGCAACGGCATTACCCATGAAATCATGGATGACCTGCTGTCGTCTGGGGTGGATGTGCTGACATCAGGGAATCACATTTTTGACAAAAAAGAAGTTCTGGATTTTCTTGATGATGTGCCTTCTCTTTTGCGGCCCCTGAACCTTCCCGACGGGACGCCGGGCCACGGTTATGTGATAACGGCCACCAAAAATATTCCGGTGGCCGTTATCAATGTGGCTGGGAGGGCCTTTATGCCTTTTCAGTACGGAGACCCTCTCACCGCGATGGACCAGGTGCTGAAGAGCCTCGAGCCGGAAGTCAAGGTCATTCTTGTTGATTTCCATGCCGAGACAACATCTGAAAAGATCGCCATGGGATGGTATCTGGATGGCCGTGTCTCAGCATTGGTGGGAACGCACACCCACGTGCAGACGTCGGATGAGCGCATTTTGCCTGGGGGCACAGCCTATATTACCGATTTGGGCATGACAGGCCCGAGGGATTCCGTTATTGGAGTCAAAACGGAGCTGGTCATCCAAAAAATGCGCACACAGATGCCGGTGCGCTTCGAGACCGCCATGGGAGCAGGACAGTTCGGAGGTCTCCTCGTTGAAGTGGACAGCGAGAGCGGCAAGACAATAGCCCTGACCCGCATCTTTTACCGCGAATAGGAGGAATATCCGTGTTGTGGCATGGAGAGGACACACCTGTTGTCGACACGCATGCGGACAGCTTGCTGGAAGCCCTGAAGGGAAAGCGGCATCTGTACGAGCGCCACGATGACGGGCAGCTGGATTTCTTGCGGATGGCCGAGGCCGGACACCATCTGCAATTTCTGTCGTGCTGGGTCGAGCCCGAGTTCAAGCCAGAGCGCGCCTTGCCGCGTGTTTTGGCTTTTGTGGACCAATTTTACCGCGAGGTCGAGGGAGCAGGCGGGACCGTAGTGGCCGTGACCGACGAGGCATCTCTCGACAGCGCTCTGGCTCCTGGCAAGACCGGTGTGGTCATGTCCATGGAAGGCGCCGAGGCCTTGGGAACTGATCCCCGCCTGGTGCGGATTATGCACCGCCTGGGATTTCGTCTCATCAGCCTGACATGGAATGAGCGCAACGCTCTGGCCGACGGCGCTGGCGAAGACCCAGGCGGCGGGGGCTTGAGCGTGGCCGGACGGGACATCGTGCGGGAGATGAATGCGGTCGGCATTGTCTTGGATGTCTCTCACCTGAGTCACGCTTCTTTTTGGGATGCTCTGGAAATCTCGGGCCAGCCAGTTGTCGCGTCCCATTCCAATTGCCGGAGCCTAGCCGACCACCGGAGAAACTTGACTGATGGGCAAATCGTGGCGCTGGCCAGTGCAGGCGGGATTCAAGGACTGACCTTTGTCCGCGAATTTCTGGACGGGGGCGAGAATGCGGACCGGGTTGTCGACCATGCGCGCCACCATCTGGACTTGGTCGGCAACGACCGCCACTTGGGTTTAGGGTCCGATTTTGATGGAGTGGAGCATCCCGTGGAAGGTTTGGAGGACGTGACGCGCCTTACGGCCCTAGCCGACCTCATGAGCGCGAGAGGGCTGTCCGACCAAACCATCCGGCGCATTTTCGGACTTAATTATGTGGAGTTTTTCAGGAGACAGTGGGCACCAATCTGACACGTAGGGGGAAGAAATGTGGACATAAGAATTACAACGGAGGAGCTTAGCCAGATCTCCGCCGAGCTGGCTGTGGTGGGAATATTTGAGGACCACCCCTCAGCAAGTCGCGAACATATTCCGGAGGCATACCGGGGAGCCGTCGCCGATGCGCAATCGCGGGGTGAATTTGAGGGGAAGCTCTTGCAGAGCCTCTCCCTTCTCCCCGGTTCCGAAACGGCTGCCAAACGCATGCTCTTTATCGGGTTGGGGCCATCGCAAGACTTTGATGTCCATGGGCTGCGCAAGGTGGCCGGACAGTTGGCTCAGATTTCGGATGCCATGAAAGTGCGCTCAGTGGGGTTCCTCCTTCCCGCTGCGGGATACCGTGAGGGTGATGCTGTGGCTGCGGCTGCGGAAGGGTGGGTGCTTGGCAGCTGGCGTTTTACGGGCTACCACCAGAAGCCAGCTGAGCGGCAGGTGCCGTCCTTCATCATGGCAGGGGTCACTGGGGCCGAAGCCGCTCAAGAGGGGCTCAAGAGGGGACTGGTTATTGGACAGGCCCAGAATTTGACCCGGGAACTGGGATTCATGCCCTCCAACAAACTGTACCCGGAACTCCTCGCGGCACAGGCCGTACAGGCAGGCAAGGCGCATGGATTTGAGGTAGAGGTTCTGGATGAAGCCCGTCTGGCCGAGTTAGGCATGGGAGCTTTGCTGGGAGTAGGCCAGGGCAGCGTTCACCCGCCGCGTCTGGTCATCATGCGCTATCAGGGCCGCAGTGACAAGACCTTGGCGCTGGTGGGCAAGGGGATTACCTTTGACTCCGGCGGAATCAGCCTGAAACCGCCGGCAGGCATGGAAGAGATGAAATACGACATGCTGGGAGCCGGGGCAGTGCTGGGCGCCATGTGCGCAATCGCTGATACCAAGCCGGCTGTGAATGTCACCGGGGTGATGGCCATCGCGCAGAACATGCCGTCCGGGTCCTCTTATAAACCGGGGGATGTGGTGCAGGCGTTCAATGGCAAAACCATTGAAGTCACCAACACCGACGCGGAGGGCCGGGTAGTGCTGGCAGATGGGGTCAGCTATGCCGCCCATCTGCGGCCCGACTGGATCGTGGAGACCTCCACCTTGACCGGTGCGGTTCTGGTCGTGCTGGGCCATGAGGCCAGCGGCCTTGTGGCCTCTAATGACTCTTTGGCCGAACGTGTGACAGACGCCGCCAATGCCGCAGGGGAAAGGGTATGGCGCCTTCCCATCTATCCAGAATACAAGGCCCTGTACAAGTCAGCGGTGGCTGACATCAAGAATTCCCCAGGACGGGATGCCGGCACGATAACGGGCGGCATGATCATCGGCGAATTTGCGGGAGATGTACCTTTTGCGCACCTCGATATTGCGGGGACGGCATGGACTAAGGAAGGCCCCCTGAACGCCGTCAGCGGTCCGACAGGCGTCATGGTGCGCACCTTTGTGGAACTCGCCCACGCCTTGGCATAACCGAGTCAAAAAATCCATAGCCCGCCTCCCGAGACCTCGGGGCGCGGGCTTTTTGGGGGATATCAGGCGCGGGCCGCAGGCCCCTTGCCAGCTTTTCTGGCGACGTTGTAAGAGTAATTCCACTGCTTCATCCGGCAGACGAGATTTCGGCACGCGGGATGTTTGATGAAGCTGTGCGGCATTAAAAAATGTGCATTCGCAAGTCTTGCAGCACGTGGCGAAACGGCTCGGCATAGCCTTTCAAGCGTTCTCTCGCCGCGTTAAGAACGGAAGGAAACCCGGCTCTCCCGGTTTCAGCCCGCCCAGCGCTATCACTCATTCACCTATACCCAACCAAACCGGCCGAAAGGTCTCGGACCGAACCGTCACCCTGTCCAAACTCGGAGAGGTACGAATCAAACAGCACCGACGGATTGACGGCGGCCTGAAGCCGGCGGCGGTCACCGCGAAGAAAGGGGGACTATCTCGCATTGTCCTGTGAGATCACGGCCGCGCCCCTTCCGGCTAGTGCTCTCCCGCCTGTTGGGATTGACCTAGGCCTTAAGCATCTCACCATCACGTCCGGCGGAAAATTCTTTGAGATGCCGAAGCATCTGAGAAAATTGGGCCAGCTGAAACCCCCTTTGGAGAGACCCGTCTCTCGCCGCCAGACGGAGCGCGAGTCAATCCATACAACACCACACAAGAGTGCTCGCGGTGCCATGCGGGTGTGCATAAAGAACTTAAGGACCGGACGCATGATTGTCCGAATTGCGGATATGTGCGCAACCGGGATATCAATGCGGCCAAGAAGATTCTCACCAGAGCGGTCTAACCGGAGACCGCCGGCTCGTACGGGGCCGTCTGGGATTGCATGGGAGGAGTCGTCACGGCACCAAGCCATCCCGGAGCCTGCCACATTAGGAATAATTTGGCACTGGTTTCGGTATACTAAGGCTGAGGAGGGTCGCTCACATGTATACAGATGCTCAGCAGGAGATCGCCCGGCTGGAGGAAGAAATCCGGAACCTGCACGAAAAGCTCCTAGGACTGCGGTCCAGCCGCCGGGTGCTCATGAACCTATTAACGCTCGAGGCCCGCGAAAAGCAGTTTCGCATTCATTCTCTCGAATTGGAAAACCGGAAACTGCGCACACGGCTGAGAAGTCAGCGAACGTCCGTGAAATCATAGGAACGGGCAGCCGACTGCATGAAGTGCCAATGTTCGCCCATACTAGGCACAAAGAAACCTGGGAGATGCGTAGAGATGGGGGACTGGCGGGAACTGTGGCACGAGTACAAACTGTGGATTGCAGGGGCCCTCGGGGCTGTGGTTGTGGCTCTGGTGATCTGGGTGAGTGTCCGCCCGCCACGGTCGTCTGTGACCTCCGGGCCCGAAAAGTTTCAAGTGGTGGGATTTTATCAGAACTATGACCCGTCGAGCGGGCACCCGGGCTCGTATTCCTCCTTTCGCAGTCATGAGAGCCATCTGAGCACGGTCAGTCCGCGCTGGTTTGCCGTGAATCCTTCGGGGTCACTGAGCAATGTAGGGTATGATCCCCACGTGGCTGAGCTGGCACTGGCGCACCATATTCCATTGGTGCCCCTGCTGACCAATGCCGGCGGCGGCGCCCAAGTGCTGTACAGTGCGGTCAACCGCAACACGGCGGTGGCGAATATTGTCGCGCTGGTGCAGCGCGACCGCTTCAGCGGGGTCAATATTGACTTCGAGCTGATCCCCGCATCGAGCCGGAATGATTTGAGTCTCTTTATCGAGAGTTTGGCCAAACCGCTCCATGCTTTGCACAAAACACTGGCGGTATCCGTTTTCCCTTTGGTGGGCGTCCCGTATTCGGTCAACGGTGCCTATGACTACCACCGTCTGGCCGCCTTCGCAAATACCTTGGTCATCATGACCTACGACCACCACTACAGCGGGGGACCGCCCGGGCCTGTGGCTCCCTGGGGATGGGTGAACCAGAATATCCAGGCGGCATTGAAGGTGGCGCCAGCTGACCGTCTCGTGCTGGCCATAGGCATGTACGGGTACGACTGGGTGGATGACGGGGCGGCCGGCCCAGCCCTTACAGTCCCGGACGAGGCGGTGCCGGGCCTTGCCCGCCAAGTTGGGGTGACGCCGCATTATGATGCTGCCGATTCGCAAAACGTGCTGACCTATACTGACGCCGGGGGGGTGAAGCATATTGTCTATTACATGGGAAACCGCTCCGCCCAGGCCCGCAGCCGTCTGGCACAATCCTACCATCTGGCAGGAATAGCGTTGTGGCGTTTGGGATTTGAGGCTCCCGGATTTTGGGCTGAGATTCCAAGGGGGTAGGGCCTTTTGACACAGGGACTGTGGGTGCTCGCATCGGGAATGCTGGTGGGATTTCAAGGGGGCGCAGGATTTTTTCGCAAGGGCCGCCTGACCCATCCCCTGCATTCTCTTGCGCTGTGGGCGGCGGTCATAGCCCTCGTGGCCTTGTTCTGGCAAAACATGAGCGACGAATCCCTCCGGGGCTGGTGGTTTGGTGCGGGCGCTATTTTGGTCGTGCGCGCCGCGGCCGACATTCACCAGCAGCAGAAGATTTCGCACACCCTGTCAAACGAATGGGTTGAGCCGTTGGAGGCGGTCGGAACACTGCTGGCCCTGATGATTGGCTCGGGGCAGATTGTCGCCGTGGCGGCCGGGTTTATGGCGGGGTTCGCGCTGCCCTTCGCCCTCCAGAACTGGATGAGTCCCTGGCAGGGAGCGGTCAATGTGTTTCGCACCGTCACTTTGGGAGCTGTCGGACTAGAAAACTTGACTGAAGCTATCGCCCCGTTGCGGGCTCATACCGACCTCAAGGTTCTCTGGATGATTCCGTGGCTGTTGTGGTGGGAGGTCAGCGACTGGCTTTGGCGCGATTCCTCCATAGCATGGCCACCCAAGCAATGAAGAGAATGACCACGCCCGCAGCAAAATATTGGGCTAGCTGTCCAATATTTTGCCATTTGTTTCCTAGAATGTAGCCAATATATGTGAACAGAATAGTCCATGGCAGGGCTCCTAGAAGGGAAAAAAGCACGAAACGCCCTTGAGGCATCTCGGCCACGCCTGCCGGCAGGGAGATGTACGTGCGGATGCCAGGGAGCAGCCGACCGAAAAACACCGCCCCGTCCCCGTGCCGTTGGAACCAGCGGTCAGCGCGGTCCATCTGTTTTTGATGGATGAGCAAGTAACGGCCATACCGATCCACTAATGGCCGGCCGCCATAGCGGGCAATCCAGTAAGCGAACACGGCGCCAAACAACCCGCCCAGCAGGCCAGCCAGCATGGCTTCGGCTAGACTCGCCCGGTGGATATAGACCAGATACCCCGCGTAGGGGAGAATGACTTCGGAGGGAACGGGAATATAAGCGCTCTCGAGAAACATGCCAATGAATACACCCATAATCCCCAACGCTAGGATCCCGTGCGTGATGCTGTGAAGAATGGCCACCAAAGCATCTCCTTTGTTCCTGCAGGTTATGGTGCTGACTGATACAGATTATGCCATGGGCCGGGGGGCATGTGTAGGCGGGTACCCTGAAAATCGTGCAGAGCCTCTAAATCCACCGTGGCGGTCACCAGACCCTCGCCATAGGGGTCCAGGGACTCAGCGAGAACACCGCTGCCGTCGGCCGTGAGTTCCGCCGGCAGGTAAATCCCGGCCTTGCCTGATAGGGCAAACCCAAACAGCAAGCCAGTACCGGCCCCGACAATGCCGCATACGGGCGTTTCCTGAACACGGGCCCAAGTGCCCCGCCGGGCTTTGTTCTCGGAATATTGGGGTTCCGGGTCCGCAATAGGGACGGCGACCAGATCCGCCCCCTGATGCCTGACCATGCGGAAGGTCTCGTAATAGGTGGCGTCATTGCACACGACGGCATATAGCGGCCAGGATCCGGCGTCCTGCGTGGTCAGCGGCCCTGGCTCCACGCCCCACTCCTGTTCAAAAGCAAACAAATGCATCTTCGGCTGCTCGGCAATGATCTCTCCCCTAGCAGATATCACAACAGCTTGATTATACAAGATGCCGGCTTGAGCCGTCATTCCCGAACCGGCCACCGTCAAAATTCCGAAATGCCCGGCCAGACTCTGCATAACCATCCGCCAGTGGTGGTAGGCAATAGGGCTGAGCACGGTTAAGAATGCCTTGACCTGGGCGGGATGAGGAGGGGTCCGTGAGGGAGGCAGCCAGCGGCGGACCACTCCCAGCAGGGGCATAGGCATATCCTCTGGGAATACCAGAATATTGAGGTGCGCCTCTACAGCCCGCTGAAAGATTGCTGCCAGACGGCCGTGCCAGATGTCTGCGCTCTCAACGGGACTCAGCCGGAACTGCACCGCCCCGATCCGGGGGCGGGAAATGTCTGCCGGCCTGCGGGGAGAGGGGGCGCCGGGCCGCCAAGAACGCCAGGAGCTGTCCAGAACATGCCCGAGACGTCTGGCCAAAAACTGCAGGTAATGGGACTGTGCCCAGCGGCCTGGCTTCATGTCCGGCCCCACCAGTGGCGCTGGTACAGGTCCGGTCGCATGCGCGGCCAGATCGGGTGCCGGCTCCTGAGGTCCGCCAGGTCCTGCCATGTCCACCCGACCCGCAGCGGGCCCGCGGACGCTGCGGCAGGGAGGATGCCGGTGCCGCGGGGATCCATTTCACACGGAACAAGCAATGAAGGACAAGGATACCAGGATAGGCCGAGAACCTGATTTTGCTGGACTTCCCGCCACAACCCGCTCCGGTAGTCTGGGCGCGGCCGCTCATCCGCCACTACGAACAATTTGGCGCCCCCGCCCGCCAGGTATCGGCTGATTTCAGGAAACTGCAGATGGCCGTCGGCTATGACCGCCACGCCCACCCCATCCCAGTCCACCACGCACGGCAAATCCGTCACCAAAATAGGACGCCACTCTTGCTCCTTGACCCATAGGGCGGGTGATCCCGGAGTAGCCGCGATGCCCCGGCTGGAAGGCCCCCACGGGACCCCGGCGGAAGGTTCCTTGCGCGCCATAATCCAGTCACCCGCCGTGCCGCGCGGGGCAGGCGCCTGGCTCCAAAATTGGGCTGCGCTCACCAGACATCTCCTTTCCGCGATCATCTTTGGAGGAGCTAGCTGGCCTGAAGAAGAAGTCCCTTTTGCGCGAGAGCTTGCTTGGCGCGGGCGATATTGTCGGGGCTGCCTTCGATGGTATGCAGGTGCACGCCGTCCGTCAACTGCGACAAAAGGGTCGCTCCGAGCGTTTCCATGTTCTGCAAGAAGCGGTCCACATCATCGACAGTGCTGAGATTGAGATTGCCAACCAGTTCGCCGTAAAGAGGGTGAGCGACGATAACATTGAGGACCGTCACACCGCTCGTTACCATCGTGACAAGCTCCCCTCTGACCACTTCAGGCGCATCCGAGTGCCTGACCGCCAGCACGGCGCGGATGCTTCCCGAAGCCCGCTCCCAAAACATGTAGCCCCGGGGCGTCGAAATGATGGGGTGCCCTTCTGCACGCAGCAAGGCAATATCCTGGACAATCACCTGGCGACTGACCCCTAAAAACTGGGACAGGTCATGTCCTGCTATGGGGGCAGTCCCTGTTAAATGCTCTTTCAGCCACAGCCGGCGCTCGTTTCCCGTCATGTCTGATACCTGCTTCCCAAGGATAATTTGCTATAATACTGACACATTGGCTTAGCTCTAGCAATTTTTTGTTAAGAGGGTGATGAGATGCGGACCGTGGCAGCAATGAAAATCGGCTCGACCAGCACGAGCCTCTTGGTGGCGGAAGACCTGTCCCGTGTGCTCTTGCGCCGGCAGCGGCTGGTGAACCTGTATGCGGAAGCCGGCGCAACAGAACTGGACGCTGTCCTGCAAGAATTCACCGAGGCTCTGAACGGGACTGGGTGCGCCGTGCGGCTGGCGGCGGGCGGGGAAGCCGTGCGCCGCCAGCCCCACCTGGCGGAACTGGTCGCGCGGCGGGGGTGGCCATTTTGGGAAGTCACCGGCGCGGAAGAAGGGAGGGCGACGTGGCTGGCGGTCAAAGCGGCCCTCCCCCAGACGCGCTGGATCGTGGACGTGGGGGGAGGCAGCACAGAATTTGCGTCAGAAACCCAGGCCTACAGCGTCCCGGCCGGAGCCGCCCACCAGGGCGTGGTGTCCTGGCCGGCGCAAGGCGAAATTCAGAATCCCGTCATTGTGGGCGGGACAGCCCAGGCGCTGTCTACCATGCTGAGGACAGAACATATTGCAGCCCAGCAGGTGCAAGACGTTCTGGACAATCTGACGGCGCATCCCGAAATGCTGAACGTTCTCGATCCCCTGCGCCGAAAAATTTTCCCGCAGGGACTGCGGCTGATTCAGGAACTGTTTTCCTTTTATGGGTGGACGCAGGTGACGTTCAGCACCCGGGGCTTTCTGGAAGGACTGTGGCTGGCAGCCAGCGGCGGGAGCAGGGCCGTGGCCCCGTGAGCAACCCGAAGCCTACCCCGATGCAAGAACAGTATCAGCGGCTGAAGCGTGAGACTCCGGGGGCTTTGCTGTTTTTCCGCCTGGGGGACTTTTACGAGCTGTTTGGAGACGATGCCCAGATCGCGGCGCCGGTGCTCGACGTGCAGCTGACCACGCGGGATAAGGTGACCCCCATGTGCGGAGTGCCCTATCACGCCGTTGACCTGTACCTGCGCCGCCTGATCGACGCCGGGTTCACGGTAGCGATAGCCGAACAGACCGAAGATCCGCGGGAGGCCAAAGGACTGGTTGACCGCCAAATCATCCGGGTCGTCTCTCCCGGGACCTTTGTGGATGACAATGACCGGGAGCCCGCCCGTCTGGCTGTGCTGTATGCCGGCAAGAAAGACTGGGCTCTGGCCGTCGCCGAACTGGCCACCGGCACCATCTATCTCACCGAGCAGAAGATGGGACGCGGCTCCGCCCCCTCTATTGCCGGACAGTGGGAGCACTGGCGCCCCCAGGAGTATCTGTCCAACTGGCCTGAGCCCCTCGAACTGTCCGGCAGGCAGGTCCCCTCCGCGCAGTGGTTTGCGATTCCCGTCAGCGCCCGCGAGCAAGAAACTTTCCTGGCGGATAAATTGGGCACGCAGACGCTCAGCGCCTGGGGACTGGCGGACCACCCAGCCGCCCAGAATGCGGTCTACATCCTCTGGCGATACGTCGCGCGTATGGAACGGCAGGAGCCGCGGCACCTGACCCATGTCATCTGGAACAATCCCGAGGACACGATGCTGGTCAGCGCGCGGACGCTGGCGCAGCTCAATGTATTCAGCGACCGCGGTCCCAGTCTGCTGTCGGTGCTGGATGTGACCGAGAGCGCCCTGGGCCACCGCCAGCTTAAGGCCTGGCTTGAGCGCCCCCTCACTTCCCCTGCCGCTATTGAAAGCCGCCAGCAGGCCATTCGGGGCTGGATGGATGCCCCCATCACCCGGGCGGCCGTCCGGCAAGCCCTCAAACCGGTTGGAGACCTCGCCAAGCGGGTTTCCCGGGTGGCGCTCGGCCTGGCATCGCCAAAAGACGTGGTCGCCATCCGCTCGGCGCTCTCAGCGTCTTTCGAAACCTATGCGGCGGCACGGGCGCTGAAGCCTCCCAGCGAGGGGCCAGCGCCGGCCTTCTCCCGCCTCGAGGCCCTAGCGGCGCAATTGGGGCCACTGAATGACCAGGTGCCTGCCAAGTGGGATGAAGGGGGACTCATCCGGGACGGCGCGGACCCTGAGGTTGACCGCTACCGGGCCCTATTGGGGAATCAGCGGGAGGCGCTGGCGGCTCTGGAACAGTCGGAAAAGGAGCGCTCGGGGATCAGGGCGCTGAAGGTGGGGTACCACCGGACCTTCGGGTACTACTTGGAAGTCAGCCGCGGCCAGTCCCACAAAGTGCCTGAGGACTGGCGGCGTCGGCAGACGATGACCAATGCCGAGCGGTACACGAGCGATGCCCTTTTGGAGCTTGAGCGCACAATCCTGGAGGCGGACAGCAAACTCAAGACCTACGAGTACACCCAGGGCATGGTTCTGCTGGAACAGATCCGCGCATCCAGTGAGGCGCTGAATGACCTAGCGCACTGGCTCGGTGAATTGGATGCGGTGAGTTCTCTGGCCGAAGTCTCCGTACTGAGAAACTACCGGATGCCGGCGTGGAACCGCGAAAGCGGGGACCGTGACCTCGTCCTTGAAGGCCTGCGCCATCCTGTGCTAGAGACCCTTGCCGGGCAGTTTGTACCGTCCTCCCTGCGCATCCCCGGCAGCATGAGGCTGGCTCTCGTCACAGGGCCGAATATGGGAGGGAAGTCGACCTTTATGCGGGCGGTGGCGCTCAATGTCCTGCTGGCCCATATTGGCGCTCCCGTCGCTTGTGAGCGGATGAGTCTGCCTGTATTCACCGGGGTGTTTGCCCGGATCGGGGCGGACGATGACATCTACCGGGGGCAGAGCACCTTTATGGTGGAAATGGAAGAAATGGCATGGATCTTGCGTCAAAGCGACCATGGCAGTCTAGTGGTCTTGGACGAACTCGGCCGGGGCACTTCCACCTTTGACGGGATGGCGATAGCCCAGGCCGTGGCCGAGCGCCTGTCAGCGGAACAGGGGCCGCTGACCCTGTTCGCCACGCACTACCACGAGCTGACTCAGCTCGCGGACAGCCACGAGCGGGTAGACAATTTGTCGGTGGAGGTGGTGCATGATCCCGAAACCCGGCAGCTGGTCTTCACCCACCGCATTATCTCCGGGGCGGCTTCGCGTTCCTATGGGGTGGAAGTGGCGGAATTGGCTGGGCTGCCCAAAACACTGCTGACCCGGGCGCGGCACTTGCTGGGCGAGTGGGAGGAACACAGCCGCGAACTGACAGAACCTGTGCAGCAGGTGACCTGGTTCAAGCCGGATCCCATCGGTCAAGAATTGGTCTCTGCGCTGGCCGCACTCGACCCCGATGAAATTTCTCCGCGGGAGGCATGGGACTGGATCAGCGGCTGGCGTGAAAGGCTAGAGCGGTCCACACCGAAAGGAGCAGGAGATGAGCCAGATACACATTCTGGACGCGCTGGTCGCTGACCAGATTGCGGCCGGAGAAGTGGTTGAGCGTCCGGCGTCGGCGGCCAAGGAATTGGTCGAGAACTCGCTGGATTCCGGGGCCCGCCACATCGACATCACTGTGGGCGACGGCGGGCTCAGCTTTTTGGCGGTGCATGATGACGGCGGGGGCATGGACCGGGAGGATATCCTTCTATCGGTGAAGAGACACGCCACATCGAAAATTGAGAGGCTAGAGGATCTCGTGCGCTCCCCGACCCTGGGGTTCCGCGGAGAAGCGCTCGCGGCCATTTCCGCGGTAAGCCGGATGCAGATTGCCTCGTGCCAAAAGGGCGCGGCTTACGGATACCGCGTGCACATTGACGGCGGAGTGTCTTCGGAACCCCAGCCCTGCGCTATGGGCCAAGGGACCGATATTCAGGTCGAGGACCTGTTTTTTAATGTGCCGGCTCGCCTCAAGTCCTTAAAATCCCCGACAGCCGAATTGGGCGCTGTGCAGAACACCCTCCAGCACTATGCGGTAGGCTATCCCCAGGTGGCATTCAAGCTCACAAGCGGAGGCAAGGTGCTGTGGCAGACTCCGGGCCAGGGAAGGATTGAGGACATTGTTGTGCAGCTGTTTGGCCAAGACGTGGCGGCTGACCTTTTAGAGATAGCCTGGTCAGGGCAGGGCATGGCCATTTCCGGGTTCGTGTGCCCGGCGGGGCGGCACCGGGGGACAAGACAGGGGCAGAGTCTGTTCATCAACCGGCGCTGGGTGACCAACTGGGCCTTGCGCAACGCTGTCGAGGAAGCATTCCGCCCGAACGTGCCGGACCGCCGCTATCCCTATTTTTGGCTGTGGGTCGAGGTGGATGGGGCAGAGGTGGACCCCAATGCCCACCCCACCAAGGCAGAAGTCCGCCTGGACCGGGAGCGCATGATTGCCGGCCGCCTGTACCGGGTGGTGAGTGATGTGCTGGCGACACACTCGCAGTCCTCTCCCTTAGTGCTGCGCTCATCAGCGGCTGAAACGCTGCAGAGAGCGCCCTCCCCAGCGCATGGGGGGCAGTTGGCGCTGACATGGGAGCAGCAGGAGACGTCACCGCCTGAGGCAGGCCCCATATTGCATCAAGAATACCGTGAGCTGGTTCCTCTAGGGCAGTGGCAGGCAAAATACATTATAGCCCAGGGCCCTCTCGGGCTCTATCTGATTGACCAACATGCTGCCCACGAGCGCGTGTACTATGAGGAGTTCCGCAAGAAGGGGCACGATATCCTCGTGAGCCAGCCTTTGCTGATCCCGTATACATACACCTGCTTGCCGGGAGAATGGGCGAAGTGGCAGGAACATCGGGGCATGTTCGCCGAGATGGGATTCGACGTCGATGAGGTGGGCGGGACCACCCTTCTGGTGCGGGCCTTGCCCCAAGGCTTGTCCAGCCCGCACAAAGACAGTGGCGGGATCATCCGCACAGTGCTGGAATCTCTGGCAGACAGCGAGCAGCACCAAGGCCACCCGATTTTCTGGACCCAGGAAGCGAAATATGCCATGGCGGCGTGCAAGGCCGCGGTTAAAGCGTACCGGGCCCTCACGCTCGAGGAGATGCAGACACTGCTGGACATGATGGCCCGGACCGAAGATCCCCGGGGGTGCCCGCACGGGCGCCCCACGACGCTGCACTTAAGCTTAGAGGAGGTGGACCGCCGCTTTGGACGCAGAGGATAAGCAGGAGGGCAAGCTGCCCCTCATTATATTGGCGGGCCCGACGGCCGCAGGCAAGACCGAGGTGAGTCTGGCCGTTGCGGAGGCCGTGCACGGCGAGATTATCTCCTGTGACTCGGCCCAAATCTTTCAGGGGGTCAATATCGGCACAGCAAAAATTGCGGAGAAGGACCGCCGGCACATTCCTCACTTTGGACTGGACCTGGTTCCCGCAGACGCCGCGTACTCCGTAGCTGATTACCAACGGTATGCGAAGACCTGTATTCAAGATATCGTGTCGCGGGGCAAACTGCCGGTCATGGTGGGGGGGACAGGACTGTGGATTCGCGCGGTGATTCAAAATTTTATCTTCACTCCCCAAGATCCAGTCTTGTCGGCCGCGGTCAGACGCCACATCCGCCTCATTGCCGAGGAGCACGGGTGGGAAAAAATCCGCTCCCTCCTCAAGATCTTGGACCCTGAAGGCTACCAGGCAATTGCTGCCCAGGATAAAAACCGCTTGAGCCGGGCTTTAGAGGTCGTGTGGACCACTGGCCGCCCCCTCGCGCGCCAGGGGCAGCCGAGTCCGTACCGTTTTGAATACTGGGTACTGACACGTCCTCTGACCGACTTGCACCACCGCATTGAGCAGCGCACCCAGACCATGCTGGATGCGGGGCTGCCCCAGGAAGTCTTGGGGCTGCTGCAGCAAGGCGTGCCCCGCAGCGCCCAGAGCCTGTCGGCGATTGGCTACCGCGAGACCGTGCAGTGGGCTTACGGGCTGATGTCCGAATCTGAGCGCAATGCCAGCATTGCTGTGCATACCAAACAATATGCAAAGCGCCAGCTCACCTGGTTCCGCTCGGAGAAGTCGGCCCGCTGGCTTGATTTGTCACTCTATGGGCCCGACAGGGTGATTGCCCAAGTTCTCAGCCGCGCCCGGTCACTGCAAGAGTTGTAAGGCCCCGACCTGACAGAATAGAGCACGCCGGTCAGTATCGGCCGCTGGCAAGCTCACCGGCAGAAAACCTGGCTCCCGATCGTGGCGGTGACAGGCAGGGTGTTCATCCAGTTGGCATAGGGCAGCGATGGATTGTAATAGAACAGGGCGCCCCCGGTCGGATCCGCGCCCTTAAGGGCCGCCATGACAGCCTTGTAAGCGAGAGATCCCGGAGACTGCCAGAAGCTTCCGGTAATAACGGAATCAAACTGGCCCGGCTCCTCAATCACTTCCGGGATGGTTTTAGGGAACCCTGGACTTTTCAGGCGGTTCAACACCACGGCGGCCACGCCCACCTGTCCTAGAAATGGCTGGTTCCCGGCCTCCGCATGAACCAGGTGGGCCAGCAACCGGATGTCCTCGTGAGTGAAAGGGACGGTAGACGGGGCCGGGCCGGGACCATTGACTGGGGTGGTCTGGGCATCAAAGACCGACGCGCTGGCGTCGGCAGCCGGAATGACCAGTGTCTGGCCCCCGGCCAGCTTGTCCGAAACGAGATGGTTGGCGTGCCACAATGTGAGCACGGGAACCTTATGCTGCCGCGCAATCGATTCGACGGACTCGCCAGGAACCACCGTATGGGCAGTGGGGATCGTCAGAATATCCCCCGCATAAATGGTCGTGCCATTCAGGTGATTGGCGCTTTCCAAGGCCGCGATGGAAATATGGAAGCGCTGCGCCAAACTCCACAGGGAATCTCCCCACCGGATCCGGTAGACATGGGCGGGCTGGATGGATTGGGGAAGAGACGAAAGTGGCCGCCGGAGTTTGCTCGGGCGGGGCAGGGCGCGGGGGAGTGACAAAGATGGGGTGTGCCTGGGGACAGGTGCCGGCAGGGAGGAGCCGGCCTCGTGGACCGCGCTCCCTAAGAGCAGCGCGCCGCATGCCATGGCTGCCCGTGCTGACCAGATCCCCCTTTTGCGAGCGGGCCAGCCGCTAGATGACGTCATCATACGCAATCCCTCCAAGCAGTATAGTCTTGTCCTATGGACCCATCCTATGAACGAGATTTGGAAATGATGCCCAAATATTAACCGCCCAGAGCCGCCGCTATAATTCGGGGCCGCGGCCTGTTGCAGTGGGCCCGCAGGTTGCATGATGAAATAGCAGGAACATGGTGCGGATGGCAGGAATTTCCCCCGCCTGTGGCGAAACCTTCTCGTGTTCGGACAAGGGAGAGAGAGGAGAGGTGAGCAGTGGCTTACGAAACGATGCACGGATTTGCCGTCAGGGACCCTTTCCGCGCACTGGAAGAAGATAGCGCCGCCACGCGGCAATTTGATATGGAGCAGCACCGGGCGACTGAAGAAGCTTTGGGCCGGGACCCTTATTGGCCTCTCGTCAACGCCCGGCTCACAGCCCTGACAGACAGGGGCGACCAAGGCGTGCCGCAAGTTCGGGGAAGCACACTGGCATATTTAGTGCGCCCCGCCACAGGCAATCAGTCCCGGCTGGAGGTCATGAATACCCCAGGGGGACGCGCTCAGGTCGTGTACGACCCCTCGGGGGCAGAGACGCCGGAGGCCGTGGACTGGTTTACCCTCTCAGAAGACGGCCGGTACGTGTTTTACGGGGTGTCAGAGCAGGGGGACGAATGGACAGTCCTCAAAATTTATGACTGTACCGCAGGGAAGACGCTGACGGAGGCGATTCCCGGGACCCGCTGGGCCTCCGTGAGCATGGCCCAGGGCCAAAACTCTTTCTTTTACACCCGTTACCCCCTGAATTCGGACAATGAGCCCCAGTACTATCACCAGCGTGTCTACCAACATGTCCTGGGCACGGATTACCATGATGATGCCGTCGTCTATCAAGATGACAGCAAGACGGCGACGTTCAGCGTGTCTTCGTCAGACACCGGATCCCATCTTCTAATTGAGACCCACCGGGGCTGGAGCGCCAACCGGCTGGTGCTGCGCGCTGTCGCCTGTCCCGGCCCTCCCGATGCCACCCTGTTCGACAGCTTCAGTGAACGCATCGAGCCTTTTTGGCACCACAACCAGGTCTATGGGGTGCACCGTCACGCCGGGAATTTCGGAGAAATTGTCCGGTGGGACAGCGACACCTCCAATTGGCAGACAGTCACCGCCGAAGTGCCGGGACAACCTCTGGAAGTGTGCACTCCCTGCGGCGGAGGACTCTTGACCCTGCGCTGGAAAGATGCCCGCGCACTGCTGCAATGGACGTCACCCGGAGGGGATGTCCGGAAATTCCCCCTGCCCCATGAGGGCATCGGCACCGTATTCGGCATCGGGGCGGATCCCCTCAGCTCCACCGCCTATGTGGGGTGGACCTCATTTGACCAGCCCCGCCAGGTGTATGCGGTGGACACGGCCGAGGACCGCACCCGTCCGTGGGGATCCGCGGTGGCCCCCATACCCGACATCGACATTTGGTCAGAAAGTGTGCCGTCAACGGGTGGCGCCATAATTCCCATCTTTTTGGCCAAACGCGGATCCGGGCCATTCGACCATCCGCTGCCGGCCATAGTGGGGGGATATGGCGGGTTCAATATTGCATACTCTCCCGCGTATTCGGCGGGAATTCAGCTATGGTTGGAATCTGGCGGCCTGTACATTGTGGCAGGATTGAGGGGCGGCAGCGAGCGGGGCGAACCGTGGCACCAGGCGGGAATGCGGGGCGAAAAACAGAATGTCTTTGATGATATGGCCAACGTCTTGCGCTACCTCGCGGACCGCGGCTATACCCGCCCTGAATCCTTGGGCATCACTGGGCGCAGCAATGGCGGTCTGCTGACGGGAGCCCTGGTCACCCAGCATCCGGAACTGATGCGCGCGGCGGTTATCGGGGTTCCGCTCCTGGACATGCTGCGCTATGATCAGTTTCTGGTGGCGGCGCTTTGGACAGCCGAATACGGCGATCCTCACCATCTGGAAGAATGGCGGTGGCTGCAGCGTTATTCGCCTTATCACCATGTGGTAGCGAACACCAGGTACCCGGCGGTTTTAATTTTCACCTCGGCTCATGACAGCAGGGTAGCCCCTTTGCACGCGAGGAAGATGGCGGCCCGCCTGCAGCAGGCCACAGCATCGGGATACCCCGTGCACCTGCGCATAGAGCCCCAAGCTGGCCACGGCGTCGGCAAGACCAGGCAGCAGACAGTCAGCGAGGAATCGGATATCTGGACATTTGAGTTCCGCCAGCTTGGGCTTCCGCCCAAAACTCTGGCGTGATTGGTCCGCATCTCACGGGGGACTGCACACCCGTGGTTTTCAAGAGCAGGCCCCGGAGCTATCCATTCACATAATGAGTGCTATATCGATTTAAAAGCTTAATGAGCTTTTTGCGCTGTGGTCCTTTTTCGTCCTGTGGACAACCTATGAGAGGGTTTCATACTCGATTTTTTCGGCTCCCGACTCGTTTTGCAGGAGGTTGACCGCACTGTTCTGCGACGCATGACGCTTTTTGGGTACACCAAGACCCACTCTCGTCGAGAGTGGGAAATCGGGGAGGATGGGACCCGCGAGAAGCTCGTCAGCGCCTAGGCGCTGCGGACTAAACTCCGCATGCGTTCGGGATGTTGCTGCCGGATGCACCCGACCGCCATGGCCACCATCACGATGAGCGCTAATCCACTGCGCCTTGGCATCTTCTTGAACCCGCGAATGGTGTGAAGTTCAAAGCCAAAGGACACG
>DAHWJO010000230.1:0-3939 GCA_027344105.1 Sulfobacillus sp.
GACCCTTGCGTTCAGGGTTTCACCGTCTGTCAAAGGAGCATAGATGTGCGTGAGCACATCTCCTGGCCGGAGAATGGAGGCCACCACCTCCGTCGGCAAAAACGTTCCAGTCCAATGCACCATCAGAGGCACATGAAAATGCTGCGACCACAACAGGCCCGTCTGCAGTAGGTCCTCGTCATCCTGGCGGTCATTCTGACCCAGACGGATCTTGAATCCCACAAAATGCCGGGGCATGCGGAAAGTGTGAGCTGCGGGCTCAGCCATGTCGGGCATCACATCACGCAGCCTCGGTGTCTGGGGAAAAGTCCTCAGCCCTTCGGGCAGGAGTGACACCCACCACCGTACAGGCTCGAGGTGAGGTGCCTCAAAATCCCACGAGGCCCAGCCGTAAGTGCCGCCATCGGCGGCATGGTGAACTCCTGTCCCCTTCAGCCATGCCGCGGGAATCCCCACGGAGTCTTTGTTTCCCCGGTCAATATGGGCGTGCAGGTCGACCAGCCCGGGTACGGCGATAATGGGCTCACCGAGGAGAATGCGCTGAGAAGCAGCCCCATCCACACCCACATTCAGCTCCATCAAGGGCTGGATGCCCGCTTCGGTCAGTTGCTGGCCTCCCGTAAATGTCCACTGTCCCGCCTCTGTCATCTTCTCCCCTTATTGCGAAATGGCCTCAAGCTGCGCGTTATTGGTACGGGGCCCAAAGAATCCAATTGTAATCGCCACAATGGCCATTGCCAGCCCTATCGTCACAAACACGCCATTGACGCCGTAATGCTGGAGCACCACCGCAATCAAAAACGCCGTCAGCATCGCGCTTAACCGGCTCCAGCTATAGGTAAAGCCGATGCCGGTCGAACGGGCCCGGGTGGGAAACAATTCCGATTGATAGGCATGAAACGTGGCGGAAAATGCATTGTTGAACAAGGTAATGGCCACTCCCACCAGAACAATCAGGAACGGACTTCTCACATGGGCAAACAGCAATCCCAAGACCCCAATAGACAAGCTCTCAATCACAATCAGCCACTTGCGCTGCACCCGCTCAATCACCAGCATGGCGAACCACGGGCCCACCGGATTAATGAGGGCGATAAGGAAGGTATAGAACAAACTATGCAGCAGGGTAAACCCTTCTTTGAGAAGCAACGTCGGCACCCATGCGGCAAAACCGTAGAAGCCAATCGTCTGGAAGAACTGAAACACCATCATCATGATGGTGCGGCCCCGGTAGGCGGGTTTCCAGATTTCGCGGAAAGGATGCTTCGACGCCACCTCGGGCAAAGCTGGCAGAGGAGCCGGCAAGGCAGCATGGGTCTCTGCGATTACGCTCTTCTCAATATTGCTCATAGCCTCGTCGGCGTCGGCCACCCGCCCATGCAGCGAATACCAGCGGGGAGACTCGGGAATGCGCAAGCGGATAAACCAGACGATGAGGGCCCCCAACGCGCCAATCAGCACGACCCAGCGCCAGCCTGACACTAAGAAATGGGTCGGCACCAGCACGTAGGACAAGAATGCAACCACGGGTACAGCGGTATAGGTAATAATCTGACTGAAGGCAATGTACTTGCCCCGGGTGTTATGCGGCACCACTTCCGTGATATAGGTGTCGATCACGACCAGCTGGGCTCCAATGCCGATCCCGGACAGCGTGCGGAAGGCTAAAATCCACCCCACCGAGGGTGACAGCGCCATCAGCGCCACAAATATCGAATACAGAATCAGAGAAAACGTGAAGACGGTTTTCCGGCCCCACAGGTCACTGATAAGGCCAAAGCCAATCGTGCCGACAAACATACCGGAGAAACCGAGAGAAATAAACAATGTGAGATCGCCCAGGGTGAAGATTTTCGCCGACAACAGGGCTGCGCCCACGTACCCAGCCATGAAGAGGTCATAAAACTCAAACCACCCGCCCATGGAAATCAAGGCGACAAAGCGCCGGAAGTAGTGGGTGGCGGGCAAACGGTCCAACCGGGCCGCAATGGTTGCGGGCGCCGTCTCAGCAAAATCGCTCATAATAATTCCCCTCTTTCGAAGAAATGTAATTGCGGGATAATTACAGGAAGAAAACACCAGGGGAAAGACAATCCCCTGCAATACTATTGGTCAGCACCCTACCGGCTGACGACCTGCCTCAGCCACTCTTCCGTACCCGCGAGACCCGGAATATCCACTCCCGTGTCATATCCCCAGCCCTCAAGCCACGTCGCGAGTTTTACCGAATTTAAATTGCCAGGCGCATTCGGTGCAAAAGGACAGCCGCCCAGCCCTGCCAGCGCCGACTCAAATCGACTGATCCCCAGACTTAGAGCCGCCTTAACGTTTTCTTCCCCCAATCCCGAACGGTCGTGAAAATGCACAGCAAGGGGCACATCTCCCACCACCGCCTGCACACCCCGCACGACCCGGTCCACCTCCTGTGGTGTTGCCACCCCAACCGTGTCCGCCAGGACAATTTCACAAGCGCCCGCCATCATATAGCGCCGGGCGATTTCCGCCGCCACCTCTCCGGTCCCCGTCTCTTCCGGGTACGGGGAGCCAAACGCGCAAGAAATGGCGCCGCGCAGCAACATCTGCGGCTGCCTGGCAAGGGATTCAAACTCCCGCAGGGAGTCTTCCATGGGACGCCCTACATTGTCCTGCTGGTGGCGCGGACTGGCGGAGACCACGTAGGTCAAATACTTTGCCTGGGTCATCTTCGCGCGGTCATAACCGCGCCGATTGGGAATCAGCGCAATCCACTGCGCGGCCCCTGCCGGCAATTGGGACAAGAGTATTTCCGCATCAGCCATCTGCGGCACCATCTTGGGAGACACGAACGACGTCACTTCAATCCACTGCACGCGAGCCTCCACCAAACGGTTGACCAATTCAACCTTGACAGCCGTATCCACAAACCGCTTCAAATCCTGCAAACCGTCGCGAGGTGTCACGTCAATAATTCTTGCGGACCCACCCATTTACCGGATCACTCCTTCCGCCTTGAGACGGTCAATCTCAGGCAAGCTCCTGCCCAGCACGTGCTGAAGGATGTTTGACGTGTCCCGTCCCACCGCGCCACCTGCAGAGAGAATTCGGCCAGGCGTCGCACTCAGGCGCGGAACCACGCCAAGCATGCCGACAGTGCCTCCTTGCTCGCCGGGAACCCGGACCATCATGTCCCTTGCTGCAAACTGAGGATCCTCGGCAATTTCTCTGGCGCTCATGACCAGCCCAGCGGGCACCCCCGCTGCGGTCAGCTGCTCCATCAAGCTGGCCGCGGGCAATGTTGCAGTCCACGCGGTGATAATTTCATCCAGTGCTTCGGCATGTTTCACACGCTGCGGATTATCCGCAAATCGCGGGTCTTTCAACAGGTCATCCCTGTTCATAGCTGACGCCAAGGCCGCAAACGTCCCCTCCGTGTTAGCCCCAATGGCCACCCATGACCCGTCCGCTGTAGGATAAGTGCCAGAGGGGGCTGCCCTGAGCAGCTGGTTGCCCGATCTCTCCTGGACAATCCCCTGATTCAGGAATTCGGGCATCATGGCTTCGGTTAAACTCAGCACCGATTCTGTCAGGGCCACATCCACCAGCTGCCCTTCGCCCGTGTCATCGCGGTGCCGCAAGGCGGCAAGAGCTCCAATGACAGCATACAAGGCAGCCAGTTCGTCGCCCAGCGAGACGCCTGTGCGGACCGGCGGCTGGTCTGCGTAGCCTGTGACGTAGCGGATGCCCCCCATCGCTTCCGCGATGTTTCCAAATCCCGGACGGTCGCGGTAGGGCCCGGTCAGGCCGTGGCCTGTAATCTGCACATACACCAAAGACGGGTGATCCTCTTTTAACCGGTCATAGTCCAGTCCCCAGTTCTGAAGCGTCGCGGGGCGCAAGTTGGCCACCACGACGTCTGAGCGCATGGCCAGATCCCTGACTATGGCCTGGCCCTCCGGCGTT
>DAHWJO010000231.1:0-3867 GCA_027344105.1 Sulfobacillus sp.
ACGCCTTTGTGGAGAGGACGGCATTTACTGTCGAGGAGGTCAGGCCGCTGATCGTGGAGGCGGTGCGCCGCCACTTGCTGGTCCGCCTGCACACCGACCAATTCACCCGGATGGGAGGCACAGCGCTCGGGATAGGGATGGGCGCCCGGGGGATCGACCACCTGGACTACATGGCGGAGGAAGACATTCTTCGCTTGGCCGCGTCAGCCTCGGTCGCGGTGCTCCTGCCGGCGGCAACCTACAGCATGAATCAGACCGTCCGCCCTCCTGCCAGACGCCTGATTGACGCCGGCGCGGCCATCGCCGTGGCGACGGATTTCAATCCGGGCACGGCGCCCATTTCCAGTATGCCGCTCACCCTGTCCCTGGCGGTGCATCTGTTCGGGTTGACACCCGAAGAGGCGCTATCCGCGGTCACCATCAATGCTGCCTATGTGCTGGGCCTCGACCAGGAGGTGGGGTCCCTGGAAGCGGGCAAGCAAGCGGACCTTCTCATTTTAGACAGTGACCGGTTGGACATGATTCCTTACCGGGCGGGCCATAATCCGGTCGCCGCGGTGATGATCGGCGGGGAGTGGATGCCAGCATCTTCCGGCCAGTAAAACCGGCCACGGTGTGGGTAAGCTCCCGCCGACTAGTCCTACAGCCTCTGTCCCGTTCATGCGCGCCGGCAGAGCATTCAACACTGCATGTTCAGACTGAATGAATTTCGGGGAATGAGACAGTGAGCAAGGAATGTTCATGTGCAGAGGTTTATGCTAGTCTCACCGTAGGTATTCGGGACGAAGTGCCAATAGGGGAGACATAGATGCTGAGAGCTTTGTTTGACAAGAAAGCGCCTCACCATGAAGAGCACCGGGCAGGGCGGGCCGGATGGTTGCGGGCTGCAGTCCTAGGCGCGGACGACGGCCTGGTTTCCGTATCCAGCATTATGGTTGGGGTTACGGCGAGCGGGGCCGGAGTGGGCGCGGTGATGACGGCGGGGTTGGCTGGACTAGTTGCCGGGGCCATGTCGATGGCTGCGGGGGAATATGTCTCCGTAAGCTCACAAGTGGACGTGGAACAAGCAGATCGGGTCCGTGAACAGGAAGAGCAGATCGAAGATCCCGAGGGAGAGCTGCATGAACTCACCGGCATCTACCAGTCTCGGGGGCTGTCTCCAGAGCTGGCCGAACAAGTGGCCGTGGCGCTTCATGCAGCGGGCCCGCTCGCCGCCCACCTCCGCGACGAGGTGGGCCAGAGCCCCGATACCAAGGCGCACCCGCTGCAAGCTGCGACGGCGTCTGCCAGCAGTTTCTTTGTCGGGGGTCTGATCCCTTTCTTGGGAATGCTTGCGGGAGCAGGTACTGTGCGGTTAGTCGCCATTGTTGTTGTAACACTGGCCGGACTCGCGGCATCCGGCGTGATGGGCGCCAGGATTGCAGGGACAGCTCCTCTCCGCCCGGCGATGCGGGTGCTCCTGGGCGGGGCTGCGGCAATGCTCATCACCGCAGCTGTCGGCCAATTGGTGCATGCGGCGGGCTTTTAACCCGCAACCTGCCGGGATTTTTTTGTCGCGTGCGGACATTTTTTCCTCTGAAAGCTCCCCCTGTCGGTCAGTTGAAACGGGGGACGGTGCGCTGCTGCCTGAACCACACGAGATTCACACCGCTGTGTGGACATTGCCGCGCACACTGGGAGGCTTCACGAATAGCGGGATACTGCTGGTCATGCCTGTCTACGCACAGTTCGGTCGGAGGCAAGATCAATCCGCCCCCAACATAGAGGGCGGGTTGCGGAAAATTCTTCAAGGGACGATAACGGGCTTCAGGGCGATGGGCCCATTTAGATAGTTCAAGGCGGCTTGGGGTGTGCCGCTCGGCGAGAGCACATCCATTACGCTGGTCGAGTAGCCATAGGGGTTGTTTTTAACGAACCCGAAGTTATAGGTCCCGGCTTGTTGCTCGAGGGGCGCCACCTGGCCTGGCGCATAGCCGTCCTGTAACAGCGTTGTCACATACAGACCCCAGCCTTTGCCGATAGTGCCGGTAAGAGACTGGGGAATGCTGATGCTGACAGTATGCGTGAGCTGGTCCGTGGATACCCCCAAATTCTGGGAGAGCACGGTGCCTTGGGCGTTCACGAGTTCTTCGGTGCCAAATCCCGACACCGTCAGGGCATAGGTCCAGGGTTTGGCGAATCCTATATTGGCATATGGCAAGGACGCCGTGCTGCCGCCGGACGCCGAGGGATTGGCCAGGTAAATTTCAATGAGTTTTGTGCTGAATCCGGCTGATCCGCCGTAGATGTTGTCGAGCACGTTGTAGGTGACATTAATGACATTGGACGTGCCCGCATCCCGCAAGGACACCGACGTCATATCGAGCATGCCGGGGATGAACCAGGTGCCGGTCGGGTATGCGTAGAAGCCGGGTCCCAGGTCATCGAAAGGCAAGTTGCGCCAGGCCGCTAAAGGCGGGGGAGAATACGACACCGCTTCGCTTAAGGCGCGGGTCTGGGCGCCGTCCGTCTCCGCGATCTCCACCGTTTGCAAGGACGCTGGGATGGTGACAGAGAGGGAATACTGGCCTTCGGCGTTGGCGGTTGTGGAGGTGCTGGCCAGACCTTGGGAACTGACCACGGCTGCGGAAATTTTCGCCTGAGGAGCGGCCGTTCCGGTGATGGTCTGCACTGTCGAGTTTACCACCCAGTTGCCGCTGTCGACACTGTAAGGTCCCGCCGCCGGCAAAGGGGCCGTGTGTCCCGATGAGAATGATGCCGTTAATGGCAGGCTGGAAGGGATGGGAGACGTCAGGTTGAACTGATTCAGCAAGCTTTGGGGTTGGTCTACGAGCCGGTGTTTGCTGATATCCACTGCCAGCCTGACATATTGCGCCATGGCCCAGTTGAGCGGGGCTGCCGAGCCGGTGGCTGCACCGGGTTTGAGTCCAATGCTCGCAGTGGCCGGATTGGTTCCTGGGGCAGATTCCGGAATTGTGGTGGCGAAGGGCCAAACTTGTTCGGGAATCATTCCCAACCCGTAGGCCATATTCTTCATGGTTTGCAGGTAAAACAGAGGGCTGTTGGCCGTTGAAATATGCTGTAACTGCGCCGCTAAATCATACTCCCCGCGCTCACCGTCCAGGACGGGCCATAGCCCCCCGTATCCTGAGCCGTTGTATGGATCCCCGTTGGCATAGTTGCCGTAGCGGTCGTGATTATACCGGTGGGATCCGGGCCCGTTCGGTGTTTGCACCCGAATCGTGCGGTCGATGACCTTGATGGAATTCTCAATGACTGGGTCGGAAGGGGAGAGGAGACCTAAGCGCACCAATGATAAAAAGCCGGCATCGACAATAGTGTTTTGGGGATAGGTGCTGCCGCCGTTGGCAATGGTGATCATGTTGGACGGGTTGACTGTGGCCGCCGTGCTGATCCGAATGAAGTACGGACGGGAAGAAAGTGGACCGTTGGCGGCCACGGTCCACGCTTGGATGTGGTCCAGCCAGTGGCGGGCTACGGCCTGATAGACGGCAGCCTGAGCCGGGTGGCCATCTTGCTGTGCGATCTTGGCGCCTAGCGCTAAAGCAGCGATGTCCACAGCCATGGTGTTGGGCGAAAACCCGGACGCCTCTTCCCAGCGTTCGAGATCGGTCCATGGGCCGTGCGCGAGAATATAGCGCAAGGCCGGTTCTATATGTTCCGTGTAGGTGGTTGGCCCGTCCTCCTTCAGTTGATACGCCAAAATGACCGGGTGCCACAGTGCCAACGTCTGGCAACGTGCCGGAGGGCTGTCGCAAACTATCGGATATTCTCCGTCCACTTGGAAGCGTTGCAGTGTGGCTTATCCGACGACGAAATATTTGACATGGGAGCTTGACAGAGAGG
>DAHWJO010000232.1:0-3835 GCA_027344105.1 Sulfobacillus sp.
GCCGAGACGGAGCCCGTCGTGAACGCGTTGGACGCGGTTTCAAAAATCGAGGTGCCGCCCATGCCCTGCTGCAGTTCCGTGCCCACGTAGTTGCCGTGCCCGTGGAGCCCCAAAGCGTTGATCATGGGATTGCCTGCCGCTTCAGGAAAGTACATCATCGCCAGCATCGCCAGGAACAAGGTCCCAGCTACGGCGATCAATGTCCACGCCAGCCGCTTTTTGCCGGAAAACAGCCCAAACATGTAGAAGAACGCGACTGGCACCAAGCCCATGGCGATACTCTGCAGAACATTGGTCAGAGCCGAGGGGTTCTCTAAGGGATTAGCGCTATTCGCGTTGGTAAATCCTCCCCCATTCTGACCCAAATGCTCAATGGCCTCCCACCCCGCAATCGGTCCGCGGGGCACAACCTGGGTTTGCCCTGCCAGCGTGTGGAGGTGCAGGTAAGGCGCCAGGGTGTCCGGCACTCCCGCCGCCACAAACGCCACACCAAAAATCAGCGCCAAGGGCAGCAAGACCCGTGTCAAGAGCAAGGTCAGGTCCACAAAGAAATTTCCCAGCTTCCGGCCCGACACTCCCCGGATAAAGGCCAGCCCCACTGCCCCGCCGCTGGCCGGAGTTACAAACTGCAAAAATTCCAAGACGGCGAACTGGGAAAAATACGACATCGTGTTTTCCCCGCTATAGGCCTGCCAGTTGGTATTCGTCGTAAAACTGGCCGAGGTGTTAAAGGCCAGCCCGGCATGGATGTTGCCGAAATGCTGCGGATTAAACGGCAGGGCTCCTTGAATTCTGAGAAGGGTATAGGCCATCAGCGCCCACACCAGGTTCATCAGAACAAACGAGACACCATATTCCCAAGCGGTCATGTCTTGGTCCCGCGTCACATGAATGATGCGGAAAATGAGATTCTCCAACGGTTTCAGAGGCCGGTCCAGCAGCGTCGGCTGAAACGTAAACACCTTGTACATGTAAGTCCCCAGAGGCTTCAATAAGAGGAGCAGCCCTCCTATGATCACAACCCAGGAGACGATGGTGCTGACCGTCACGGCATTCTCACTCCCTGCTCAGAATTTTTCAGGATGGATAATCACGTAAACGAGGTAGATTATCATGACAAGCGAAATAGTCAGCAGACCCCATGTGCCCACCGTATTACCTTCTTTCTATAGATTTCTGGAGCACACGCATCAGCCCGATGATTCCCAGGTACAGTCCAATCAAAAGCAATCCCATCCCTGCTGTTTCCAATATCCACACTCCTTTTTTTGCAAGCAGACGCCTGCACGATTTTCTGGCGCCGCATCCACCTCTACCTGTTGGCTGCCTCACCCACTATACGGCGGCAGATTTGGGGGATAAAGTAAAAAGATCGTAAAAACTGAGGGCACTGCGGGGCCAAACTCCTTCTGGGCAAAGTCTCTGACCATAGCAAAATCAGCCAGGCGCAGGGATGCCCTAGCTTATTCCGTAATGTATTTTGTCGGTTTTGGACGCTCCGGCGTCATTTTCATTTTTGTCTCCGGGTTCGTCAAAAGAACCGCGGCAAGCTATTTAACCGGAACTTAGGCGTCTAAAGCTGAGGTTTGACGCTTGGCTGTCTGACGTCTTCAGTGGCCGCCATTCAGTCAGGAAGGCAAAAGAAAAAGAGCGTGGAGCAGTCCCCACACTCTGTACAACAACACGGTCATGACCGCGAAGCATTCGCCCTGGAGTGGCTTTCGAGGCACCCCCAGCACCCCGCGCCGCGGCCGGAAGACCCTCAATGCCTCGCTATTCGAGAAAGGTGACAGCCTTTCGTTCTGTTCAGCAGCGCAGCAAAACCGGGGCCAGCGCAAGCGCTGCACCCGGTCCAGCAGCGTGCCGCATTGAAATCTTACGGACATCCCTCTCCTCCAGCTCTCCGCACCGCTTCAATGTCGGCTTTCCGGGCTTCCGCCGTTGAGCCCGGCGTTTCCAAAATCAGCGGCCAGTCTTGCTGGACCGCACACTGGACCAAAGCTTCTAAAGCGGCCATCCCCATCTGACCCTCGAGCAAATGGGCGTGGCGGTCCCGGTGGGACCCTACCGGATACATACTGTCATTCAAGTGGATTGCCCGGATCCGTTCCCATCCCAGACGCCCGCCAATGTCATCCAAGAGTCTCGATACATCATCCGCTGTCTGCAGAGGAAGTCCTGAGGCCATAGCATGGGCCGTATCCAAGAGAATGCCGACCCGGCGCACACGGCCCAGATGGTGAAACAGGGTCACCAGATCGGAGAGCGACCCGCCAATTTCCCGGCCCTGCCCCGCCGTGTTCTCCATCAAAATAAACCCGGGCCGGGTCAGCATGTGCCGGAGTGTCCCAGCCAGGACTTCGAGAGCCCCCTCTAAAGTGTTGGTCCCCATGGGCGGTTGCCAGTGACCAGGGTGCAGCACCAGAAAATCCCCGCTCAAGCGTTTCACCCGGACCATTTCCTCTGCCAGCACGGAGCGCGCCCTCTGCTGCATCGCTCCGTCCACTGCTGCGGGATTGACAAAATAGGGGGCATGTACAAAAAACGGGCGGATGCGGGCCTGTTCCAACCAGGCCGATACCGTCCCCGTTTTGGGAAGTTCCTTGCTTTGCCCTCCAACCGGACTGCGGCTGAACACCTGAACAGCCGTCAGACCCCAGTCAGCAGATTCCTGAAACACCGTCTCAAGCCCTCTAGCCGTTGACAGTTGTGCTCCCAACCGCATCACCGCGGGTCGCGGCGGGGTCCCGAATGTGACGGGGGACGGTGAGAACCGGCCCTGTCCCGATCTTGTGGCGGCCGCGGCTTTGGGGGCTCGTACCCTTCCGGAACCGGCATCGTGTCCTTGTGGGAGAGGTTGATGCGCCCCGCTGGGTCTATTTCGATGACTTTGACCACCAGGGTATCGCCGACATTCACCACGTCTTCCACTTTATTGACCCGTTGATAGGACAGCTGTGAAATGTGAACCAGTCCCTCTTTCCCCGGGAGCAATTCCACAAACGCCCCAAAGTTCATGAGGCGGGTCACACGGCCCGTAAAGACCTCCCCAATTCCGACACTCCGCGTCAGATCTTGGATCATCTGCTGCACACGGCGGCCGACGTCTTCATTCAGGGCAGCAATGTAGATGGTGCCATCATCTTGAATGTCGATATCCACCTTTTTGTCCCCAACCTTGGTGGCTTCGATAATCTTATTAATGGTCTTGCCGCCAGGACCGATGACCTCGCGGATTTTATCCGGCTCCACCGAAATGGTCAAAATCCGCGGTGCGTGCAACGAAAGTTGTTTGCGCGGAGCAGGAATGACCGCTTCGATCTTGTCAAGAATTTGCAAGCGTGCGTGCCTGGCCTTCTGCAGCGCATTTTCCAAAATCTCCCGGGACAGCCCATGGATTTTTATATCCATCTGAATGGCCGTGATGCCCTCTCGGGTTCCCGCCACCTTAAAGTCCATATCGCCTAAGGCGTCTTCCAGACCCTGAATGTCCGTTAATATCGCCATGCCATCGTCATTCTTGACCAGTCCCATGGCAATGCCCGCCACAGGCGCTTTAATGGGCACTCCCCCATCCATCAGCGCCAGGGTGCTGCCGCAAACCGACGCCATAGAACTGGAGCCATTCGACTCCATGATGTCCGAGACCAGGCGCAGGGTGTAGGGAAACTCCGCTTCGGACGGAATAACCGGCTCCAGTGCGCGGCCTGCAAGGGCGCCGTGGCCAATGGCGCGGCGGTTGGGTCCCCGCATGGGACCAGATTCTCCGGTCGCGAAGGGGGGGAAATTGTAATGGTGCATATACCGGCGGGACTCCTCGGCGCTGATCCCGTCG
>DAHWJO010000233.1:0-3797 GCA_027344105.1 Sulfobacillus sp.
TCCGCATAGAGGTGGAATCTATTGAGTTCACAGGAACGTTCCGAACCGAATGGCATTTGGCATGTCGAGCAAAACGGTATTAACCCTGTTGGCGGGTCCGGCCGGCACGGATCGCCCCGGGATGTTTTCTGGGTGTGGTTTGCCGGAAATTTGTCGTTTACCTATATCGTCATAGGAGCCGTCGTCTGGAGCTATGGGCTGTCACTGGGACAGAGTTTGCTGGCGATAGCCGCTGGCCTCGCATCTTTTGCAGTCATCGGCTATCTGGGCATTCCCGGCAAGACTACAGGGTTGCCGACAATGGCCTATTCCGCCCGGTATTTCGGCCCCCGGGGCAACAGGCTCTTAGCGTTCGTCGCGTGGCTCAACATGCTGGGCTGGGAAACAGTCGTCCTCATCATTGCCAGCTATGCGGTCGCGACAATTTTTCATCTGGTGCTGGGCGTCCCAAGCACTGCCGGTTGGTTGGTAGTGTCCCTGGCCTTGACCGCCATGGCAGAACTCTCTTTGGCGTTTCTGGGGCATGCGACCATTGAGTATCTCCAAAAATGGGTGTCGTATGTTTTCGGATTCCTGACTCTGGTTATTCTTCTTGCTCTCCTCCCGCATGTTGCTTGGCACGCCATATGGTTTCATGCGCGCGGCCCCTGGCTGAAGGGAGTCGTTCCGTCCATCACGGTTGTCGTGGCGGTCAGCGCTCTCTCCTGGGTCACCACCGCCTCCGACTACACCCGTTACCTGCCTGCGTCGATCCGCAACGGAAGCGTCGCTAGCGCGGCAGCCTGGGGATCGATTATCCCGACCGCCTTATTGATGCTGGTGGGCCTGTTGCTGGCCGAAAGCGCGCCCTCGCTGGCGGATGCGGCCAACCCAGTAGAGTTCCTTCTGCACTGGCTCCCGGGCTGGGCTCAGGTTCCGTATCTCATTATCACCTTGGTGGGCATCCTGGCGGGCGGCGTGCTGTGCGCCTATTCATCAGGGTTAAGTCTGTTAGCAGCCGGGGTAAAAATTCGGCGTTCCCGCACAATTGGAATTGATGCTCTGATTTCCATTGCTGCCAGCTCCTACATCCTCTTGATTTCCCAAGGATTTCTCGGCAATTTTGAGGGATTTCTTGACTTGATTGCTGCACTGCTGGCGCCGTGGGCCGCAATTGCCCTCTGGAACGTCCGGTCAGTCCGCCCTATTTCTGCTTCCCGGACTCTTGCCGCCTGGCTTATTGGCGCGGCACTGGCTGTCGCGACAACGTCGACCCCGGTATTCTCGGGTCCGTTGGCTCAAGGAATCTTCAGTGGCTCATCACTGGGATATTTTGCGGGGTTTTTGGCCACGTTCGCGCTCTATGGCGGTATGCTCCTATTACACCGTTCCTGAGGCCCGGGTAGCTTTGAGATCCAGGACGTTCAGTGGCGGGCCGTCGCTGGCCCGCCCTTAATGTGCCCGATTTGCTGAACCCCCGCAAAACTCTGCCTGATTCCAGACAGAGTGAAAAAACTCACGACGTGGCAGTAGGGGGCGGGGGAATAATCACAGTCGGATAATGTCCGTGTGTCACCACCCACTTTGGAAAACTGCCAAGAAGTCCTTCGATCCAGTTCGGCCCGTGGTGCCGCCCAACAACCAGAAGCGATGCGGACCACCAGCAAGCAAAATCGAGAAATAAGGCTGCAGGACACGGTTGCTTCTGGCTCATTGAGAGTTCGTGCCATTCGGCCGTCAACCCCTGTGCCGCTTGCACAGCTTGGTCGCGGACACGGTTGGCCGCGAGGTTCCATGAACTGGAGCTGGCACTGCCGGCCAAAAGCGCGGAACGCGCCCCCCAGTATGCCCCGGTTTCCCGGTCCTGCTCGTCATAAACTTCTGCCAAGGGTTTGATATCCACGAACGCGAGCACACTGGTTTTCGCGCAGTTGGCAGCTGCCCAGCGTACTGCCCCCATGCTCGCCGGGGACCCATCAACAGCTATGGCTATCCGGTCCACCTCGTCCGCCTTCCTCTCTCTGGTGCTGTCCGTACCTATGGCATGTGGCACTTTACCTGATCGACTGGTGTCAGACAGCCTCGGGAAAGCCCAACGTGGCCAGGTACCAACATCAAAAGACTGACCCTATTATCGGCCGGGGGTTGGATGGAATCTACGACCAAATGGCCCATTTCAGTGTGCCCTTTGCGTCTGGGAAAGTGATGGTGCCCGCCAATCGCGGTTGAGATGGGAAACACGCGCCATTGAGGATTCCTTTGACGCCTGACGATCAAGGCCACCACTGCAGCCCGCTTTGACTCCGTGGAATTAAGGCACCGATTTTTCGATTGGACCGCGCGGCGCCGAAAAATAGATCCTGAATCCGTGACGAGACCTAGTATTTTCTCCATAAATTGGGTGAATCATGTATTTTAATCCGATAAAAACCTGTGAGAGCATGCCATGCAAGAGGAATATGAACCATACCTGGGGATCGGCGGCCGTGGGCTCGAGTGGGTGTGGTGGGAGGGCACGCCAATCGCCGGCGCCGATATCGGCGTCGGCTATCCCTGATCATTGAGGGAGGCGAGACTTCTTAGGTAAACCGGGCATATCAATGCCCGAGCACGACCCCCCAAGAATTGTGCGGGGCATAGCGCACCCGGTGCTGCCGGGCGTGCGAGACAAAGTTCGCGGCGCAGGTGATGAGATTCTGGATGACCGTGCGCAAGCGGCGGCGTTGGCGTACGGCCCGGAACGGGACCGCAGCATCATGCAGGGTGGCTTGTCCCATAATGCGCAAAATGTTGAAGACGAGCATCGCCACCTGGAGAATCAAGGCATTGGTCGCAAATTTCTCGGAGGGTAACCGTTCCAAATCCCTGTCGGTTTGATATTCGCTGTGGTATGGCTCCATGGTGCCCTGGTCGGGATACCACGGCAGAATATCCGCGGGATCCTCCGGGAGAGAAGTCCAATAGGTCGCGACCTCGACATCGGGCAGGAGCAACACTTGGCCCTGTGCAGTAATGGTGCGTTCGGTGAGCTGGTAGACGACCCGGACCGGGTCGTGACCGGCTCGCGGCGATAACTGACAGGCGCCCTGATAAACGGTCTTGCCCTCGCGCTCTTTGATGGCCGTGCCCTCTGTTTTGGCACGGGTTAGCCAATCCTCCGGCTTTTCCCGCAGATTACGCTTGATGAGAAAATCTGCGCCGCGCTCGGCGCAAATGTCGAGAGTGTCGGTGCTGTCATTGCCGGAATCCAAGCGGACCAGAAACCGCGCATCCGGTCGGATGCGCTGCGCGCGAGTCAGGCACTCCTGGAGAAATTCGGGCGCCTCTTTTTGGCTGTGTTGTTTTCCTTCGCGCAAGGTGGCGGCGAGCGCATACCCTTCATGGCCTCAATAGGCGAAAATGGGGGCAACCCCATCACAGCCCTTATAGGTCCGAGACACGCCCTCCTTTTGGGTCTTCCCGTTATCCAACGGGGAGACATCAATATCCAGCGGGACGTAGGCATGCGCGCCAATCGTGACGGGGTGGAGTTCGGCGTGCTGCTGCAGCCAGGCGACGCTGCTGTCTTGGATGGCGGGCGTCCAGTGCGCGTGAGATTCGCCGGCCGCCGCTTGCTGGAGGCGTTGCCGTAGCGTGGGGCTCGAGGGGACATGGCGCACATCGAGGGCGTGCTGAAAGAAGGGATCCTCCCGAAACGCTTCAATATGATCATAATCGCTATGGCCTTGCGCCAACAGCCCCACATACGCCGCGACGACGTCGCGGTGGGAAATGTCCGGGTGCTCGGCTCCCGGCACGACCGACGCATTCAGGCGATC
>DAHWJO010000234.1:0-3794 GCA_027344105.1 Sulfobacillus sp.
CAATGGATTTGGTGTCGGAATCGGCTCTTTGATTCTGCTAATCAATGCGATTCTGCTGACAGGGTACACTTTTTCCTGCCATGCCTGGCGCAACATGATCGGCGGCCGCAAGGATTGCTTCTCATGCACCACCACGCATGGACCGAAGCAGAAGCCAGCCAGTTACGGAATTTGGCAGCGTGTGTCCGCGCTGAACGTGTTTCATGGCTGGTGGGCTTGGGCATCGATGTTTTCGGTGTGGATTGCCGATTTGTATGTCCGCCTTCTGATGATGGGCGTAATTCATGATGTGAGGTTATTCTGATGAATATCGAGACGATGGAAACCCATTCATTTGACGTTTTAGTTCTGGGCTCCGGCGGAGCGGGATTGCGCGCTGCTGTCGAGGCGGCTTCCGAAGGCGGGGTATCGGTGGCCGTTATCGGCAAATCGCTATTGGGCAAAGCCCATACGGTGATGGCTGAAGGCGGCGCCGCAGCATCCATTGGAAATGTTGACGCCCCTGACAGCTGGCAGACGCATTTCTATGACACGATGAAAAGCGGGCATTACATCAACAACTACCGTACTGTCGAAGTATTCGCCAAGGAAGCGCCAGCACGCGTTCTGGAGCTCGAGCAGTGGGGCGCGGTATTCGACCGGACGCCTGAAGGCCTGATTATGCAAAGGGCATTTGGCGGACACAGTTTCCGCAGGCTTGCCCACATTGGGGACAGAACCGGGATGGAATTGCTGCGCACAATGCAGTACAAAGCCATTTCCATGGATATCAAGGTTTTCCAAGAAGTTACCATTACCCGCCTCTTGATGGACGGGAGCCGGATTGCTGGGGCTATGGGTTATTACCGGTCGGACGGACATTTTGTGCTGTTTAAAGCCAAAGCTATCGTGCTGGCTACGGGCGGGTGGGGAAAACTATACAAAGTCACCTCCAACTCATGGGAGAGCACCGGCGACGGCGCGGCGATGGCTTACCGTATCGGAGCAGATCTGAAAGATATGGAAATGGTTCAGTTTCATCCCACCGGCATGGTATGGCCTCCGGGTGTGGCGGGACTCTTGGTGACCGAGGGCGTGCGCGGTGAAGGCGGGATCCTGTACAATTCGGAAAAAGAGCGGTTTATGGTCCGCTACGACCCTGAGCGCCAGGAACTGTCCACTCGGGATGTGGTGGCCCGGTCAATATTTAAGGAAGTGCAGGCGGGGCGGGGTACTCCGCACGGCGGCGCATGGCTTGATATCAGCCATAAAAAGGCGGAGTTTATCAAGCAGAAGCTACCGGGGATGTATGAACAGTTCCTGACCTTAGGAGACATCGACATTACCAAGCAGCCATTTGAAGTGGCGCCGACCTGCCACTACCAGATGGGGGGGGTCCAGGCTCAGGCAGAAACCTGCGCGACCACCATTCCCGGTCTTTTTGCGGCTGGGGAAGTGGCATGCGGACTGCATGGAGCAAACCGTCTGGGAGGAAATTCACTGGCGGACATCCTGGTCTTTGGACGCCGGGCGGGGATCGCCGCGCGGGATTATGCTGGCGCTCTGAAGAGCGATGTCACGATTGACGAGTCCGTGGTCGAAGCGGAAGTGGCGCGCGTGCTGGAACCATTCAACCGTCCCGATGGCGAGAATCCTTATGCGATTCATGAAGAACTCCAGGCTGTCATGTCGACCCATGCTGCCATTGTGCGCTCCGAGGACGACCTGAAAGTGGGGCTGGACAAGATCCTCGCTCTGCAAGAGCGCGGGCGCCGGATGGGCACCAGCGGGTCCCGGGTTTACAATCCGGGATGGCACGCCATATTCGATGTCGAGAACATGCTCATGCTCAGCGAGCTCATTATTCGGGGCGCTCTTGAGCGCAAAGAAAGCCGGGGCGGGCATTGGCGGTCAGACTTTCCGGACGAACTTCCTGAGATGGGCAAGTGGAATTTTGTCCACCAATATTCAGCAGACGGAGACCGGGTCCAGCGGGTGCCTGTACCCGAGATGCCGCCAGTGCTGGCGGAGATTTGTGCGAGACCAGTCGCTCCAGGTCGTGAAAGCGCGGCAGGCACGTCTCAAGTCCCACCAAGAAAGGGGTAGTCGGCATGGCTGAAGAGTTTGTTCTAAGTATCTTCCGGGGCGACGCCGAGGGCGGCAAAGAGGTCGAGTACCATGTGCCCCGTATTGAAGGCATGGTGGTGCTCGACGCCGTGCATCGTGTGCAGGCCCATGACGCACAGGATTTGGCCGTGCGTTGGAACTGCAAGGCGGCACACTGCGGATCATGTTCCGCTGAGATCAATGGCATGCCGAAACTGATGTGCAAAACCCGTTTGGACGAATATCAGGGGGAGACGGTCCACATTCAGCCTATGCGGACATTTCCCATCATTAAAGACCTGGTGACGGATGTCTCGTGGAACTATGAAGTCGCCAAAAAAATCCCGGAATTCAATCCCGGTGTGGCTGCTCCATTTCACATGCAGCAGTGGGACGTGGACCGCATCCAAGAATTTCACCACTGCATTGAGTGCTTCCTCTGCCAGGATGTGTGCCATGTGCTCCGGGATCACCATGAGCAAGATGAATATTACGGTCCCCGCTTCATGGTGAAGATGGCTGAATTTGAAATGCACCCCATGGACCGGGCGGATCGGATTCCCCAGATAAAAAATGAGGGCGGAATTGGTCTGTGCAATGTGACAAAATGTTGCACGACTGTCTGCCCGCAGCATATTCATATCACTGACAACGCTATTATTCCGTTGAAAGAACGGGTGGCGGACCGGTATTATGACCCTATCCGCAACTTCTTCCGCAAGTTGGGCGGGAAGGATGAGAATGCCAAACAGGAGACCCCCACTTAAATTGGGGCGGGGTCCTATTCAAAGCACGGC
The DNA here is from genome assembly GCA_027344105.1 of Sulfobacillus sp. Classification (GTDB taxonomy): domain Bacteria; phylum Bacillota; class Sulfobacillia; order Sulfobacillales; family Sulfobacillaceae; genus Sulfobacillus. The sequence continues at coordinate 2,883 of DAHWJO010000234.1, forward strand.
AGCAACTGCTGCCGTGCTTTGTGCGCACCCTGCTATGCGAGAGTATGACAGCAGCAGCGTTCGCTGTCATTTCGGGCTGGGCCTGGGGCTATCCGGCAGTGATGCGGGTCAATAGGGGTAAGGGCACAAGACGAGCGGCCTGAAGGGCCTAACACGAAAGGAAAACTGTAAGGCGTGGCGCGTGGACTGCAAGGGCGGTAGCCCGAGCCTCTGACAAAGCGCCTGCCTCATAATCCGGAGCCGGGTTAGTGGCTTGCCCCGGCTCGATTATCTTGAGGCCCTTGGGGGGTTGCGGTGGGGGATTGCTGGCGGCGGGTGTCCGCTCGGGAGATCTTAAAAGCGCCAATGGTGCCCATTACAGCAAAAATCGTAACATAGGCTAGCGCCAACTGGTCCCGCGCCGCCGCGGAACTTCCGGCAAAGCCCGACAGGACAAAACCGATTCCCCAGGGTACGAGTACCGCAGAGAGAAAGCCCGCGGTGTTGGCAATACCCGAGGCCAAACCCACTTCCTTGTTCTGAAAGTTGTCACGAACAACCGCAAAGGTGAGGACGCTCGCGCCATTGGCGAAGCCCAAGATGAGGAAGACTACAGCCAGGACGGCTGGGGCTAATACCGGTGCAAACGCCGCAAACACGGCCCATGCTGCCACATCGGTAAGTCCCACTAATATATAGGGGGTTTTTCGGCCCAAGCGATCCGACAAAGGACCCACTATGGGGCCGGCGACCAGGGAGCCGAATAGCGCGAGAGCAAGATAATATCCGCCTTCTACGGCCGTCATGCCGTACAGGCTGTGCAGCATGGGAATGGCAAAAAGGCTGGCAAATCCCAAGAAGGGGCCCATACAGCCCCAATGCGCGAGCATGGGAGCAATGATATCCCATGGGCGGCGGAATATTGTGCGAAAG
>DAHWJO010000235.1:0-3703 GCA_027344105.1 Sulfobacillus sp.
GCGATGATCCCGCATATCCCGTCATCACAGCGCGACACCAACGGTTACATCATTGGGCCATGGAGGCCAAGGTGGCGTTGGATGCCGGTCAGAAAGACGAGGCATTGCGCAAGGGGCGTCGACTTGAAATGGAAAACGACGCTCTTCTGGCTGAAATCAGGGTGTTGATGGCAGATCAGGCAGGGCGCTCTGAGCATGAAACAAAGCCGCCAGAATGGGGGGCGTAAGCCAAACCACGGAAAGTTTCGCCAGAACATGGCACAGGCCGAAAGCCCAAAACTTTCTGGTTTTTCACGGGTGCAGTAGACAGAATTCTGGGATAAAACTGCACGCTTTCAGATCTTCGATGTTTGGCATGGCCGCCTCTTTGGCGTTCTGCCCTCCAATTACCCATGTCCGTATTCCTGGGGTCCCCTCAGAAAACGGAATTTAAAGCACGTTAAGCTCCTGCGAACGGCCGCAGAGGCTGAAATTCGCTCTGTCTGATCACTGAACGTGACATCCCGCCGATTTCAGGTGCTGTGCTGCAGCTTCGAGGCCGCGTCCCTCACACGCATGATTGTTTGCCGTGTTGTCTTAAATTCGCGCGCCACCATCGCAATGCTGGCACCTTCCGCCAGTCGCCCCACGACGGCTGCACGGTCATCCGCGCTGAGCGCTGGTGGCCTACCGAACTGCTTACCTGCTGCCTTTGCCCGAAGTATTCCGGACTGCGTGCGCTCAATGAGCAGATCCCGCTCGAACTCGGCCACGGCCGCGATCACCTGCATGGTCATCTTTCCTGCGGGACTGGTGAGATCCACACCCCCCAGTGCCAGACAGTGTACGCGCACCCCGGCGCTGGCCAGTTGTTCGACGGTGGCCAGGACATCCATCGCATTGCGCCCCAGCCGATCCAGCTTGGTGACGACCAGAACATCTCCCGGTTCCAGCCGGTCGATCAGCCTCATGAAACCGGGCCGCTGTTTTGTGGCCACGGAACCGCTGATGGTCTCTTCGATGAGTCGACGCGCTTCGATGGCAAATCCGGCCGCCTTAATTTCCAAAATACGCAACTCCTCAAAAGCTGCGCCACCTATTGATATAAAAATATGCCGTGATATTATTATACCGGAAGGGGTGCTCTGTCAGGGCTTTTGACGCGCCCGCGACTGGGTTCTGACAGCGCTTCTTTTAAAGCACACCTCCTTACAGATGCTTCTGTTCGCAGGAGCATCCTTTTTTCATAAAACGGTTGCCTGCAAGCTCATCAACGGTGAAAAACCATAAAAAGTGTTCCTTGTAGAGAGGCTGCCACTAGAACAGATAGCCGGTAAGTTCGTCTGTAACCATTGGGAACAAGATTGGGATTTCAAGGTCTGATTTGAGTGTTTTTACCTTGATCAAGATGAGGACTATCAAATGAGTGAAGAAAACAAGATTTCTCGGCGTGACGCCATGAAAGGGATGGCTGTGGCGGTCGGCGCGGTAGCTGTCGGATCGATGATGGGTGCTGGGACTGCCATGGCGGCAGGGAAATGCCCAGGCACGACACCCAAGGCCACACTGAGTTATCAGGATCACCCTAAAGGTAAAGATCACTGCGCTGTGTGCGCAAATTTCATTGCTCCGCATTGCTGCAAGGTGGTCGCTGGTCCGGTTTCCCCTAACGGGTATTGCTTGGCCTTTACCCAAAAATCAGCCTAGCAGCCCCAGAGCGCAGAACGGAACGCCTGACCAACATGGGGCGTTCCGTTTTTTGATTAGGCTTTTGATCTTTTAGGGGTCCCGCCAGGATTAGCGGGAGCCGTTCATTCGATATTGCATACGGCGCCTTGGGTATTGATGGCCACGGCCACCGTATCGTTATGGGGTTTGAACCCGTTTTTCCGCAAAAGCGCCCCCACCTTGCTTCGGATATTCCTGTTCCGGCTTCGATAATCGAAATTCATCCCGACCGTCACCACCACCGGATTGCCTTTGCAGAACGATCCGGCGTCTTGCGCCGCGTCCCCAGAGATCTCCATGGCAGGCCATTGCAACGGCCTGCCCACACGAGACCAATCCCGGTACAGAAACATGAGATCAGGATCCCGCTGGAAATAGTGATCTGCAAACCGGATATTCGGCGCCAGGATAAAGGAAGCATGGCTCAGATAGATAACACCAGGCTCCGCATACTTGCTGCCCACGGCATAGGTGGCGGCATGGTGCAGCAGTTTTCCATGATTGGCAAAAAGGCCGGAGTGCGAATCCGTCCGGACGAAATACAGGACACGCCCGGCGGTCGCATGACGAATGTCGCGCTGCACGGCACGTACCGCGTCCAGATACCTGGTCACCACGGTTTCCGCTTTGAGCCGGTAAAAGTAAGCCTCGATATGCGGGACCACCGCAAATCCCAAAAGGACGGCGATGGCCACCAACAATAAAAGCTCGATCAATCCGGACGGCCTAAAATCAACGTGCCTGGGCATAGTGATCCCTTCAGTGCGCCTTCCACCACAAAAATCCAGCCAGCCACAACAACAGCAGAATCGCTGACAGCCGCGCCAGCCTTCAGTCCGCCGGCGACGGCAGGCATTCTAGCAGGCATTCGGTCGCGATAAACGGGGCACGCAAATTTCCCAGGCTGCGCCCCAGTCACGGCTAGCAGCCTCACCTTCCCAAAACCTCAACGCCGATTTCTGGAGCCGCTGGCTGCGCAACGACCCCAGCACACGGCCCAAACTGGATGACTGACCTACGCCCGCCGATTGCAGATACTACCCGCCATGATTAGCATTTCCGTCATGCAAAGCATGACCACAAAAGATTACGCCCGCATCCTGCGCTGCCTGCGTGGCGACCCCAAGACCTGCAAGGAAGTCGCGGACGCCCTCAAGCTCTCTTACCCTCGCGCCAATCAACTCCTGCTGAACCTGGCTCAAAAGCGGACAATCCATTCACCCCGCTGCGGAACCAACGCCAAGGGCAGAAACATCAACATCTGGGAGATACTGACCATCAAAGAGGACCCCTGACAGGGCATAAAACGGCCACAGACCTGCCGTCAATCGCGGCCAAGCACGTCCACCCACAGAAACAGCCCCGCCAAGGCCTCAGATTTGCCCTACAGCGCACGCAATGTGTTCTGGTAAGGGAAATCTACCTCAAGCCATCAAAAACCGATTCTGGGCCATTTACGCCCCTTCTTTCTTGAATAAAAATCCAAGGGGGAGCCGATGCCGCAGGCATGGGGGGACGCAGTCCCCGAAGGGGGTCGATCCGGCGAGCCGAAGGCTCGGACAGGGGGAGCGGCAGGCTCCCCGCCGGGGATGTTTGCGCCCGGCGCCGTAGGCGGCAAGTGGGCGCTCCTTCTTTCTTCCGCTGTTGGGTTTTCCACCGCCGGAGGCGTTAAAAGCTTTTCTTAAAGTTAAAAACGCGCGCGCGCGTTACGGTTTCTGGAAGCCTTATGGCTATTGGCCTGCGGAGCCATTGCTGCAGGTGAAACCACGATGGAGGTGCAGGTGAAATGACGTGCTAATCCACAGATTAGTGCAGGTGAAATGACGTACCAATCCACAGGGGCAGAAAAGTTATCAACAACCGCTGCGCGGTTATTTCTGTGAAGACCGAAGAACATCTCGAATTTGGGCAATGGCACCCTTTGGAGCCTTGGCGTAGAAGGTCACTGCATCATCTTCTTGATTGAATGTAATACGGTAATCCGGCAACTCATCAG
>DAHWJO010000236.1:0-3674 GCA_027344105.1 Sulfobacillus sp.
CTGATCGCGCCCGACAGATCACCCGCCCCTTTGTCGAAGCAGATTTCGATGGTTTCACCCGGCAGGCAACACCCCATCTCGCCGACTTCGTTACCCTCACAGAATACAGTGAGCGCTTTGACGTGCATGTGGCTTACCCCCCCACCCGCCTGAAAAACACCTTTGGCGAATGGGTATCGCAATTTGGCTTGCATCAGCTGCGCATCGCCGAGACCGAAAAGTACGCCCATGTCACCTTCTTTTTAAACGGTGGTGACGAAAAGGTGTTTCCGGGTGAGGACCGCGTATTGATTCCGTCCCCCAAGGTCACCACCTACGATCTGCAACCGGAAATGAGCGTGGATGAGTTGACCGACACTCTGGTCACCCGTATCGAAAGTCGCCAGTACGATGCCATCATCTGTAATATTGCCAATCCCGATATGGTCGGCCACAGTGGCAAACTGGCCGCCGCCATTGCTGCGGTCGAAGCGGTAGACCGCAACCTGGGCCGTATTGTCAGCGCTGTGCGCGCTGTAGGTGGCGAAGTGCTGATCACTGCCGATCATGGCAATGTTGAACAAATGCTGGACGTAGAGAGCGGCCAGGCGCACACCTCCCATACTTGCAACCCGGTGCCCCTGCTCTATATTGGGCGTTCCGCTGAGATTCTGGCCGGGGGTGCTCTGGAAGATCTGGCCCCCACCCTGCTCCAGCTCATGGGCTTGCCGGTACCTCCTGAAATGGGCGGGAAAAACCTGGTGCAGACCCTCTGACCTATGCCCCTCCTGTCCCGTCCCCGCGTCGGCGCCCTGTTTGCCTTGATCATTCTCCTCCCGGCAGGAGCGGGCGCGACAACATTGCAGGAGAAAATACAAAGCAGCCGGCAAAAGCTGGAGCATATCCACGAAAACCTGGGACAAATGCAGGCACACCTCGCGGCGGGGCAGAAAACCCAGGCACAACTGCGTGGAGAGATCAGCGCCATCGATCAACGGGTTGTTGCGGCGCAGGAAAAGCTGGTCGGCATTCAGCAGCAGCAGCACTTGGCAAAATCGCAGATTGCTGACCTGCGGGCAAAAATCAGTGCACTCCGAGCCGAACTGACGCAGCAGAAAAGCATTCTCGCCCAACAGTTGCGTGCCGCCTACACGCTGGGTGGTGTCACGCCATTGGCCGTCTGGCTACAAACGGAACGTCCGGGAGAACTGGGGCGTATGAGCGTCTTTTATGAGTCCTTGGCTAGGGCGCGCAGTACACTTATTATCAAGACTCAAGACACGGCGCAACAAATACTGAAGACCAAGCAGGAGGTGCAAACCCACGAAGCCCGTCTCGCCCAATTGGCACGGCAAGTCGGTGCTCAGGAGCACACCCTCCAGCAACAGCGTCAGCATCACGCCGCACTGGAAAGTCAGTTGGCAGACCGCATTGCCGCCGACAAGGCGAAGATTTCCGAACTGCAGGCTAACGCCAATATTCTCGATGGATTGGTGAGCCGTCTGGTCGTACAGTTCCGCCGTCAGGAAGAAGCCGCCCGCGCCGAAGCGCGACGCAAGGCCGAAGCCGCAGCAGCGGCCCGTCGTGCAGCAGCGATAACCGCACGACGGCAAGCCATTGAGCAACGTCGTCTAGCCCAGGGGGCCCAAGCAGAACTGCGCGCGCGGCAGGAGCAGAAAGCGGAGCGGGCACGGCAGGTTCAACGTGCGGCAAACGCGCAAAAGCAACCGCCAACCACTGTAGTTCGTCCGCCAGTGATAGCGGCCGCGCCCGCATTGCCTGCAACCCCCGTCGTCGGCCACGGCCACTACCCGGCGCCGGTAAACGGGCCTATCAGCGCCCGTTTTGGTGCCCCGCGGGTGACTGGCGGACTCAACTGGCAGGGTATTATCTTCCAGGCTGTGGTGGGGACACCCGTTCACGCCATAGCGCCCGGCATGGTACTTTATGCGGGACCTTTACGGGGCTATGGACAGATTGTCATCGTGCAAATCGCACACAGCTTATTAGCCATATACGGGCACTTGGGTGCTACCAATGTCCACGTTGGGGAACAGGTCTCTACAGGTCTCCAGGTAGGCAGTGTCGGCAGCGGTGGGGAATTGGGGAACGATGGCCTTTATTTTGAGATGCGTAATGCGGGACACCCTGTTAATCCCTTGGACTATATTCACAACTGAGGAATAACTTGGCTTTTATGAGATCCCCCATGTTGCCGGTCGCATTCCGTTTGCCGCAAATATTCACGGGTTACAGCTATACCCTCGGAGACTTCATCCATGTCCACTCCCCGCTTCCCTAAACCACGCCGTGGTACTTTGCTGGGCCTTGGTGTCGGGCTCATTCTGGGCGTCAGTATCAGTTTTGCAGTCACCGTTTATGCGGCTAAGGATCAGGATAAAATCCCGCTGGAACAAATCCAGACCTTCAGTCAGGTCTTCGAGATCGTCAAATCCAATTACGTCGATTCCACTTCCGACAAGAAACTAATGGATGGTGCCATAGACGGCATGGTCAGTGCCCTGGATCCTCACTCTGCCTACCTGACACCCAAAGAATTCAAAGAGATGGAAGTGCTCACCAATGGCAAATTTGGCGGGCTGGGCATTGAAGTAACGGGTGATCATGGGGTACTTAAAGTCGTTGCCCCCATCGACGGTACCCCGGCAGCGAAGGCAGGCATCGAATCAGGCGACCTCATCGTCAAAATTGACGGTAAGGCCCTGCAGGGCGTTGGCCTGCAAAAGACCGTGGATATGATGCGGGGCAAACCAGGTACGCAGGTCACCCTGACCATTTTGCGGCCCCATCAGGCACAGCCCCTGCATTTCACCCTGACCCGCGCCATCATCAAGGTGCAGAGTGTACGCGCTGCCATGCTTGCACCCGGCATTGGCTACATCCGTATCAGTCAGTTCCAGGAAAACACCGGCAGTGCGACCCGCAAGGCCGTAAAGCATCTGGAGCAGGAAGCCAACGGGCATCTCAAAGGCTTGATCCTCGACCTGCGCAATAATCCGGGTGGGGTGCTCGGGGCCGGGGTCGAGACAGCGGATACCTTCCTGAACAAAGGGCTGATCGTCTACACCAAAGGCCGCACCACCAATAGCGACATGCGCTTCTCCGCCCATGGACCAGACTACCTCCACGGCGCGCCCATGATTGTGCTCATCAATGGCGGCTCGGCCTCGGCAGCCGAAATTGTCACCGGCGCCCTCAAGGATGATCACCGTGCTCTGATCATGGGCCAGCGCAGCTTTGGCAAGGGGTCGGTACAGACGGTGATGCCGCTGAGCAATGGCGGCGCCCTCAAACTGACAACCGCGCTCTATTACACCCCGGCGGGCTGCTCCATCCAGAGTCAGGGCATTATCCCCAATATCGAGGTGCAGCCAGCCAATGCACAGCTACGCGCCCTGGATGCCAACCTCCTGAAGGAGTCGGAACTGCACGGTGTGCTGAAAGCGCCGGATGAGTGCAGCAAGGTCACCCCCCGATACACTATCGCCCTGCCAACCTCCGCCACTGTCTCCGCACCCACTGCCGCCACCCAGCCCACTAAAGAAGATGAGGCCATGGCCGCCAGCAGTGTCCTGAAACCAGATCTGGCCAAGGATTACCCGCTGCGCGAAGCGCTCGCCATCCTGGAAGGCAAGGCCGTCCCGGTACAGGAGAAGGGACATACCGTCGATACC
>DAHWJO010000237.1:0-3650 GCA_027344105.1 Sulfobacillus sp.
CGGGTTAGAAGACAAAAGGGGGGCACTCGGTGGCTCCAAGAAAACAGGGCAGACCTCCGGGAATCCCGTGACCGGAAAAATCAGAGGAACCCGGAGCCGCAATCAAGCGAGAAGGTTATGACCACGCCAAATCGTATGGAGGCTGATGATGGACATCGGATGGATTACGCGGCAAAGCCAAGGACAAAGTCGGGTGTTCTCAGGCGACCGGCCCGCCGTGTCGCTGGAGTCAGGGGAAACCTGGACCTATGACTCATTGCACCGAATTTCGAATCAGTATGCCCATGTGTTGCAGGATATGGGCATTGGCCGCGGTGACCGCATCGGCATACTGATGCACAACTCAGCGGAATATCTGGCAATGTATTTGGCGGTGGCCAAACTGGGCGCCATCGCCGTCCGCATCAATTTCCGTTTGCTGCCGGAGGAATTGTCCTACATTCTGCATGATGCCCAACCGCGCATTCTCTGTCTCGATGATTCGACCTTGGCCGGGGTGAAAGCGTTGGCTCAAGATCTCCCCATTGAAAAAGTTCTCGTGCTGACGGCGAACCCGGACGAATTGCCGGATTGGAGTGACAGCTGGGATGTCTTGCAGGCGGGTCATCCTTGCGACATTGCGGGACCCCTGCCTGCAGAATCGGACCCCGCGATGCTGATGTATACGTCGGGGACGACGGGCAGGCCCAAAGGTGCCTTGTGGACTCACGGCAATCTGCTGTGGTTCGCGGCGATGCAGGTGATGCGGTGGCGTCTGAACCAAAACACGGTCGCGCTGATGAGCGGGCCCATGTACCATGTGGGAGCCATCGAGGACGTGGGGTTAGCGACCTTGATGGCGGGCGGGCATGTGGTCATTATGCGCAGTGGCCAGTTCAATGTGCGGCGCGCGTTGAGCATGGTGGAGAAGCATCACGTCACCGATGCGATTCTGTTTCCCTTCATGATTTACGATTTGCTGCAGGTGCCGGATATTTCCTCCACAGACATGGGCTCCGTGCGTCACATTTATTCGGGAGGGGACCCGGTGCTGCCATGGGCCATCGAGGAGCTGATGCGGCGATTCCCCCATATCTGCTTGACCCAGGTCTACGGCCTGACGGAAGGCACGCCGATTATCACCAGCCTTGACCTCTGCAACTCGACTGAACACGCGGATTCGGTGGGAACCCCGCTGCCGTTGGCTGAGGTCCGTGTCGCCGGGGACAGCGGCGAAGACTTAGGCCGCAATGCCACTGGAGAAATTTGGACACGCAGCCCTGCGGTGGTGAAGGAATATTGGCAGAACACAACGGCCACTCAGGAGACATTTACAGATGGATGGTGCCGCACGGGAGATTTGGGGCGGATCGACGGCGAAGGGTACCTCAAGATTATCGGGCGGAAAAAGGACATGATTCGCAGCGGCGGGGAAAATATTTATCCTGCGGAAGTCGAGGATGTGCTGATCCGTCATCCCGCGATAAAAGAAGCCGCGGTGATTGGCTTGCCGGACCCGACGTATATTGAAACGGTCTGCGCAATCATTGTGCTTCAGCCGTCTGCCCATCTGAGCAGGGAGGAGGTTATCGCCTATTGCCGGGAGCATTTAGCCGGATACAAAAAACCCCGCCAAGTCGCATTTGTATCGGAACTGCCCAGAACCGCGTCCGGAAAAGTGCTCAAGCATCTGTTGCGGGAGCAATGGAATCCGAATCCCGAATGAGACCAGCGCTATACGCCCCCCGGTTTCGGGTGAATTGTGCTTGTATGGCGGCATCTAGACCCTGAGTTCCGCTGGGTTCCGCCATAGCTGAGACGTTCCGAAACAGTCTCGGGTCCCGCCGCCGGTTTGGCTGAGGTTGGCTAGCCGGAAGGAGAGCGCCTGATTTGCCTATCTAAATAGTAATACACAAGGTCTCATGCGCACACATTGATTCAGTTCAGGAGGGGAAGTCAGGTCATGACCTGACGGCAAACCGGAAATGGGGGGCCGGTCCCGGTGCAGCGGTTTCGGACCATACCCCATAAGCCCACACCAATGCGGGGCCGATCCATTGGCGTCTGCTGGAGGGTTTTCCGGTTGATGTTTGCGCGCAGGCAATCTTAGCCAGTGCGTTTTGTGTCTCTATTCAGCATAGCACGGCCGACGTGCTGAGCGCGGAATGGCGAGACTCTAATCAAGATGGTGAAAGGAAGGTGCGATGTGAATCTAGCTGCGTCAATTTACCGGGCTGTACGCCAATTTCCTGACCGCATCGCCGCTATCCAGGGCGATGTCCAGTGGACCTATCAAGAGCTTCATGACCGGGCTATGGCGCTCGCGGAATATTTTTTGCAAGAAGGAATGAAGCCTGGTGACCGTATTGCGGCATGGCTTCCCAACAGTCTCCATGAGATAGCTCTCGCCTACGCGACATGGTGGGCCGGAGGGGTCTTTGTCCCGATTAATACCCGTTTGAGCTCCGAGGAAATCTTAGTGTTGCTCTCCGATGCCCAGCCTCGCTGGATTGCCATCACTCCAAGTCAACTGAGTGTGTTTGAAGGCACCTCCTGGCCCCTGCTTGTCGCGGGCCGTGACCCTGTCGGCCCGGGTGTGGCCATGGACTCGCTCTACCAGTTCACAGGTTTTCCCAAAAGTCCGGCGGCTGCCCGCCACGACGGAGACTTGGCTCTATTGATGTATACCAGCGGTACTACCGGCCGCCCTAAAGGGGTGCGCCAAACTCACCGCAACAACACGGCATCCGCCGAGATGGTTATCGAAGCGTGGGATGTCACGTCCGCCGACCGGTTTTTGCTGACCGTTCCGCTATTTCATGTCGGCGGCATGCAGTGCGCGATGCTGCCCGCTCTGATTGCGGGCGCCAGCGTGATTCTCTTGCCGAAGTGGTCGGCGCCCGAGTGGGTCCATCTCGCTCACGCCCACCGCGCCACCATTGCCGCCTTGGTGACGACGATGTTAATCGATGTCGCCCGGTGGAGCGCGAGTCATCCGGATCAGGTTCCCCGCCTCAGCCATATGCGCATCGTGGTCACGGGGGGATCGGCCACCCCCGCCGCAGTGTGCGGCGAGTTTGAAAAAGTGACGGGACTGCCCTTGATTGAGCTGTATGGCCAGACCGAACTGACGGGTCTGGCTGTGACGTACCGGGCCGGCGAGAAACGGGTGCCGAACTCAATGGGGCATGTGCAGGGTCAGACCGTAGAGGCCAAAATTCTGGACGCCGGAGGGCATATGGTGCCTCCGGGGAGCCCTGAAGCTGGGGAGTTGGTGTTTCGCGGCGATACTGTGAGTCCGGGGTACTGGCATAATGATGCAAAAACTGCGGAGAGGCTGGTGGGAGGGTGGCTGCATACCGGCGATATCGTGCGCTGGGACGCGGAAGAATTTCTGTATTATATCGACCGCGCGGACGACATGATTGTCACGGGCGGGGAGAATGTCTATCCGGCTGAGATAGAAGCCATTTTAGCCCGCCACCCCGGCGTCGTGCAGGCTGCCATTGTGGGACTGCCCCATGAGCGGTGGGGCCAGCAGGTGACGGCGTTCGTCGTGTGCCGGGATGACACGGTCACCGAGGGGGAGCTTCTCCGGTTCTTGAAGGAAGACAGCGGCCTTGCGGATTATAAGCGGCCCGGACGCATCGTGCTGGTGCAAAACCTGCCGA
>DAHWJO010000238.1:0-3608 GCA_027344105.1 Sulfobacillus sp.
AGCCACTACCCTACTGTGCTGCCGCAGCTCACCATATTTTTGACCGTAACCCTGATAGGTTTGGGCATCAACGAAGGTACGCTATGGGTTGCGGTGAGCCGTTTTCACCTGTGGGTACCCATGGCGATGGGAATAGGACTTTTCACCGCATTTGTGTGGAATTTCACCATGAACCGGTGGCTGACTTTTGGAAAGTTGGAAAAGACATGAGATCTGCACGTGAACAGACCCGCGGCCGTGTGCTGTGCAGGCCCGATAGTTTCTTTCCGCGCGCGGACGGATAATGGCCGGAAGATTGAGATTGTTTCCAAGGGTTCTTTTGAGATTCAGGAGACCCGGCGCCGCAGCCAACCGATCCCTGCCACCAGCCCTATCAGAATGACCACCGCCAGAACCATCAAACTCTCCGACATGGACCACGACAGTTGCAAAGTTTTGGGAATGGATGGAATAATAGTCCGCAGCCAACCGTGAAATACCATATCCGCACCGGATTGTGCCGTGAGCACAATGCCAACCACCGAGGTTCCAAGCAAAGTCGTGCTGATCGCCCGGGCCGACCAATGCGGGGAAGAATTGCGCAGACTCCATCCATACACCGCCCAAGCGGTCACCCCAATTCCCAGCGTCCACCAAGCGTCCGTGGTCATATCGTGGATAGGCTTATGCAATGCGGCGGGCCAGTGCGCCACCAGAGCCTTGGCCACGTATCCCGACGCAATAGCCAGGCCCGTGGTCAGCACCGCCCCGGTCAGCAGCCACCATGCCACTCGCCGGAGCACAATGGCGGATGACCGGATATCGCTCAAAATGTCAAAGAACAAGGCAGAAATAAACAAAACCAGAGGAAAGTGCACGAGAATCGGGTGCAAATCCGATAGGATAGTCGAGTGAATTCCAAAATGCGTGGGCAAGGTGAAGACTCCTTTCACTTCTGTCACCCTGCTAATATTTGTTGAATCTGCCAAACTTATGTGCTGCTGGCCCCAATTTAGGCAGTTGTGCCGAACACCGCCATTCGGTACCTCTTGACTTTTGGCTTGGACACGCACTGTCAGCATCAAGGGTCCTGCAGCAATGAGATCGGCCGTTCCTCCTACGTACCCTCACCGCCCCCCGCCCCGCCGGGGTTCCCTGAAGGCTCCATTTCCAGTTCAGGAGGCGGCTCTCATGTTCACCCTGCCCATGAATGTCGCAGAAATCTTTGCCTTGGTGGCATCCCTGCACGGACCCCGATTGTTGGCGCGGCCCAAGATGTGGCCGTGAATTCTGCGCAGCCGGGATTCGACCGGGCTGCCTAGCATATCATGGATCCGGTGCGGGTGCTGCACCCGGAGGTAGTGGGACCATCCCGTACGGTCCAGGAGAAATAAGAGACGGCTGCACTCCTTCCATCTCCTTGACGTGTGTGCCACAGTGGGTACTATAAAAATAAAGGATGTGATACGGAACTGTGGTCATGCGACATCCCGTCCTTTCTTAGCCCGCAGTCTCCGGCGGACTTCTTTTCTGCCGTATTCCGAAAGGAGGCTGTGCTTTCTATGACCTTCTCAACTTCCGTCCGCACCATGGCGCATCCCGCCCGGCCGCCCAATGCCTCCGGGTTCTCCGTGGCTCTGCCCCCCCTACCAGGCATAACTGCTGGCGTCGCCTTGAGCCGTCGTCTCTTGGCCAGTCTCGTGTCGCAGACCTAGAAGACTTGTGACGGGAGCGCAGCATACCGGGCTTGCAAGGGTGGTCTGATGCTAACGGCTACCCGCCAACCCCAATTCAGTTGGTATTTCCGGGTGGTAGTGAGTCCCCATTGTAGGACGCAGCCCGGTGGGCGGACTCTGATTCTCTTTCTCGCAGACTACGGCCATGGATGGGTCTGGAGAGTCGGGTGAAATCGTCTCGAGCGGTTGCCCCACCTAACGTATGAACTCTCCCGTCACCTAACCCTGCCGGGTTAAGGTGGGGGGTTCTCGGATCACTCCGGGAGGTTCCTGGTTCCGCGACTTGTGCGTGGAAGCCGCAGGCTTCGCATGTCTTATGTCGGTCTCCCCAGGCGTGACTTCGGACCGTTCCGGCCCTAGCTTCTGAAAAATCCGCGTGCGTTGGCGTAGCTTAGTGAGCGAATCTCAGGACAACAGTCTCTGAATCCCGCGCTTTTTGAGCACCAGTGCGGCATTGTGGTCCGCATTGTCCGCGTGTCCGCAGCGTTGGCAGACAAACTCGGCTTGCGACAGCCGATTGTCCGGGGAAGTGAATGTGCATACCGCACATTCCTGCGAACTATACGCCGGAGGGACCGTGATGGCCAATTTGCCGCGGCGAAGCGCCTTATACCGTGTGAACGTCACGACCTGCCCCCACGCGGAGGTGAGAATCGCCCGATTGAGGCCCGCTTTGGCTTTCGCCCCGTTGGGCAGAAAACGGCCTGGCGCGTCTTTTTTCGCCTTCGGACGTGTGGTCATATTCTTTTATCGGCAAGCTCTCAAACACATAGAGATCGTACGCCGCGTTGACCACGAGGGCATGACTGGTCTGGTGCGCATACTCCTGCCGGACATTGACCTCATACTGCTGATAACGAGCCGCCTGGCGATACGCTTTCTTCTGATTCTGCGACCCTTTTCTTCGTCGCGCGGCCCGTCGTTGCCAGCGCTGGCGGTGCCGCCGCGTTTTCTGCATCCCTGATTTCTGCACCGGTCGCAGATCAAAGACCTGTCCATCCGACATCACCAAAGGCTTCGCGACGCCTCGATCCCCGCCGAGCGTACGCTCGGCCAGTTGATTGGGGGACAAATGCCGCAAGTCTTCGGCGATCTGCTCTGTGGCGGCGTCGACATCGCGTCCCGGCATCGTCACATCCGGATCGTCTGACGCAAACGACAGCCACCAGTGCCCGCCCTCCACGGCAATATGAATGGACGCGGGCATCGCATGCGACCGATGAGCGACATAGGGGATGACCCCTACAAGGCACTTATTCGTGCCCAAGGTGAGCTGATAGGCACCGACTTCACCCGTCTGCCACCTATTCTCATGACAGTCGGCCTGTTCCCACAGTGTGCACTGAAGGGCAAGAAAGCCCATGGCGGCATAGCAAGTCCACCGCAGTCAGCACTTCTTGGCGTGGTGTCCGGTCTTACAGGCCTTGTCCCGCTGCGGCTTTCGCGAGGCGAACAGGTTTCTTCGTGCAAAAGCGCCGCAACCGGCCAAAGCGCTCGCGGTCCACCGCAACAAGCAGGTGCTTCATCCCGAACGCAGCCCCGCCGAAAAACACCGGGCAGTCGTGTGGCCGGAATGCAGCACGTTTTAATGAACCCTTCGGGTTGGTGGCGTTTCTTCCTCACGTCCTCAATATTGAAGATTGCAGCGAGCGGTCAGAAACCTTAAATCAGGGGCACGGGTCGCACCATTGTATAAGCTTTTCCATGCGTCCGCGCCAATTGACTCCTAACTATTCCACTCATATAATTAGGTTGCCTAACAAAAACATAATTGCGAGGTACCTATGGCTATCAGTGAAAACCCTTTAAGCCAGCAGCTGTTTGAGTCTTTTATGCGGGTGCGAAAGCTGAACTGGCTGAATTGGCACGGCGCGGGGCCGAGACCTAGTGACG
>DAHWJO010000239.1:0-3606 GCA_027344105.1 Sulfobacillus sp.
GACCCCGGGCACGATGACGCCCTGGCCTTGCTAGTGGCCCTGGCCTGCCTGCCGGTGCAGGGGGTGACTGTGGCCGCAGGCAACCAGACAGTGGATAAAACGTTGCGCAATGCCCGGCGTGTCATCGACGCAGCCGGAGTTCCGGCGCTTGCCCTGCGGCAGGGAGCGGAGCATCCCTTGTTCCGGGCGCTGGTCACCGCCGGCTCTGTTCACGGCACGTCCGGTCTCGACGGCTATGATTTTCATGACCCGCAACCCATACAGGAATCCCCTGAGCCAGCCCTTGGCTGGCTCAGGTCCCAGATGTCCGGAAATCGCGAACCGGCGACGTGGATTGCCACCGCCCCCTTGACCAATGTCGCATCTTTCATTTTAGGCCACCCCGACCTGCTCGGGCGCATTGGTATGATATCGCTGATGGGCGGGGCGCTACAAGGCGGGAATATTACTGAGTGCGCAGAGTTTAATTTCTATGTGGACCCCGACGCAGCGGCTATCGTGCTGGGATCTGGGATCCCTATACGGATGGTCGGACTAGACGTTACCCACAAGGCGCTGCTGTCCCAACGCGGCATTCAGCGTTTCCGGCAACTCAAGGGCCAGGTTGGGGAGATGCTGTACGGCTTGTTCACTTTCTTCGCCGGCCATGAACCCGACGCTACTGACAAGGGAGTGCCCATCCATGATGTGCTCGCGGTCGCCGCCGCTGCCCATCCGGAGTTTTTCACCTGGCTGTCCGCGGACCTGACAGTGGAGAGGTGCGACCCCCACTGCAGAGGGCAGGTGCAGATCGTGAAGGGGGCAGCGCTTGGCTCTCTCCAGGTGGCCACAGATATCGATACGGGAGGGTTTTTCGCGTGGATGTGGGACGTTTTGGAGGGCCAATACGGGTCCTAGACTGCCGTGGATGCATGGCGGCGTTGACTCTGTAGAACCCTCATGATATGGGAGGACCCCGGAAGGGGCTCTCCCATGTCCTCGTCCGGGCCCGTGGCTGGCGTCCTGGCACGCCTTTTACCGCGCCTTGGGAACCCGAAAGCGCTGGCCCACGTCTTCCCTGGAGACGTGGGCCAACGCGCTCAAAAAAAATATATGTCTCACGCACTGCGAGCATGGTTTTGCTCTATAATACGTTCAATAAATACTGAACGTTTAACTATTGTGGGAGGTTGTCATGCGGCGCTACTTCGTCATTCGTGACCATGAGACATTGCGAGTTGTCAACGACCCACTGCGCATGCAGCTGCTGGGTGGCTTGATTACCCGCGAAGAAACCGGAAAGCAGATTGCGGACCGCCTGGGCCTCTCACCTTCCCGGGTGCATTATCATCTGAAAGAGCTGGAGCACAACGGCCTCATTGCGGTACAGCGCACAGAAGAGAAAAATGGGATTGTCCAGAAATTTTACCGGGCCGTCGCCTATGACTTTTTGATAGATGAAGAATTGCTGCCGATTGTGCACGCCCATCCGACGTTGTATCAAGACGTGCTGGTGACTCAGATGCAGATGGCTATTGCCAGGATTCATGCGACCCCCGCTTCGGCTTTTCCAGTACTTGCGCAGTCTGAATGTTCCGGGCTGCCCTTGTCTGGAGCCTTTGAATTTAAAGTAAACCCGCACGCGCTGAAAGACTGGATACGCCGGTACCATGGCTTGATTGCGGAATTGCAGACCATGGAGAATTCCCAAGCCCAGCAGGACGGGAACCCAGAGCCAGGGCAAGTGTTCTTCCTGCAAACTTTGGGGTTTATGACTCCTGAGAAGTATTTCGTGAGCGACAATGACGAGATTCCGGCAGGCTACCAGTGGGTCAGCCGCGGCATTGTCCGCCGTTCCCCGCCGGCCGGGGACGGGAAATGAAACAAACCCCGGTATGGCGCGAGCCCAATTTCATTCCGCTATGGATAGGCTCATCATTGTCCTCCCTGGCCGATAGCGCCTACTATATTGTCCTGGCCTGGTTTGTGCTGAGACTGACGCATTCGGATGCCGACCTGGCAACAACGCTGCTCCTCGCTTCTCTGCCCCGGTTGCTGTTCATGCTGATTGGCGGGGTGGCAGTGGACCGGATCAGCCCGCGGCTTCTGATGCTGGCATCGCTGGCCATCCGGGCCGCCATTCTGGTGGGCCTGGCAGCGTGGCTGGCGCAATCCCACGTATCCCTTCATGTGACAGCTCTGTATGTGGTGGCGACCCTGTTCGGAGTCGTGGATGCGTTTTACTGGCCTACTCAGAGCGCATTGGTCCCGCATGCGCTGCCGCCTGGAACCTTGCCGGTAGCCAACAGCTTCATTCAGACGGCTCAGCAATTGAGTATGGTGCTTGGACCTCTGTTGGCTGGGGCGATCCTTCAGCTCCGCCACTTTTCCTGGATTTTCTCGATTGTGGCGGGACTGTATGCGATAAGCGTGGCGGCCATCAGCTTCATCCACATAGGGCCCGCGGAACTGGGGGAGACAGTGGGCCGTTCCAACATCTGGACGGAAGTGGGGGATGGGGTGCGCTACGTGTTGGGCATCCGCATTCTGCTGTTTCTCATGCTGGCTTCCATGCTGATCAACCTATTCTTCATGGGGCCCGTCAACATTGGCCTTCCCAGCCTCGTGCAGGACCGGGGCTGGTCTGGTACCATCTATGGCTATTTAGAGTCCGCGATCGGTCTGGGTGCGGTGGCGGGCGGGGGATTCACCGTCCTTATGAAAGGCATGCGGGGACATTTTCGCTGGATTGCCTTGTCGGCCGCAGGCATCGGACTGGGTCTCAGCGCGGCTTCGGTGGTCACGCACTGGGAATGGGGTGTGGTCTTTATGGCGGCATCCGGCGCAGCGATGAGCATCACCAATATTCCTGTGATCACCTATGTGCAGACCATTGTGGAAAAAAGCATGATGGGACGGGTCATGTCTTTGCTGACCCTCATGTCCGTTGGCCTCACTCCGGTGAGTTACGGCCTGTCCGCCCTGATTCTGCGTACACGGCTGCTGTCGCCGCAGGGACTTATGATGGTGGGAGGCCTAGTCATCGCCTTCTTTTGCGCGGCCTTGATTTTTCAGCCTGATTTTCGCCATATGGAGTCGCATCCGCGGTGGAAGCAGGCCGAACTAGACTCCACCGGGGGGGTTTAACAAAGGACTCGACCTCCATGGAGAATCGAGATTTGGGTGAGGTCCCGTGAGGGTTCGAGCTGAGCGCAAACAGAGCGCCGTCCAGGCCGTAATCCTTCGGGGGTAACGTCCGAGGGTTGGCCGGGTCCAAAGACCGGGAAGGCAGTAAGTAGGGGGCGGGATAGGCGAGTGTCCCGGAGAGCTCGGCGAAATCGTAGAGCTCGGCATGGCGGAAAGCGAAATGGGCCAGGACTTGAGAGAGCTCATAGTACTTCGCGCACGGGAAAGCCATCTACATGGGGAAGGGTGTCGCGATTATCGCTCGTCTACCGGACCCATGGTCCGACTACAGAGAGGAGTTCTCATGTCACCCTAAGTGGACGACATTGCCTATTGCGCTAAATCACAACCCGGCGCGCGTATATCCCGAACCTGTAACGTGTCGTCGTCCTGTAGTTTCCCATGCTGCTCCGCCGAACCCCGCCGCATGAAAAATAGCCG
>DAHWJO010000023.1:0-29018 GCA_027344105.1 Sulfobacillus sp.
CGGCGGATATCGGGTGGGACGATGTGGGCACATTCGCGGCGCTGGCACGCCATCTCCCCCGCAACGATGAGCAGAATGCGGCCCGCGGCCATGCGATTTTTGTGGACAGCCAGAACGTTACGGCTATTAGCGAAGGGCCGGTGGTCTCGTTCATCGGTGTCAAAGACCTGTTTGTGGTGGCAACCAAGGACGCGGTCCTCATCTTGTCGCCTGACCGCAGCCAAGACGTCCGCCAAGTCGTTCAGGCCCTCAAGGAAGGGCAGCACGACCACCTGCTCTAGGGCAGCCCCGCCGCCCCCGGGGAAATAGACCGGGCACATTCTGAGACGAAAGGCAGGAAGGTCTATGAACGAGAATGTAAAAAAGGCAGTGATTCCCGCCGCGGGTTTAGGGACCCGGTTTCTCCCAGCCACCAAAGCACAGCCGAAAGAAATGCTTTCGCTAATCGACAAGCCTACGATTCAATATATTGTGGAAGAGGCCGTGGCGTCCGGCATTGATGATATGCTGGTGGTGATCGGACGGGATAAAGGCAGTATTGAAGATCATTTTGACAGAACTCCCGAGCTAGAGCAATATTTGCGGAGCCGCGGCAAGACCGATTTGCTGGAAGTGGTGATGAATGTCTCCCGTCTCGCAGACCTGCATTTTATTCGACAAAAAGAGCCGCTGGGCTTGGGGCATGCGGTCCTTTCCGCCCGCCGCCACGTAGGTCACGAACCGTTTGCTGTCTTGCTGGGCGACGACGTCATGCAGGGCCACCCCCCGGTGCTCAAGCAGTTAATTGACCATTGGAAGCCCGGTCTGTCTGTCGTAGCGGTGCAGCCGGTACCGCGCGAAGAAGCCAGCCGCTACGGCATTGTCTATGGCAAGTGGGCGGTGGACGGGCGCGCGTTTCATGTTTCCCACCTCGTGGAAAAGCCGCCATTTGACCAGGCGCCGGAAAACCCTTTGGCGATTATGGGCCGCTATGTTCTCGACCCCGGCATCTTTGCGGTGCTGGAAGGCATCAAACCCGGAGCCGGAGGGGAGATTCAGCTCACCGACGCACTCGACGTGATAGCGCGCCAAGGCCGGCTGATCGCCGTTGCCTACGAGGGCAAGCGGTTTGACGTGGGGGAGAAGCTGGGATTCATCAAGGCGACGATTGAGGCGGCATTGGACCGGGATGACCTGAGAGATGATGTCACGGCCTACCTGCGTTCTCTGGTGGACCAGCTGAGCGCCGTTTCGAACTCTTCTATAAAATAGGCGGAAGGTCTCTCTGACAGAGGCTCTTCCGTTTTTCCGGCCCTCCTCACTTAGGGGGTGAGGGGGCTTTTTCGTGCCCGGAAGGAGGTGTCCCAATTTTGGGATTTGGTTCCCATTGTGTCGAGAAACTATAGGAATTAAATGGCAGTAAATTCCAGATTGCGCCTCTTGTCTTCTGTTATGGTTCCAAATGAACTGTAAAGAGGGAGGAACACCAGATGGCGGGAAGCTTATCAATGAATATGCCGGCGATGGGGACAAAAGAACCGGCGCCAGACGTTCAGGAGATCGGAAAAGGCGCAAGGCGCAAGGCTCGGGTCGTGATGGCGCTGGTCGGGTTGGTCCTGGGACAGGCGATGATTTTTCACCGGGCGGCACCGTTTTTATGGATTGTGCTGGTATTGGTATGGCCCCGGTGGCGTTACGTATTTGGGGCGGTGCTGCTGGGCGGACTGGCGGGGACAGTCCTCGGCATCAACTGGATTTCGGCCCTCGTGATCTGCGGCATGGCGCTCGCAATCCCGGTGCCGTGGCACCGGGCCGGCCGGGAATGGATGCGGTGGCCGCTGGTGGCCTTGGGCTCTGGAGGACTCTACCTGGCGGGCAGAGGGATCAGCGGATTTGAACTGATTATAGCGGGACTGGTCGGTGTCGGAGCTCTCTTGCTCTACTGGGCGGCTGTGCGGCAAATCCAGGTGCTGGACACGGGCCAGGGAAATCAGGCGACTCTGGTCATTGGCTTGGCGGCGACGGGTTCGCTGATTGCCGGACTGGAGGGCTGGCGGTTTGGCCCTTTTGCTCCGAGCCTAGTCGTGGGCGGCCTGCTGATTCTGGGAGCGGCCGTGCTCAATGGCCCAGCCGGAGGGGCGGTGGCCGGCGCGACTTTGGGTTTTACTTTAGCCGTCCGGGGCACGGGTCCTGGCGGCGGTCTCGGGATCCTTGTGGCCGGGGGATTTCTAGCGGGGATTCTGGCTTCCCGGCAGTGGCGGCTGGCGCCGGTGGGACTGATGGCAGGGATTGTGCTGTACGCGGTCTTGGTGCGCCTGCCCCAGGAAATGACCGTGCTGTGGGTGTCTTTAGGTACGGCCAGTGTGCTTTTCCAGGCTGTGCCGGGATCCTTTGTGGAGGAGGCTAGAACTTGGGTCCGCGTGCTGGTCACGGGAGAGCGGCCCGACCTCCTGCCGGCGCGGATGGAACAGATTGCGGAAGTGATGAAGGAGATGGCCCGCGCCTTTCAGATCGAAGAGGCGGATCCCGGTCCGGACACCAATCTCGTGGAGTCGGTGGTAGCGCAAGTCTGCCGCAAGTGCTCTCTCTACCGTTCCTGTTGGGAAGATGAATTTTACCGCTCATATCGCGGCATTCTGGATCTGACGGCGCCAGGGTCTGGCGACCTGCTGACGGTGTCCGATTTGAGCCGGGACCTTCAAAAGCGCTGCATCAGGCCCGAAGCCGTTGTGCAGGCGGCGAACCTGGCTTTGGGCAAAGAGCGGGAGCGGGCGCACTTCCGGCTGCGGGTGAAAGAGTCGAGGGCGCTGGCCGAGCGCCAGCTTGACGGGCTGGCCTCCCTGATCAAAGAAATGGCCCAGGATCTGGCCCTGGACAGAGGGCCTAAAGAAAGCGTCAAGAAGACCCAGCCTGCCCTGGACTGCCGGGTCGGCGTGGCCAAGCGGCCGCGGCGCGGAGGGGTGGTCACAGGGGACAGCGAACTGGTGTGCGAGCTGTCCCGGGAGCGGGTTGTCTTTGCGCTCTCTGACGGCATGGGAGTGGGTCCCCGCGCCGCATGGGAGAGCGGTACCGCCGTGGCCCTGCTGGAACAGCTGCTGCGGGCGGGGTTCAATCAGATGCTGGCGGTCCGCGCAGTGAACACCACGTTGCTGCTGAGGTCGGTGGAAGACCATTTTGCCACCTTGGACCTTCTGCTGGTGGACCGGGCGGGGAGGGGAGCCGAAATCGTCAAAGTTGCGGCGGCGCCTACTTTTCTGTGCCGGAACCGCCACGTGGAGATCATCCGCTCGCACGCGTTGCCTGTTGGCATTTTGCAAGAAGTGCAAGTGGATCCCGTGTACCATACGATGGATCCGGGGGATGTGCTGGTGATGGTCACAGACGGTGCTCTTGAAATCTCCGACCCGCACGCAGAAGAAACACTGGCCAAGTTTTTGCAGGAAATGCCGAGCGCAGAACCCCAGGTCATGGCGGAAATGATTTTGAGCTATATGCTGGGACACGATCAAGACGGGCGCGACGATGCCGCCGTGATGGTGGTCCAGATACAAGCACACGGCAAGAAGGCAGCGGCGCCGGCCCACGGGCAGCCCCTTGGGGAGTGGCAGCGGATCACTCCCCAGCCCATCAAGGCCTCCCGGCGCTGAACCGCGGGTGCTGCATCCGGTGGGGGACAGGGCGGAAAATTCACAGGTGCCCTGATGGGGCGCTCCAATCGCAGACAGAATGGATAGACTACTGAACGGCCGTTGTATATCATGAATTTGCAGAGTATGCCAAATCACGCGGGGATACGGATATATGGGTGGGGAGACCCTAGAGAAGAGATTTCTGGAGACCGCGCGCCGGCTCTGGCAGCCGGGTTCCACGTTGGTGGCCGGGGTGAGCGGCGGGGCGGATTCGATGGCGCTCATTTTCCTGTTGGCGCAGGTCAATGCCGAGTGGCCGGTAACGATCCTGCCGGTGCATGTGGACCATGGCCTGCGGCCGGATTCAGCCGGTGACGCCGCGTGGGTGGTGCGGGTGCTGGCCGAGCGCCTGAATATGGGGGTGGAGGTGAAAACGCTGCGCATCGCACGCCGCCCGGGGGAGTCCTGGGAAATGGCGGCGCGGCGCGAACGCTACAGCGCCCTGCGCGGGTACTGCCGGCATTCGGCCCCAGGCGCCTTGATTGCGGTTGCCCATCACCAGCGCGACCAGGCGGAGACGGTGTTGATGCGCATCATTGCCGGAACGGGGATCCAGGGAATTCAAGGCATGCGCGAGCGGGCGGGGGATGTGGTGCGCCCGCTGCTATCCTATACCCCGGGGGAGCTCAGGGAATATCTTGAAGCGAAGGGTGTGCCGTGGCGCGAGGACCCCACCAACCGGGATCCGTACTGGCTGCGCAACCGCATCCGCTGGGAGCTCCTGCCCCTGTTGCGCCAGCGCTTCAATCCCCGGGTGGAGGAAGCCCTGGCCTCCCTGGCGGTCCGGGCTGGGGAAGAATACGCGGTGATCCGCCATCAGTCTGCGCAATTTGTTGAGGATTGGGCAGTCAGTCTGGATGCCGATGTGGTCCGGATGCCGAAGGAATTTTCCACTCTGCTGCCTGCCGTGCAAGCCGACATCCTGCAGCAGATTGCGCAGGCCCATGGCCTGCGCGTGGACCGCCGCCACATCCGCCAGGCCCGCCTTGGCTACGCCAGCTGGCCTGGCGGCGTGCAGGTGAGCCGCGGCGCCGCCGGGGGCTGGCTTGTGGGCCGGCCAGAGCCTGATGCGGGCGGAACTTGGACAGCTAAAAAGATCCTGCCCAGGTCCGGGGAAGTTCTGCTGGGGAGCCAAGACCGCCTGGTGGTGACCCCCGGGCTGTTTTATGGACCCGAGCCCGGGACTTCCCATATTTCCCTGGAACACGGGCAGGCGCTGGCGGTTAGACCCTGGCGTGCTGGAGACCGCATGGAGCCGGCAGGCATGGCGGGGCATCACAAGAAACTGCAGGATATTTTTGTGGATAAGAAAATTTCCGGTGCCCGCCGCCGCCAGTGGCCGGTGATTGTCGACCAGAATGATGACGGCCGGGTGCTGGCCGTGGTGGGGTTGGCCGTGGCTGAATCGGTGCGGTGCGAAATTCAGGCGCCTTGCGTGCGGATTCAGTATTTCGCGCGGGATTTCCCGGCACCAGAAGGAATATAATATTGTGGTATAATAACGCAACTTGGCCCATGCACGCCGCTTGCGGCGCAAAAGTGCGAGAGGAGGCCGTTTCTTGACGAATCGATGGCTTAGGGGAGGACTGACCATTGTTCTGGCAGTGCTCTTCATTGTCACGTTGTGGGAACTGATGAGCGGACAATCGTCAACAACGACACAGGAATCGTACAGCCGCCTGATGTCCATGGCCCATAGCGGGCAGGTGAGCCGTGTCCGCGTGGATCCCCAAACTCATGTGGTTTACGCGACGACCAGCACCGGAAAGAAGTTTCAGACCACGTATCCCATGGGAGGCACGTCCTCCCTGTCGAACACCCTCACCGGGGAGCATGTGACGGTGGATATCATGAAGCCGGCCACAACCTCATTCTGGCTGAGCCTGGTGGGCAATATTCTGCCCCTCTTGCTGATTGTGTTTATGCTGTATTTCTTTTTCAGCCAGACGCAAGGAGGCGGCAACCGGGTCATGCAGTTTGGCAAATCCCGGGCCAAGCTGCATACGGATGATCATAACCGGGTCACGTTTGCGGACGTGGCCGGCGTGGAGGAAGAGAAGCAGGAACTGCAGGAAGTTGTCGATTTCCTGCGCTACCCCAAAAAGTACCTGGAATTGGGTGCTAGGATTCCCAAGGGGATTTTGCTGTCGGGGGCTCCGGGCACCGGCAAAACCTTGCTGGCGAAGGCAGTGGCCGGGGAGGCCGGTGTGCCCTTCTTTTCCGAAAGCGGCTCGGCTTTCGTGGAAATGTTTGTCGGGGTCGGGGCCTCACGGGTGCGGGACATGTTTGACCAGGCCAAGAAGAGCGCGCCCTGCATCCTCTTTATCGACGAGATTGACGCGGTGGGCCGGATGCGCGGCGCTGGCTACGGCGGCGGCCATGACGAGCGCGAGCAGACTCTGAACCAACTGCTTGTGGAAATGGACGGATTCGGAATTAACGAGGGAATTATTGTCGTCGCCGCCACCAACCGCCCGGACGTGCTGGACCCAGCGCTGCTCCGTCCCGGACGCTTTGACCGCCAGGTCATCATCCACCGGCCGGATGTGCGCGGACGCGAAGCGATTTTGAAGGTGCATACCCGGGGCAAGCCCTTGGCGGACGATGTCAACCTCGGCGTGATCGCCAAGAGGACCCCCGGCTACACCGGGGCGGACCTGGCGAATTTGTCCAATGAGGCGGCGCTGCTCGCGGCCCGCGGCCGCGAACGCACGATTCACATGAACGACTTCGAAGAGGCCGCCGAGCGCATTATGGCTGGACCCCAAAAGAAGAGCCGCATTATCAGCGAGAAGGAAAAGAAGGCGGTGGCCTTTCATGAGTCCGGGCATACCCTAGTCGGGATGCTGGTGCCTCACGGCGACCCCGTGCACAAAGTGACCATCATTCCCCGGGGAATGGCCATGGGCTACACGCTGCCCTTGCCGGATGAAGACCGCTACCTGGTCACGAAGTCCCAGATTCTGGACCAGGTTGCCATGGCTTTGGGCGGCCGGGCCGCTGAAGAGCTGGTTTTTGGCGAAATCTCCACCGGAGCGCAAAACGACTTGGAGAAATCGACGTCGATGGTGAGGCAGATGATTACCGAATACGGCATGTCCGATGAACTGGGCCCCATGACATATGGGGAGAAACAGGACCAGGTGTTTCTGGGCCGGGACATTGGGCGCGACCGCGATTATGGGGAGGACGTCGCCTCAGCCATCGACCGCGAGGTGCAGCAGACGGTGATGGAGCAATACCAGCGGGCGAAGCACATTCTGATGACCCACCGCATGACGCTCAACCGCCTTGCGCTGACCCTCATGGAAAAAGAGACGCTGCTGTCGGATGAACTGCAGTCCATTGTCAAGGGACGCGAAGTCGCCATTTAGTCGGGACAGCCCTGAAAGCCCGTGATATTTCATGGGCTTTCAGGCTATTCTTATGGTATCAGCACGAAAGGAGTGGACTGTTTGTCCATTGCGGAGGAATCAGGGTTTGTGGGAGAAATGCATCACGGCACGGGGTGGTATTGTTTCCCTACCAACCGTTTCAAGACCATCACACTGCACGCCTTCTGGATTAATCAGCTGAGCCAGGAGGAAGCCGCTCTAGGGGCGCTGCTTCCTCACGTCATGCAGCGGGGAACCAAAAAGTGGCCGACGTTTCAAATTATGGAACAGACGCTGGAATCACTGTACGGAGCAGCATTCCGGGCCGACGTGGGTAAGATCGGCGACAAGCAGCTGCTGTCTTTTCATCTGGAAATTGTCAGTGGGCAATACCTGCCGGGCCATCCTGACACTCTGGCGCTGGGCCTGGAATTTCTCCAGGAAGTGCTCGACCACCCCCTCACGGAGGGTGAGGGATTCCGTGCCCCGGTCGTGGAACAGGAAAAAGATTTGCTGCGCCGGCAGATTCAGGCTCTCATCAATGACAAAGGGCAGTATGCCCTGACCCGTCTGGTGGAGCAGATGGCGGACGGGAGACCGTTTGGCCTGAGGAAGCTGGGGCGGGCGGAGGATATCGAGCGGATTACCCCGGAAAGTCTTTTGGAATATTACCGGCAGGTGCGCCGAACCCGTCCTTTTGTGCTGTTCGCAGTGGGAAATGTGGATCCTGAGGCGGTGCGGAAGTTTATGTCGGGCACCCAGGGGGAGACGGCCGCCGGGATTGCGCCCATCGTTCCCTATACCCAGCGTTTTCACAACCGCACGCTGATCGAACGCCAGGATGTCCGCCAGGGCAAGGTCGACATCGGGTACCACACGGGGATCACGATGACGGATGCCCGCTATCCTGCGCTCATGATGTATGCAGGGATTTTGGGCGGATTCCCCCACTCCAAATTGTTCCTCAATGTGCGCGAGCGGGCATCTCTGGCCTATTACGCCTATGCCCGGCTGGACGCGGCCATCGGCTCGATGCTGGTGGGGGCGGGAATAGAATTCGAGGATTTCGACCCAGCGGTGCGCATTATCGGCGAACAGCTGGACGCCATGGCGCAGGGGGACATTAGCGACCAGGAGTGGGAGTTTACCCTGCGGGCCTTCGAAAACGACATTTTGTCTGAGGAAGACAGCGCCAGTCAATTGATTGGGCGGCAGTTGGAACATACGCTGATGGGCGGTGGCTTGTCCGGGCCCGGGTTGATCCAAGCCCTGCGCGCAGTCACTGTGGATCAGGTCACAGCGGTGGCCAAAATGGTCAGCCTGGACACGGTATTCTTTTTGACCCAGTCGGAAGACGGGGATGCAGCGGGAAAGGAGAGTGTCCAGTGAGCCTGATGACCCAAACTTTTGAGAACACAGAAATTGGGGAGCGCCGCATCCAGGCGGTGCTGCCGTCGGGTCTGACGGTGGTCGTCATTCCCCGGCCCGGATTTCACAAAACGTTTGCCACGTTTGCCACCCGCTACGGATCCATTGACAATGCTTTTCATGATCCGAAAACGCAGGCGGTCGTGACCGTTCCGGACGGCATTGCCCACTTTCTCGAGCATAAAATGTTCGAGAAAGAGGGAGGCGGAGACGCTTTTGATGATTTTGCGCGGCTGGGAGCGTCATCGAACGCATACACCGACTACACCTCCACCACTTTTCTCTTCCAGACGACAAGCCATGTGATGGAAAATTTGACAACTCTGCTCGACTTTGTGCAGCGCCCGTATTTTACGGAGGCCAATGTCAACAAGGAAAAGGGCATCATTGAGCAGGAAATTCGGATGTACCTGGATATGCCGGGAGACCGCCTGCATTCCAATCTGATGCGCGCGCTATATGTGACCCACCCCGTGCGCATCGACATTGCCGGCAGTGTGGAATCCATCCGCACCATCACCCCCGAGGACTTGTACACGTGCTACCGCACGTTTTACCATCCCAGCAATATGATTCTCCTGGTGATAGGGGACGTGGACCCCGAGCAGATCATTGCCGAGGTGCGGCGCAATCAGGAGCCGAAGGGGTACGGGCTCCAGGGACCGGTGGTCCCGGTATACCCGCCTGAGCCTGCCGGGGTGAAAGAGAAGCATGTGGAGAAGTCCATGGTGGTGTCCATGCCTCTCTTTGTGATGGGCTACAAGAATGCGCAGACTGGGCTTACGGGCCCGGCCTTGCTCCGCCAGGAAATCACTTACGGGCTGATGTGGCAGATGCTGTGCGGAAAAAGCTCTCCGCTCTTCCAGGATCTCTATGGCCAGGGGCTTATCAACGACCGTTTTTATGCCCGCTACGGAGGGTCCACGACCTTTGGCTTCAGTGCCCTGGGCGGGGAGACGCCGCAGCCGGAGCTGCTGGAGGAAAAACTGACCCAGGCCCTCGGGCGGGCGCCTTTGACCGCAGCGGATCTGGAGCGCGCCAAGAAGAGGGAAATCGGGGAGTTCATCGGTCTGTTCCAGAACCCCGAGGAGCTGGCCTACGCGTACAACAGTCTCTTTTTCCGTGGCATTGACATTTTTGACTATGTGGACACGGCCATGGCTCTGACGCTGCCAGACATCGAGCAGGCGCGCGCGGAGCATCTGCGGGAATCACAGCGGGCAACCTCTGTGATCCGGCCGCAAGACAATTGACCTGACTTAGGAAGGGGAATCTATATGCCGACCGTAATCTTTTCGGGCGAGGGCCTGACCATTAGACAAGCCTATGATACTGCAGAAAATCACCGACCCGTTGCACTGAGCCCGGAGGCCGCCATCCACATGGCGGCCTCCCGTCGTATGGTGACGCGCTACCTGAATGAAGAGCGCAACGTCTACGGCGTCACGACAGGATTTGGGCGCTTCAGCGACGTGGTGATTCCTGCCGAACAGCGCCAGGCGCTTCAGGTCAACCTCCTGCGCAGCCATGCCGCCGGGGTGGGAGTGCCTTTTTCTCCAGCCGTGGTGCGGGGGATGATGCTGCTCCGAGCCAACGCTCTGGCCAAAGGCTACTCCGGGGTGCGCACGGAAGTCGTGCAGCTGCTGGTGGATATGCTCAACCAGGACGTGCTGCCGGTCATCCCCTCCCAGGGATCTGTGGGGGCGAGCGGAGACCTGGCGCCCCTGGCGCATCTCGCGCTGGTATTGATTGGAGAGGGGCAGGCCGTGCATGGCGGGCGGGTGCTGCCGGGGGCCGCCGCGCTCAGCGGGGCCGGGCTTGCGCCCGTTATCCTGGAAGCCAAGGAGGGACTCGCCTTAATCAACGGCACGCAGGCGATGGGCGCTCTGGCAGTCCTGGCCGGACAGCAGGCCCAGTGGCTGGCAGACTGGGCCGATGCGGCAGCCGCCTTGAGTGTGGATGTGCTGCGGGGAATTCCCATGGCCTTTCACCCGGCCGTGGCGAGGGTGCGCCCGCATCCGGGCCAGGCCACAGTGCAGGACCACCTGCGGCGCCTGCTGGCGGGAAGCCAGCTCACAACGGACCCTGGGCAGCTGCGGGTGCAAGACGCCTACTCCCTGCGCGCCACCCCCCAGGTCCACGGCGCAGCCCGGGACGGTCTCAGCCATATCATGGATGTGGTGTCGGTGGAGCTGAACAGCGCCACAGACAACCCTCTGCTGTTTCCGGAAGAGGGCGAGGTGATTTCGGCCGGGAACTTTCACGGGGAGCCCTTGGCGCTTGTTCTCGACTATCTCGGCATCGTGGCCGCGGAGTGGGCCAGCATCAGCGAACGGCGCATAGAGCGCATGGTCAATCCCAGTCTGTCCGGGCTGCCGGCGTTTCTGACCCGCAACGGCGGACTGCACTCGGGACTGATGCTGGCGCAATACACCGCGGCCAGTCTGGTGTCGGAAAACAAGGTCTGGGCGCATCCCTCAAGTGTTGACTCCATTCCCACGTCGGCCAATCAGGAAGACCATGTATCCATGGGGACGACAGCCGGGCGCAAAGCCTTGACCATCGTCGGGAACTTGCAAAGGGTGCTGGCGATCGAACTGATTGCCGGAGCACAGGCGGCAGACTTGCTCGGACCGGCCCTCATGGCGCCCGGGACCCGCCAAGTCTATGACTGGGTGAGGCGGACCGTCCCCACGCTGGATGCCGACCGCCCGCCCTCTGTGGACATCGAAGCCCTGGCCTCGGCCATGCTGGACAGCTCCGGGATCGGCCTGTTAGAAACCTTGTTTGGCGCTGAAAGGGCGTAACAGGCTCTGCCGCTCGGCCCATAACAGGGCTGCGGACACGGGGTCAGGGCAGGGAGCGGGGGTGACATAGTCGGCCACCTGGCGGCAGGCCTCCAGTCCCTCTCCCACTGCGGCGCCGACCCCTGCCCACTGCAGCATGGGAATGTCATTCTGGCCATCTCCGATGGCCAGCACCTGGCTGGCCTCAATGTGGTATATTTGGGCCAGATGCTGCAGGCCCTCGGCCTTGGTCACCCCAGGGGCACAGATATTGACTTCCCGGTAGCCGAGATGGGAAAAAACCGTCAATTCGTAATCGGGCCCGCTCCAGCCGAAATCGTCGATAAACTGGTCCACCTTGTGATTGCCGAGCAAGAGGATCTCCATAGGGTCGGACTCAATCGGGACAGACTCTGAGATCATCCGGTCCTCCGGCTTGCGCCAGGACTCATAGTCCTCGGGAAACCGGGTGAACAGCACAGGTTTTTGAAATCCCAGGTAACAGCGCAATTCGGCTTGGTGGCGGAACCCCCAGCGCATCATTTCCTGGTTCCGTGATGCCGGCACGCCGTGCCGGTACAAATCCGGATGGCTTTTCGAGGGGTCGAATACATACGCGCCGTTGTGCGCTAAAATGGGTCCGGCAATCCCTAAATCTTGCTGGACACGCAACGCGGTGCGCCAGCTGCGGCCCGTGGCCACGACGATGTGAATGCCCTGCTCCCACAGTTGGTGGAGATGGCTGGCGGCCTGGGGGCGCACCCTGGCCTCCGGGTCGAGCAAGGTGCCGTCTAAATCACACGCAATCATGCGAATCATGGTGAGCCGCCTCTTTTCTGCCCCGGCTTCTTGCAGGGATTGTTCCCTGCGGCACGAATATAACAGGTAAAGTCCATGAAGCCTGGGAGGTGTACGGTGTTGGTGACACTAGTCCTCGGATCGCCGCCGGCACTGCTTGACCGGTGGCTCGACGACTCCCGCGGCATACAGGGTCTGGGGGCCACCCTGGTTCCCAGCCAGACGTTGGGACGATTTCTTCAAGAACGCTTGCAGGCCATAGGCGCCACGGACCCGCGGGACATTATCAGCCTGTGGGATCTGGCCCGTTCCGCCTTGCCAGATGGCGTGCAGGTGGCCCCTATCGGCATGGAAAAAGCCTTGGCCTACCTGTTGGCCCGGGACCTGGGCGCGTCAATGCCCGCTGACGTCCCGGGTATCTATCTTAGCGCCGTCCGCCATGCTTTAGAACTGCGCCGCCGGCATATTTCCCTGCCGGCATTCGACGGCGTGCCCTGGCCGCGCATTCTCGAGTGGATGGAAAAGGTGCTCCCGGCGGCCGTCTACGATGAGTTTAGGGTATATCAGTATGCAGCTAAAGCGGCAAGCGTTCGCCGTCCCTGGCGCTCCCTAGCTCTTTATGGCTACGCGGAGGCGCACGCCTCCCAGTGGCAGTTTATCACAGCTCTGGCTTCCCGGTATCCCACCACCGTCTATACGCCCTGGATGCAAGGACACCCAAACAGCCTAGCGGAGCCGTGGGTCGCCCTTTGGAGACAGTTGGGAGCCCAGGTGGAAGAGTTGGGGGGCGGCCCGCCCCCTGCGCGCCAGCATGGGGTGCGGGTGCGCCGCGGCACATCAGGACTGGAGCAGGCGGTGCGGACGATGGAGTCCCTGTCTGGACAAGATGCGCTGCTGGTGGTCGGCGCGCCAGACCCAGAGCCCTTGATCCGGTATGCCCGGCGCCGCGGCCAGATCATGGCCGAGGATACCCGCACCCAGTACCTGGCCCGCAACCTTTGGGGAGCATTTTGGAGGATCGTGCGCCATGAGCATGACGCCGCGGACCGATTCAACTGGCTGGAGGCCATGGCCTCCCAGGGGGTGGCGGGAGACGAAGCCTGGGCGTTTGCCCAACAGTGGTCGGGGCAGGTGGCGCGGGCCGCCTCTTGGGGGGAAGTCGCGCGACTGGTGGAGCAAGCTGCGCGGTTTCACCGTGTGGCCGACCTGACGCAGGCGCTGTCCGCGGCCGCCGGCTGGGTCGTGTATGACCAGTGGCAGTGGAGTCCGACCCTGGCGGTGCTGGGGGAGCTCTGGGATCTCTTGCCTTTCCGGCAGCCGCAGATGGCGCCTGGGTCAGGGCTGCGCTGGGCCCACGGGGTGAGTGCTGGCATGCTGACCGCAGAGGTGATGGCTGTGGCCTTTGTAGAAGATGGGGTGTTTCCCAGGAAGCCGGCGCCGGATGCGTTGTGGCCGGCGGCTCTGGCGGAGGAATTTGGCTTGCCGGGACCGGCCCATGGCCGTGAGCAGGACCTGCACCTGCTCCACCTGCTGACAGAATCGGGCGCTCATGACATATGGTGGCTCGGTGCGGACCCAGATGGATCCCGCTGGCCTCAAGGCATTGAACCCCAGGATGAGGAAGAGCCCGTGCGCGGGCTGCCTCGGGCTGCTTGCGAGGCGGACTGGGACCAAGGTCCCGCGCAGTGGTATGCGAGCCATTTGGACTCAAGCGGCTTCGACCGCTATACGGGGGTGATTGGCGGGGAGATGGGCCGCGCCGTGGCGGGAATGGCATCCTCGCCATCCGCGCTGGAGCAGTTCGGCACCTGTCCCTTGGCATTCTTTTACGCGCGGGTGCTGGGTATCGCCGAAGAGGCTGCGGCCGACCCGTTTGCCGTGCCGCCGTCCATGCGCGGCCAGTGGGTTCACCGGATTCTGGAGAAAATGGCCAAGAGTGGCCAGGAGCCCTCAGCGGACGCGGTGAGGCGGTGGGTGGAGGAGGCGTGCGGGCAGTCTCCCGGGGTGGAACGGATTGTGGGCCCAGTGCTGCGCCATGTCCAAGAGGATATTGTGCGCGAGATGCTTCAAGCCTGGCCCATGGTGCGCCCAGACAAGGCGGAAGGGTTGCTTACGGAGCAGCCGGTCGCATTCCAAGCCGCCGCGGGTTCGGTCACCTGGCAGCTTTCGGGGAGAATTGACCGCATCGACGGGTGGAACACGGACGAGATCCAGATCACGGACTACAAGACCGGGACTCTGCCTGATCCCAACAAAGTGCGTCCGGACAATCTGCAGATGCCGCTCTACAGGCAGGCAGTGCAGCAGCAGGCCCCCAAGGCGGCGGTCAGCGCCCGGCTGCTGGGGGTATCCTGGCGGAACCAGTTTCAGCAGAAATCCCTGGACTTGGCGCAGTTTTCCGAGATCAGGCTCGGGGAAATTTTGGAGCAGATGGCCAGGCGCATGCAGGCGGGTGAATTTTTGCCTTTGCCGCGTCTCGGCCAGGATCCCTGCCGGCTGTGCGCCTATACTGCGCTGTGCCCTGCGGACATCAAGTCGGAAGCGCGGCGCAAGCATAGCCGGGCCCAAGAGTACTGGACACTATGGGAGGACTGACGGGTGAATCAGGTTGTCGACCAAAAGACGCGGGAGCGGGCTGCTACGGATTTTGCGCACAATATTGTGGTGGAAGCCGGGGCCGGCACGGGCAAGACCACTTTGATGGTGGAGCGGACAGTCTACGCGCTGGTGGACCGGGGGATTCCGATTGAGCGCATGGCGCTGATTACCTTTATGGAAAAAGCCGCCAAGGAGATTCGGGCGCGGCTGGAATCGAGGCTGGAGACGGTGGCGGGAGAAGCCGGCGACACGGAAGCGGGGCGCCGGGCGCGCCGGGCGCTGGACCTGCTGCCGGGGGCGGCCATTACCACGATCCACGGATTTGCCATGCGCCTGCTCCAAACTGCAGGGCACCATGCCTCGGTTCCAATGAATTTTCGGGTGATGGATGTCTATGAGCAGGACCAGCTCTTTGCTGAGACCTTCCGGAACTGGCTTCAGACGGATCCGGGCGCCGCGCGGCGCACTCAGGATTTGCTCACTCTGGGATTGCCCTTCGAGCGCTTTCAAAGCATGGCCAAATTTCTGAGCGGCGAGCCCGACGTCCCTCCCTACCGGGCTGTCAAACCCGGCATAGCCTGGATGGAAGAGGCCATCGCCGCCAGTGAAGAGAGGGTCAGCCAGGCCAGACTTGCGCAGAGGGATGACCAGGGCTGGCTGCAGATGCAGGAGATCAGGCGGTTCTGCCTGTCTTTGCAGGCGCTTCCCCCAGACGGGTGGTACCGGGCTCTCGGCGCGTGGAATCTCACCGCTCCCAAAGGCAACCGGAAGAAGTGGAAAGATCCGGACGCCTTGGTGGAGCAGAAGGCATGGGTCGCCGGTCTCAAAGAGTCGGTGGACACCTTCCGGCAGGCGCTGGCCGACTACCTGCTGAGTGAATTTCTGGACCTTGTGCAGGGAAGTTTCCTGCCATACTGGAAGGATGCCCGCTGGCGCAGCGGACAGCTGACGTTTGATGACCTGCTCTGGGAAGCCCGTGATTTTCTACGGCAGGATTCAGGCCACGAGCGCCTGTACGACATGATCATGGTCGATGAGTTCCAGGACACCGACCCCGTGCAGGCTGAAATTATTGTCCGCACGCTGAGCCCGGCGTGGCGGGGGACCTGGACAAAGGCCCCGGTGCCGGCGGGCTCGCTCTTCGTGGTAGGGGATCCGAAGCAGTCCATTTACCGGTTCCGCGGGGCCAGTGTGGAAACTTACCAGAGGGTCCGCGAAAAACTGCAGCAGGAAGGGGCTCTGTTGCTGGATATTGTTCAGAATTTCCGCTCCCGCCCGGAAATCATCAGCCCAGTCAATGAACTGTTTGCGGCCAACTGGCCAGACCATTTCGACCCGGCCCGGCCCTACGTGTCGCCCTACACGCCGCTGGCGCCGTTTCTTCCGCCGGATGGAGCGCGCAGGCTGTGGGTGGAAGGGGGCCCGGTGGACAAAAACGCCTACGACGAGAGGCTTTTTCAGGCGCGGACTATTGCGGCCTGGCTGCAAACCCATGTCCGGTCCGGCCAGCTGAATATTGCCGACCCAGGCACGGGGATCATTCGCCCGGCGCGGCTGGGGGATGTAGCGCTCTTGATTCCGAGCCGGACGGGGATGTCCATTTACCAGGACGCGCTGGCTCAAGCGGGCATGGCTGTCGCCCCGGAAGGGGGCATCCGTTTTTTCGAGCGCGATGAGGTGCGCGGATTTCAGCAGCTGCTGTCAGCCCTGCGCCAGCCGCAGCAGGCGCTTCACACGGCAGCCTGGCTGAGCTCGCCCTGGGTGGGGATATCGCATGCGGAGCTGGCGGCGCACAGGCAGCGGGGAGGGACCTTCGCATATCTGGAAGACAGCGGGGAGGGAGCGGAGACCGTGGTGAGGGCTTTGGCCCAGCTGCGCCAATGGCGCGGCCAGTGGTGGTCGTGGCGGGCCGAAGACTTTTTCTGGGCCCTGTACGACTGGAGCGCGCTGCCGGCCGTGCTGGAGCAGCGGCAGGATAGGGGGGCTCAGGCCAACTTGGAAAAAATGGCGGATTTAAGCCGGGATCTGGGAGATGCCTGGGGCAGCGATGGGTTTTGCCAGTGGCTCGAGAAGAAAGTCCGCCAGCGCGACAAGGAAGAGGAGGGCGCTTTGCCGCACATCGAGGATGCGGTGCACATTTTCACGGTGCACCGGGCCAAGGGACTCGAATGGCCAGTCGTGATTGTCGCCAACTGGCAGTCGGCACCGGCGCATGCCCACCCGGGGCTGCGGATCGAGAGTGGCCGTGTGGCGATGGCTGCCGGGGACCTGCTGAGTCGGGACTGGGAAGCGCTCGATGGCGAAGACCGCCTGCGCGCTGCAGCCGAGCGGGAACGCCTGTATTATGTGGCGCTGACGAGGGCCCGCGACTACCTCTTGGTGCTGGATACCTATCCCCCCGACAAGCCCAGTGCCTGGAGCCTGCACCAGCGCATGGGGCCGTACGGAGCTGCGCAAGGGACCGCTTGAACTGTCCTCAACCGGTTTCCACGCGGTTTTTCCCCAGACTTTTGGCCCGGTACAGCGCAGCATCGACCCGGTGGACCGTTTCTGCCGGGGTATCATAGGGCTGGCAGGGAGTCATGCCCAGACTGATGGTGACAGGGACTCCGGTGTGGAAATCATGCTGCCCAGTGGCGGAGCGCAACCGCTCCGCCAGCTGCCATGCCGCCTCCATGGACGTGTCGGGCAAGATAATCATAAATTCCTCGCCCCCATAGCGGGCAAAAAAATCGCTGCCGCGCAGGTTTGCACGGACGACGCGGACGACCTCTTGGAGCACCCGGTCGCCCGAGTGGTGGCCCAAGGCATCGTTCAGCTGTTTGAAATTGTCGAGATCAAACATGATCAGCACCCATGAGGACGCCTGGCTGGCCGCCCTGGCCTTCAAGGCGGCCGCCAGGCGGTGGTCGAACATGCGGCGGTTGTAAATGCC
Organism: Sulfobacillus sp.; assembly: GCA_027344105.1. Lineage (GTDB taxonomy): Bacteria > Bacillota > Sulfobacillia > Sulfobacillales > Sulfobacillaceae > Sulfobacillus. The sequence goes on from DAHWJO010000023.1 coordinate 17,588, forward strand.
GGTCAGGCTGTCGACTTCGGACAAGGCGCGGTAGAGCTCTTTTTCCTGGCGCGTATTCTGCTCTTTCACGACGGTGTCCGTCACGTCGGAGGCTACCACCAGGATGACCCACTGACCGTTGTGCCACAAGGTGCGGGAGGAGACCAGGGCCCATGCGGGCTGGAGGCTGCGCACCTTGATCCGCAGAGGAGGGTACTCTTCCGCGAAGGATTCCCCGGTCAGCCGCCGGCGGATATTGATCTGGATGCGGTGCAGCAGGTCGTCGGGGACGTCAAGAATGTCCCAGACATTCATCCGGTAGAATTCCTCCCGCTCATAGCCATACCACGCGACCGCCGCTGGATTGGCATAGAGAAATTTTTCCCGGGTGATGACGACTGGAGTGGGGATGGCGTCAAGCGCCTGGTAAAAGGAGGCCGCCTCCTGGCCCATCTGCTCTTTGAGGGTGATGGTCTCCGTGACGTCAATATAATTGGCAATGCGCACGGTCTGGCCGTGATAGCTCACAGACGCCGCGTAAGCTTGGAGCCACAGGGATTCATGGTTTTTCCTCACCGCCTTGACGAGCGTTGCGGTGACGTGGCCCGGGTTGTGGAGCCCAGCTGCCACAGAAGACTGGATCATGGATTTGTACGGTTCAGACAGGACATCCCACACATAGAGCGACTGCAATTCCTCAGCGGAATAACCCAGCATTTTCTGCAAGGCCCCGTTGGTGTAGAGAAACTTTTCCGTATGCAGGTCCACGCCGACCAGCATGTGGTCTGTCAGTAGATTGAAAAAATCTTCCCACTGCGGCTGCCCTTCGGGACTTGGCAGCGCGGGCACCGGCTTGGCGCCCGGAACATGTCGTCGGTAACGCGTAAGCGCTTCTCCTCTTTTAACGAACCTTCAGGACACAAAAATTCCGGGCTGCCGCAGCAGCCCTCCTTGTGCCTGTTTCCCCTATTTTAACGGTGCTGGGGCAAAAAACAAAGGCCGCGTGCCAGGTCCACCTTGCCAAGAACATGGCAGGGGATATCCCGAAGAGGGACATGTCCCGGCGCCTTCGCGCATAGCGTGAAGGAGGAGGGGACGGCGCGTGGCAAAGAAACTATCCCGCAGGCAAAAAGCGGGAATGGGGATAGCGGTACTGGGGATTCTGATGGCGCTGGCTGCGGGGAAAGTAGTGCACCGGGTGCAGTTTTGGCATCTCGACCCCAACCCGGCTCTGGTCTGGAGCGCCCCTTTTGGATCGAGGCCGCAGGACGTGGGAATCGCCAAAGGCCTGGACGGGCAGCGTTATGGGCCTCTGGCGTTCGTGCACGCGGAACACCGGTTCTGGATTGCGGACTCATATCAGCACCGCATTGTGGAAACGGGCAAGACTTGGCGCACGGTGGCGGTGCCGGATGCTGTCATCGAAGATTTGGTCTATGCCAGCCGGGGGCTCTATTTCGTGGATAATCAGCAGCTGGCGGTGTACCGTCTGCTCGGGGGGCGCGTCTCCAAGATCATCCAGCTGACAGTGCCGCCCGGGCAGACCGAGGCGATATGGCACTTGGCGGCCGATGGCCGCAATCTCGTGCTGGAGGGGGTGCGGCTGGGCCGGGGACAGTCGGAAATGTGGGTGGCCAAGTATAGCGCCCAGGGCAGGCTGCTCGGAGTGATCAATATGGCCCGGAGCCAGTGGGACAGTCCGCTTCAGGTGGATGCCGCCTACCCTATCAGTGCGGTCGTGCGTTCTTTTGAGGCGGGACCGCACGGCTGGCTCTACGTTGAAGCGGCCAGCGGCGACCGCTATCAGCGGGAAGTGCTGGTGTATGACCGCCAGGACCGCCTGCTGCGAAAGATGCCGGTGCTGTCCCCTGAGCCCATTGTACACAGCGAGTTCCTCGGGATTAACCGTTTGGGCTGGATTTACATGGGGATCAATCTAACCGTGCCGGGACATTCCCTGGTGGTGATGGTGACCCCAAGCGGGCGGACGACGACGCTGAAAGTGCGCACGGTGCCGGTGAAAAGCGTGGTGTACGGCACCGTGGGCAGCACAGGGTCCCTATACCTCTTGCAGAGCACACACGCCGAGTACCGCATTGTGCGCTGGAATTTACGCCCGGCAACCCGGTGGGTCTGGCGCGGCCCGCATTGGTGAGGGTTGCCTTCAGGGATTTTGCCCGCGTGAGCCCAAGCGGTGTATGATGGCGGGAGAGGGGCAACGCCCCCGCACACGCGCGCACCGCGCCGCTATTATACAGGGATATGAGGGATGGAAATGCTGGCAATTGTTGGAGGACGGGTGGAAACCATCAGCCGGGGAGTGGTCCCAAACGGCACCGTGCTGATTGACGATGAGGGACAGATTGTGGCCGTGGGCGAGGATGTGCTCGTGCCGGAAAGCGCGCGGGTGATTGACGCGCACGGGCAGTACGTGCTGCCCGGCTTTATCGACTCCCACACGCACCTGGGCGTCTTCAGTGACGGGGAAGGGCGGGAAGGGGCCGACGGCAATGAGATGACCAATCCCCTGACCCCGGGGGTCCGCGCCGTGGACGGCTTCAACCCAGCCGACGTGGCGCTGAGAGATGCCGTGCAGGGCGGCATCACCGCAGCCTGGGTCACCCCGGGCAGCGGCAATGTTGTGGGAGGTCAAGGGGTCACGTTGCGGTTGTTTGGGCGGACGCTGGACGAGATGATCCTGAAAGCGCCGTCGGGAATGAAAAGCGCGATGGGGGAAAATCCCAAGAGAGTCTACGGTACAGACAAGAAATTTCCCATGACCCGCATGGGCGTGGCCAAGGCGCTGCGGGAAGCTTTTGTGGCGGCGCTGAGCTACCGGCGGCACCTGGAAAAAGACCCGGACGGGGACCGCAACCTGGATCATGAAGCGATGCTGCTCGTCGTAGACCGCAAGATCCCCCTGCGGACGCATGCGCACCGGGCGGACGATATCCTGACCGCCCTGCGCATTGGGAGGGAATTTGGGGTGCAGCAAATTATTGAGCACGGCACAGAGGCCTTCAAGGTCATCGACGAGCTGCTGGCGTATGGGGTGCCCGTCTCGCTGGGGCCGGGCCTGGTGGCGCGGGTCAAACCCGAAGTGCGGGAACGCGGATTTGCCCAGGCCGGCATGCTGGCCGCGCGCGGGGTGAAGATCTCGCTCATCACCGACCATCCTGTCGTGCCTGTGCAGTACCTGGTGGTGTCGGCGGCGCTGGCTGTGCGGGAAGGACTGGAGGAAGCGGCAGCCCTGCAGGCCATTACCCAAAATGCGGCGGACTTCTGCCAGGTGGGAGAGCGGATAGGCTCGCTGGATCCGGGCAAAGACGGGGACGTCGTGATTTGGACAGGCCATCCCTTTGAATTTCGCAGTGTGGTGGACAAGACCATTGTGGCTGGACGGGTTGTCTATGACCGGCAGAGCGGGCAGGAGGCCAATCCTTGGTGAAGAGAGTCTTTCGATGCGGATCCCGCCCCTTGGAGCTGGGGCACAAAACCTGGCTGATGGGCATTGTGAACGTGACCCCGGATTCCTTTTCAGACGGCGGGCAGTTTATGGACCCCGCCCGGGCGTTGGCCCGGGTCGAGGATCTGATTGCGGCCGGGGCCGACATTATTGACATTGGCGGGGAGTCCACACGCCCTGGCTATGAACCCGTGGATGTCGACACGGAATGGCAGAGGCTGGAAGAGCCTATCCGCCAGATCCGGCGGCGGTGGCCGGACCTGCGGCTGTCAGTGGATACCCAAAAAGCGGAAGTGGCCCGCCGTGCTGTGGACTGGGGAGTCGATATCATCAATGACATTCAGGGCCTGCGCGGGGATCCGGAAATGATCCGGGTGCTGGCGGGGACGGATGCGGGGCTGGTCATGATGTTCAACCGCCACGAGCCGTGGGCGCCGGGCACGGTGGATATTGGCGAGATGGAAAAATTTTTTTCCAGCGGGCTCGAGAGGGCTGGGGACGGTCAGATTGACCCGGACCGCATCCTTGTGGACCCCGGCCTGGGATTTGCCTACGGAGGGGACGACAACTGGACGGTGCTGCAGCATCTGGCGGCGTTTTCAGGATTCGGCGCCGGCATGCTGCTGGGGCCGAGCCGGAAGCGCTTTCTCGGCGCCCTGACGGGGAAGGCGGCTGGCGGGCGGGATGTGGCGACGGCGGCAGTGTGCGCCCTGGCGGCGGCGCACCATGTAGATGTGGTTCGCGTCCACAATGTGGCCGCAACGCGTGATGCCGTAGCGGTCGCAGACCGGTGGCAGCGCCATGACTGACTGGATCCGCTTGCATGACCTCCAGTACCAGGCCAAACACGGCGCGCTGCCCCATGAGAAAAATGTGCCGCAGCCTTTTCAGGTGGATGTGGAGATTGGGCTCGACACCACTTTGGCCGCCCGCGATGACCGCTTGTCGGAAACCGTCAATTATGCGGCCGTGGTGCGCCGGATCAACACCGTCATGGCGGCGTCCCCGGTCAACCTGCTGGAAACCTTGGCGGAGCGGATAGCCCAGGAAGTGCTGGATTCGCCGCGGGTGGTGCAGGTGGGCGTCCGGGTGAGGAAAATGGCCCCGCCGGTGGATGGGGTGGTTGGGTACGTCGAAGTGGAGATCTGGCGCGATGCGTGAGGTATATCTCAGTTTTGGCGGGAATCTGGGAAATCCGCTGGCCTGTTTTGCCGAAGGGCTGTCTTTCATGCAGCGGGCGGGACAGATTATCAGGTGCTCCGGCATCTACCGCACGGCACCGCAAGGCGGGCCGCCGCAGCCGGATTACTACAATGCGGTGGTGTGCCTCGAGACCGTGTGGGACTGCCAGGAGGTACTGAAACAGGCGCAGGCAGCCGAGCAGGCCTGCGGGCGGGAGCGCGTGGAACGGTTCGGGCCGCGCACGCTGGATATCGATGTCCTTCTTTGCGGGGACTTGGTGCTGGACAGCGCCGTACTGCAGGTGCCCCACCCGCGCATGGCGCAGCGCCGGTTCGTCCTGGCACCCTTGGCGGAAATTGCCCCCGCGCTGACAATTCCGGGAGTGGGGGAGGTGTCCCGACTGCTCGCGCAGGTGGCAGGCCAGGAGGTGGTCCGGGTCATGGACTGGCCGGGATCAGGAGGGGGAGCGCATGGACCGTCTCGGGGCTAGCCGCTGGCTGGGCAAGAACCTGACACGGCTGGACAGTGTTGGGTCGACGAACCAGGTCTTGCGGGAGAGGATGCGCCAGGAAGAGGTGCCGGCGGGGGCGGCGGTGATGGCGGGCCGGCAGACGGCGGGCCGGGGGCGGATGGGGCGGGCTTGGTGGTCGCCTCCGGACCAGGGACTGTATGTTTCCGTTCTCCTCTATCCCCCGCCACTGCGGCAGGGCGGCATCCTCAGCCTGTTGGCGGGGGTCGCGCTCACAGACGCCGTGCGCACGCTGACGGGCCTGAGCCCTGGACTGAAGTGGCCCAATGACGCCGTCATGGGGGGCAAAAAGTACGCCGGCATTCTGGTGGAAGGGGGCACCGATCCCCGCCCCTGGGCTATTGTCGGCATGGGCATCAACGTGCGCGGCACCGTGCCAGGGGAGTTTCCCCAGGCGACGACTATTTCCCAGCAAGCCGGGCGGGAGATAGACCGGGAGGAGCTGTGGGAAACGCTCGCCCCGGCTTTGGAGACCTGGTACGAACGGTGGGAGAGCGAGGGCAATGCGCCTGTGGCCGAGGCATGGCGCCGGGCCAGTGTGACGCTCGGGCAGGAAGTGGAGGCCTGGGCAGCCTCTGGGCGGATTACAGGAATAGCAGAAGACATTGCCGAGGACGGTGCGCTCCTTATCCGGCAAGGATCCCGCTGCATTCCTGTGATCAGCGGAGAGGTCAGCTTGCGGCTGGCCAACGGGGGTTATGCCCCGGAGTCTTAGTCCTGGAGTCTGTGGTACAAGTTGGCCATCTCAATCGCGGCTAAAGCCGCCTCAGCGCCCTTGTTGCCGGATTTTCCATCTGCCCGGTCCTCGGCCTGCGCCATGGTATCGCAGGTCAGCACTCCAAAAATGACGGGGATGGCGCTGTGGCGGGCTAGATCAGAGATGGCTCCCGCCGTGCTGGAGGCGATAAAGTCAAAATGGGGAGTCTCCCCGCGGACGATGGCGCCCAAAGTGATGATGGCGGAGTATTTCCGGCCGCTGAGCGCGTTGACCAGGTTGGGAATCTCGAACGCGCCCGGAACCCAGAACACGTCGACATCGTCTGCAGGCACTCCGTGGCGGATCAGGGTGTCGACCGCCCCTTCGAGCAGGCGGTCGGTGACCCGCTGGTTGAAGCGGCTGACCACAATGGCCCAGGATTGTCCTGGATAGGTGGTGAGAAATCCTTGGTGTTCTGACACGGTAGGCATAAGACCTCGCTTTCTCTTCAAGGGTGCAATGGGCGGACTCTCAGTCCATCCAATGTCCCATTTTGACCTTTTTTGTCTCGAGATAAAAGGCATTTTCCTCACGGGGTTCGGAGTGAATGGGGATGCGCTCCACAATTCGCAAGCCGTATCCGTCGAGCGCGTGGTACTTTTTGGGATTGTTGGTTAAAAGGCGCATGTCGCGCACACCCAAATCCGCAAGAATTTGCGACCCGACGCCGTAATCGCGGGAATCGGCGGGGAACCCCAGCGCCTGGTTGGCGGAAACGGTGTCATACCCGGCTTCCTGCAGGGCGTAGGCTTTGATTTTGTTGGCCAGTCCAATTCCCCGGCCTTCCTGGCGCATATACAGCAACACCCCCCGGCCTTCTTGGGCAATCATGCGCAGGGCCATGTCCAACTGATCGCCGCAGTCGCAGCGCTTGGAGCCGAATACATCCCCGGTCAGACATTCGGAATGCACCCGCACCAACACCGGGTCGCCGTTGGAGACGTCCCCCATCACCAGCGCCAAGTGTGTATCCTTGGTCTCTTTCTCCGTGTAGGCAATCGCCGTGAACGTGCCGTAGCGGGTTGGCAGCTGAGCGCGGCCTTCCCGCACAAAGAGCGTGTCCTGGTGGCGGCGGTAGCGGATCAAATCGGCAATGGTGATCAGTTTGAGTCCGTGCTCCCGGCGGAATTCCTGCAACCGGGGCAGCCGCGCCATGGTGCCATTGTCATCCATGATCTCGCAGATGACGGCGGCGGGCGTCAGGCCGGCCAAAAATGCTAGGTCTACGCTGGCTTCCGTGTGGCCCGGGCGCCGCATCACACCGCCGTCCTTAGCCCGCAGCGGGAACAAGTGGCCGGGACGGACAAAATCCTCGGGACGGCTGGCCGGGTCAATGAGGGCGCGCACGGTGGCGGCGCGGTCATGGGCCGATATGCCGGTGGTAGTGGTCTGGCGGGCATCCACGGAAACGGTGAACGCCGTGTCCATCGACTCATCCGGGGCGCCCACCATGGACGGCAGCTGGAGTTCTTGCAGCCGCTCTCCGGTCATGGGCACGCAGATCAGTCCGCGTCCCCACTGGGCCATGAAATTGATGGCGTCCGGGGTCACGAAATCGGCCGCCATGACTAAATCTCCTTCATTCTCCCGGTCTTCGTCATCGACTACGACGATAATTTCGCCGTTGCGCAAGGCTTCCAGCGCTTCCGGGATGGTATTGAACTCTAACAGGTTTTCTTCTGTCATTGGACCGTTGGCCTCTTTTCCTGTCCCGCGTAGGGATCTAACAGCTGTTGGACATATTTGCCTAAAACGTCAAACTCCAGATTCACCACAGAGCCGGGGCCAAGAGCTCCCAGAGTAGTGTGGCTCTGGGTATAAGGAATCAAAGTAACCTGAAGGCGGCCGGGCTCTGCCGATACTACGGTGAGGCTGACTCCGTCGACGGTGATGGAGCCAAAGGGCACGATGAGTCCGCGGAATTCTGGGGGATAGGAAAAGGTGACATGGCGGGCTTCCCCTTCGGGGGTTACGGCTTCCACCTTCCCCTGAGTGTCAATGTGGCCCTGAACCCAGTGGCCGCCCAAGCGGGTGGACGGGGTGACCGAACGCTCGAGATTGACTGGATGGGGGACCGGCAAGCCGCCCAAAGTTGTGATGGCTAAGGTGGTCGGGGTGCACTCCACCTGGAAGGAATGGTCCGTTTGGGCGGTCACCGTCAGGCACACGCCGTTGACGGACACCGACTCTCCCAGATCTAAAGATGCGGCAAACGGCGCTTCCACCGTGAGGGTGCGGGCATGGGGGTCCCCCGTATTCTGCACTGCGGCCAGTTGGCCCACACTTTCTATCAGTCCGCTAAACATTCGGCATTCTCCTCCTGGGAAATAGGGTCTGCAGGCAGGAAGCGGGCGTGCACCAGCACGTCGGGTCCGAGCCTTTTCATGTCCAGAGGTTCGAGCCGCCATGCTTCTGGCAAGGTGGCTGCGCCCGCCCCTGCCACGGGTCCCGGGGCCTGCCCGCCGATGATGAGGGGGGCGATGAAGCCGTACCACTCGTCGGCCAAACCCTCGGCAATAAACGCGGCATGAACAGTGGGCCCCCCTTCCACGAGTAGGGACAGCAGGTGCCGCAACGCCAATTCGCTCAGCACGTCACTCAGACTGACCCGGCCCGACGGGCTGGCGGCCACTTCAATGACTTCACCGCCCGCCGAAAAAATCTCCCGCTGCCAGAAAGCGGATGTCTGTGCGGTTGTGAAGACCAGGGTGGGCGCCGGGGAGTCTTGGGAAAACACGCGGGCAGACGGGGGGGTGCGTCCGTGGCTGTCCAGAATAATCCGCACGGGGTCAGAACCCCGTGCCTGTCCCCGGTACGTCAGTGCCGGGTCGTCTGTGAGAACCGTGTTCACCCCCACCAATATGCCATCGTGGCGGCGGCGCAGGGTATGCGTGACAGCCAGAGACTGCTCGTGAGTGATATACCGGGAATCCCCGGTTTTGGTGGCGACTTTCCCGTCCAGACTCATTGCCGCCTTCAGGGTGACAAAGGGTCGGCGCTTCTGGCTCCATGTCACAAAAGCCTGGTTGAGCGAAGCTGCTTCCTCCCCGCCGTCCCCCACCTCGACGGTGATGCCCGCAGACCTGAGCCGGGCGATTCCCCCGCCTTTGACTTCAGGATTAGGGTCTGTCATGGCCACCACAACATGGGCGACTCCTGCGGCAATAATGGCATCGGTGCACGGAGGGGTGCGCCCCGTATGATTGCACGGCTCCAAGGTGACGTATAAAGTGCCTCCCTGAGCCCGGACTCCTGCCTGGGCCAGTGCGCCGACTTCGGCATGAGGCCCCCCAGCCCGCTTGTGATAGCCTTCCCCGGCGACTTGACCCGAGGCATCTGTCACCACTGCGCCCACCATGGGGTTGGGGGATGTGCTGTAGCGTCCCCGCCCAGCCAGCCGCAGCGCGCGGCGCATCATTGGACTGCTCAAATTTCTCCCCCCATAACAAAAAATCCCCCAGATTCGGGGGATGGCAAAGTTGTAATAGGCCAATACCACACAGGCCTACAACCTTCTCCCATCCAGACTGTACTGTCGGCGCCGGGATCTCACCGGACTCCTGCCATAATGGCTCGCGGGCTGCTCACATTCGTGAGATCACCGCCGGTCGGGAATTGAGGCCAAAAGCCTCTCACCACGCCCCGAAGGTCTTAATAGAGGTTATTGTAGAGCTTTTACCGACAAAAATCAAATGGCACGAGCGCTGCAGGACGCATGGCTCGAAATGTAGAGCCGCCGGACAATCAGTCAGCCGGACACGCCGGGCAGAATCAGCGCATAATACGGAACCTGTGAAGTATTAAAGATTGAAACCGTGGCCATAGCGGTTCCGAGATATGGTGTAACGGTTGCTCCGGAACCGTCGGCCCGCCAGTTGCATGGTTCTAGAGCACTACCTGTTTGCGGTGGATGGCACGCTCAAGTGGAGCGCAGCCTACCCGTGGGCCCCGGAGGCCCTCACCAAACAGATGAAGTCGGGGGATCCCGTCTATCAAGCCTACGTGGTCGAAGCGGTGTTAGTGTGTCCGCAAGGGATCGCGATTCCGCTCATGGCGGAATTCTGCGAAAATGCCGGCGACGCCGCGCCCGCCACGAAGCAAGACTCGGAACTTAAAGCGTTTTATCGGTTGGCGCGCCGCCTGAAGGCGGCGTTTCCTCGACTGAAACTGGCCATCTTGACCGACGGGCTCTACCCCAATGGGCCTTTATTTCGATTCTTGCGGGCTCAGCGATGGGATTTTATGCTGGTGCTCAAAGCGGGCAATCTCAAAACCTTCCAGGCCGACGCGCAGAGGCAGCATGGGCTGGAGCCGCAGAATGTCTACGACCATGTCTGGGGCAATCGCACCCAACACTTTTGGTGGGTCAACCAGTTGGACTACGAATGGCATGATCCCCAGACTGGCCGGCTCTGTCGCACTGTGGTGCATTATGCCGTCTGCGAGGAAACCTGGACCGATGCCAAAGGCGAGCATCACAGCACCTGGGCGTGGGTCTCCGCTCGCCCCTTTTCGAAAGGCACCATCGTGACCCGGTGCAACCGTATGGCTCGGCATCGGTGGGACATTGAGGAACATATCCTCGGGGAAAAGCACTTCGGATACCATTACACGCACTTGTATTCTCGGGATTGGCAGGGAATGCAGGGATTCCATGCCCTCATGCGCCTGGCGCATTTACTGCAGGTGCTGGCCCTCCATCAGACCGCCCTGTGGCCGACGGTCCTCAAGAAAACCATTCAAGGCACGATCCCCGGGGATTGTGACCACCATTGCCCATGCCTCCGTGGATCTGGAGTAGAGTAGGAGGGGTTCTTAGGAACCCCGTCCCCTCATCGAACCGGACTTGTGGTTTTCTCACATCCGGCTCTCCGACGATAGTTGCCCTATACTAAGGGCGAGGAAGTTGCGCCAGAACTTGTTGACGCATCACAGCAAGAGAAGGCAGACCCATGTGGGTGAGGCGGGTATTGGTCCATTCTGCATCGAGGACGGGACTGCGGTTCCAGCGTTTGGCCACGAAGGCTCGACACCGCTCGCGAACCCAAGCATCCAGACGATAGTAATTGCCGTTGTGGCTTATGGTGAAATACTGCCCCCACCCCCGGATTACCGGTGCGAGGTCGTCAATCACCATCTGTAGATTCATCGGACGGGTTCGCCGTGTCAGCTCCCGAACACGATTCTTGAGGCGCTCGGTGGCTGCCTGTTTTGGGCTAAAGAGAGGACGGCCGGGGCCGCTTTTGGACGATGCCCAGAAGAACGTAAACCCCAAGAAATCGAAGGCCGCTTCCCGCACGTTCACGATGCGCGTTTTCTCTGGGTGAAGCGTGAGCCGCAATTCGTCGAGGACGATCTGGGCCATCTTGAGGGCGGCTTCGGCATCTTCTTGGGTCGGCGCCAGCGCGCACCAATCGTCCGCGTAGCGGATGAATTGAATGCCCGGTAGGCTTGCCATGGCTTGGTCCAAGGCGTCTAGGTAGATGTTGGCCAACAGGGGACTAATCACCGACCCTTG
>DAHWJO010000240.1:0-3582 GCA_027344105.1 Sulfobacillus sp.
AAACCGCGGTCAGGCAGCGTGACCGGCCACACCGTGTAGTGAAACATACGCAGCATGCGGTGTTCGAGGGCGGTGTGCGGGGCTGCCGCGGCCTCGCCGTTGAGGCAGGCCAGCAGATAAGCAATCCAGCGCCGCGAGTCTATCGCGCTTATCTTCTTGAGGGCTTGGGTGATGCTTTTCTCATCCGGTTCAGCCCACTGCTGGCCGAGCCCGGCCCGCACGCACAGCCGCGCAAAACTGGGCACGTTATTCCGGTAAAACTCGCGGGCAGTGAGATGGTAGTAATTGCAAAAATTGGTTAATGTGGCCTCGAGGCCGGTATCTTCCGAAAAAGACTGAATCCGATTGAGCAAGCCAGAACTGGTCTCCAAGGAATGGCGGATATTCTCAAGAATATAGGATTGGGCTTGCTTTTCCAGCTGGATGAACGAGCCGCGGGGAACGTTGAGGAAGCCCTGTTCAATCTCATGGCGGACGCTTTTTTGTGTGGTCGCCGAGAGGGCGCGAAATTTCTCCTCAAAGCGGTAGCGGGCGTGGGAGCGGCCGATAAAGTCGAGGACGGTGAGACATTCTTTGGAGTCCGTCAGACGCAGCCCCCTTCCCAGCTGTTGCAGAAACACGGTCAGGCTTTCCGTTGGCCGCAAGAACAGTATGGTGTTGACTTCCGGTATGTCGACTCCTTCGTTGTAGAGGTCGACCACAAAGATGAACTTCAGGTGGCCGAGAGTCAGGTTGCGCTTGGCGTTTTGCCGGTCGTCATCAGGAGAAGCGGCCGTGAGGGCGAGCGACGCTATGCCCGCTTCATTGAGGATCTGGGCCATAAACTGTGCGTGGGCAACAGACACGCAGAATCCCAGTCCAATCACCTGGTTGATGTCTGTGACGTATTTTCTCAACGACTGGATGATCAGCTCAGCCCGCCGGCGATTTCCCGTGTAGACCCGGTCTAACTGGTCCTTGTCGTATCCCCCGCGCTGCCAGCGCAGGGTTCTCAGGTCCACCATGTCTGACACTCCGAAGTAGTGGAAAGGGGCCAACAGGCCGCGGTCAATGGCCTCGGGCAGCCGGATTTCCGCCGCGATGCGGTGGTCGAAGTATGCCGTGATATCCTGTCCGTCGAGCCGCTCGGGAGTCGCGGTCAGCCCGAGGAGCACTTGAGGCTGATAATAGGTGAGAAGGCGCTGGTAGCTCGGGGCCGCAGCGTGGTGGAACTCATCCACCACAATAAAGTCGTAATAGTCAGGACCGGTGTGCCGGGGAAGATCCCGGGAATTGAACGTCTGGATAGAGACGAAAAGATGCTCGATTTGGCTTGGCTGCTGGCTCCCGACGAAGAGGTCGCCAAAATTCTGGTCCTTCAAGACGGCTCGAAATGTCGCCAAACTCTGCCGGAGAATTTCCTCCCGGTGGGCGACAAACAGCAGGCGGGGCCTTGCCTGGCTGCGGCTGGCGAAGCGCTTGTAATCGAACGCGGCCACAACGGTTTTTCCGGTTCCTGTCGCCGCCACCACTAAGTTGCGAAAATGGCCGAGCACTTCACGCTCCGCCGCGAGCTTCTCCAGAATTTGGCGCTGGAAGCCGTACGGTGCAATGTCGAACGGCACCCATAAGGTGTCGGAATCACCGGCCCGGCGTTCAGCCTTTAAAGCCCGAAGCAACAGGGGACGCTCGTCCACCCCATAATGGAAAAAGTCACCGTCGTTCCAGTACCCCTCGAATGTGCCCGCGATCTTCTCAAAAGTCTCGGGAAGGTCTTGGCGCGACACCTTCACATTCCATTCGAGTCCGTCTAAGAGAGCCGCAGCGGAAATGTTCGAGGAGCCGATATAAGCGGTGGAGTACCCTGTGTCGCGGTGGAAGACATAGGCTTTTGCATGGAGACGCGTCCGCTGGGTATCGTACGACACCCGTATTGTGGTGTTCGGAAGAGTCATGAGCTCGTCAATGGCTTTGATGTCCGTGGCTCCCATGTAGGAAGTGGTGATCACGCGAAGCGTGCGGCCCGATTCGGTCAATTGCCTGAGCTCATCCCACATCAGCCGCAATCCGCTCCACTTGATAAATGAGACCAGAAGGTCTACGCGGTCAGCACTCACGATCTCTCGTTTAAGTTCGCCTACCATATTCGGCTCGTGCCGGGCTCCAGTGAAGAGAGAGCTTTGGGATAGCGAGGTCACAGGACGCACAGCGCGTGAACCAGCAGTGGTGGAGAATGCGTGGGCGGCATTGCGCTTCTCAAGCAGCGCGAGAAGAACCCGGGCGTCTTCATGCACTTGGGCCGTGAGAATATCCGGATCTGCCGTTTCCTCGGCAAGCTTCTTGAGTAGAGCGTTGACGATTTGAATGCGCCGGCCGAGCACATTGTCTCCCCCCTGGCGCTTTAGGGCGACAGTGACCACTTGTTCCAAATAGAGGGAAAGCAGGCCGGCAGATTCCGCTTCGTCTATTGGGGATGTCTCGATGATGTTGCGGTCAGAATCCAGACCGTGGATCAGTGTTTGCATAAGACGGTCAATTACTTGTTCATAAATTCCATAATGCATTTCGGGCCTCCCTATGTCACTCGAAGCGTCTCTGAGGTCTGATTCCGTTGCCTCCGGTCTGCAAAATGCGGGAGCGGATGGCAAACGAGACCAGAGACAGGGTATCATATCTGCTTTTCCTGAAAGGTTGCTCGGTAAAATATTTTTGATCCTGTGAATCGCGGAGCAGTGCCAGGCGTATCAGTTATGAGACAGGAAGGGTCCGGATTTGTCCATAAGGCATTGATGGATTCTGCTACAATTATGGAAAATATCACAAGCCGTGTGCCCCCGAGGGGATTTGCGGCTTGTCGAGGAGCGAGGATAGGATGCCAAGTTTGGAAATTGACGGCTTGGGACGGATTCATTACGAGGTGTCGGGCAAGGGGCCCGCCGTCTTCTTTTTGCATTCGGCCTTAACAGACAGCCGGCAATGGGTTAAGCAGATTGCGGCACTATCTGACCGTTTCTGTTGCGTTTGTTATGATTTAATCGGGTCTGGGAAAAGTTCCGATTCCGCGACGTTATTTGATCCTGCTGACAGTCTTTTTGCCCTGATGGATTATCTCAAGGTGTCCGGGGCGCACTTGGTTGGGTCATCGGTCGGCGGCTCCATTGCTTTGCATGCGGCGATCCGGCGTCCCGACCGAATTGCCTCGCTTTTTCTGGCAGGAACGGGGATGTTTGGCTACGAACCGGACACTGAGAGTGATGAGGAGCCGCCTGTGTACCGCGAGTACGAGACCGCCCTGTCAGCGGGGAACATCGAGGGTGTGGCTGCGGGCGCGGAAATTATATGGTTTCAAGGACTGAACGGCTCGGTGGCGGACAGGCCTGAAGGGGCCCGCCGACAATTTGCCGCCATGAACCGGGAACGTCTCGAGAACCATCCGTGGCAAGGTCCAACGTATATGGACATCGACGATGCCCGCGCAGTCTCTCTCGTCACTGTTCCGACCATGGTCCTCATAGGGGAGGACGACACCGCATACTGTCAGTCACTGGCTGACTTTTTGCAAACGAACCTGTCTCTGGAGGCATTGCACCGCATCCCCCGCAC
>DAHWJO010000241.1:0-3542 GCA_027344105.1 Sulfobacillus sp.
CCGGTGGCCCGCCCACTCGCCGATCACCAGGGGATGCGCCGCCCACGGGTTTTGGCCGTCGTATTCAATCGTCACCGTCTCGGTGTCGTGCGGATCATAGACCACGTCGACTTTTTTTCCGATCCAGGGCAAGCCGACCTCGTATTTGCGTCCTTGAAAACTGATGCAGCCGGCCTTGTCCACTTTGCGCCGCTCCGCATGGAGAAACGCTTGCGCCAAGAGGTCGGGATCCACCCAGTGCAGCGGCTGCGGATCCTGCTGATAGGCCTGGGTGGGTGTCTGCCCGTCGGGCAGGGCGCTATGCGGTTGGGTTTGATAGCATTCCATGAGCCAGACACTGAAGAGGGTATTGAGGCGCTCGAGGGTGGCGGGATGCGCGACGGCGACCTCGGCCAGAAAATCATCCACCATTTGGTTAAATTTCTCAATTTTGCCCTTGGATTCCGGACTGTACGGACGGGCGAATAGGAGCCGGGTGCCCACTTTGGCGCAGATGCGGCTCATTTGATGCGAACGGTACTGCTGACCATTATCAAAGTAGACCGCGTCGGGCCGCCCGTAGGCTTGGATCCCTTGATGGAAACTATCTTCGACGGTCACTTGATCGAGGGTCGGATAAAAGGCTCCCGCGACCACAAAGCGCGTCGCATCATCAATAAAGACCACCAAATACACCTGTTTGGGCTCCCCGTGCGGCCCGAGGGGCAAATACGGACGTAGAGTAAGAGACAGGGCGCCACTCGCGCGGTTTCCCTGCCTCTCCTCCCCAAACCGGACTGGCGCCTCTCAGCGCATCCGGCTTTCCATTTAAGTGTTGCTAAGGGCAAAGGCGACATCAGTATAGCGGGACGTCAGCGTGTGGCATGGGCCGTTGGCGTCGAGGATATAGGGGTTGTGGGACGGGGTTCGCCAGCGAAACACGCCCTTGGGAGAGCCGCTCAGGCGGCGCAGAACCGCGGTGCGGTACTCCCCGGTTTCATCCCGTCCCGTGAGCACCCAGGTCTTGGGCTGGCCGGGCTGGGGGGCCCGCACGAGAGTAGGCATCAGTGCGCGAAATCCCCGATGATACTTCCGGGCCAGCCAATAACCGAGTTTCCAGAAGATCGCCCGGTCCACGCGCTGAAAGGTTTGGGCCGTGTAATCGGTATACCGATAGAAATTGGCCCAGCCCGCTAACTGTCGATTCAGATGGTCGATGAGCGTGATGGGGTTCCCACTATAGTTTGTCGAGAGCTGCTGCGCGAGTTTCGTCCTCAGGCGTTGCGATTTCTCCCGAGGAATGAAACTGACGGGTCGCCGACGGCCTGTGGGTCCTCGTTTCCGGACAATGCGATGGCCGAGGAACGTAAACCCGTCGTCGATATGGGTAATGTGCGTCTTGTCCATATTCAACGTTAGATGTAGAGTCCCTTCGAGGTACCCGCGGCAGGCTTCGCGAATCGTTTCAGCATGCTGCCGGGTCCCCTTGACCACCACCACAAAATCGTCCGCATAGCGGCAGTAGGAAGCCGCCGGCTTCCATTGCCGCTGCTCTCGCTGGGCAATAGGCCGTTGGAGCGCAATGCCATGATTCCAGCCCCAGCGGTCCCGTCGGACTTTGTCCCCACTATAGTGCTGGTCCATCCAGACATCAAACTCATGCAGCATGATGTTGGACAGCAGAGGCGAAATGACTCCGCCCTGCGGAACGCCTTCATGCGCCGCCCGAAACAGTCCCCGGTCGATGTGCCCGGCTTTCAGCAATTTCCAGAGCACAGTCAGGAACCGTCGGTCCGCGACACGACGGCGCACCGCTTTCATGAGGAGGCGGTGGTGCACGGTATCAAAGTAGCTGGCCAAGTCCCCCTCAATGACCCAGCGTCCGGCCGTGCCGTGCACGTTGTCGAGCAACTGCAGTTTGACCGTGCGAATCGCATGGTGCACACTGCGCTGCGGACGGAAACCATAGGAGCTCGATAAGAAGTCGCTTTCCCAGAGGGGTTCCATGGCCATGAGCATGGCCCGTTGGACGATGCGGTCCCGCAGGCAGGGAATGCCAAGCGGGCGTCGCTTCGTGGTGCCCGGTTTGGGAATATACACGCGCCGGACCGGCTGGGGCTGATAGGTGCCCGTGAGTAATTCGCGCCGCAAGGCCGCGAGCTCCTCGGGCAACCGCGCTTTCAATCCGTTCTGTGTCACGCCATCCACGCCCGGGGTGCGTGCACCCGGAGACGCCAGCGTCATCCGGGCAGCTTCCGCCAACCACGTCAGACCCGCCATGAGCCGAAGAAGTCGGTCAAAGCGGCGGGTGGGGGAGGTCGCCGCCCATGTCGCCAGTTTGTGCTGCATTTCGCTGATTATCAAAGGTCTTCACCTCGCTGGAGTCAGTTATTGAGCGCACAAACCACCTAAACTACCTTCCTTCGCCATGTGGCCGGCTTTCCCGGTCTCAGACTACTACGAAGGTTCCGTCACGATGACCCGCGTCGGGGTTCACACTCCCTTGGCATCGGGTCATCCCTTCCCCAGTTCACTTGTGGGACGGATTCGATGGACGAGGTTGCCTATCACAGTCTTTGCCCTGGCGTGCCGCCAGTCGTCTTCGTGGCGCAGTCTAGCGACGCGCTCCCTGCGCCCCCCGACGGGAAGAAATTCGGGTGCCTCCCGCCGAGCGCTCCATCGCGCCTTAGAGGCCGCGTGGGGCCCGAAGACCTGCCTGTTAAGCGGTGTAGGCAGGGGTGACATTCCAACCCTCAGATGTGGTTTAATAGGTTCGTGTTCCTCAGCCGTTCCATCGCCAGCCTAGGGGTCGCATCTTGGCGTAACCGCTTCGCCGCACGCCCCATGTTCTGCGGGCTTCGTCACCGAGCCAGTGTACAGCTCGTCACCGCCGCTTAGGCTCACTCCCTCCCGTCGCGGAGGTTGGGCCCGACTCTCCCGGTGGGGAGAATTGGGCATTCCACACAAGCTCATGGAATAGTGCCTGAAAGGACACTATTCGCTGGGCGCACCAAACTTGATATCGCTTTGCCATAAAGCATTGCGGGAATGCTTTTGAAAGCGGCGCGCGGCGCCGCTATTGGCCGTATACAGGCGCATCTGACGGGCACTGTACCCGCTGGACATCAGGCGCTCTTGCAAGGTACTCCGCTTGATCTGGCCGGGCATCGCCCGGCCTTCCCATTCGAGAATCTGGATAATCTGACTAACGCTGCGCCGCGGCACTTCCCGCCGCAAGAGAATCGCTTCTTGCACCAACGCTTCGGGCACGGCGTCTTTGGATCGCCGAGACGCTTTCGGGCGCGGCTGCAATCCCGCAAAGCCTTGCGCCCGGTATTGGGCGACATACCGGCGTACCGTTCGTTCGGACAGACCCGTCTGCGCACAAATTTCCTCACGACGCACCCGGATCTGGGCGGCGTCCAGTCCTTCGGCGAGGAGCGGGGCCACCCACTGGAAGCGCTGCGTGGCAATGGTCTCCCGGTTGGCTTGATCTGACATGTGTTTCACCTCCTGTCCCCGATATTACGGGACCGGCGGTGGGACATCCACGCGAAACGGGT
>DAHWJO010000242.1:0-3473 GCA_027344105.1 Sulfobacillus sp.
GCCGGCAATGACAGCAGACTTCAAGCTAGGAGCAAACTTGTGAATCTCACTCTCCCAGTTGTAAACCAGGGACGCTGGGCAGATAATCAGCACGGGGTGCTGGAACGGACCGCCTTCCCGCTCCGAGAGCAAAAATGCGATGCTTTGCAACGTCTTCCCCAGACCCATATCGTCTGCTAAAATACCTCCGAAGCCATAATGGGCAAGCGTTTTCATCCACTGAAATCCGTAGCGCTGATAGTCGCGCAGCACATGGATCAGAGTTCCAGGCGCCTGAAAGTCCAAATTGTCCGGATTGCGCAGATTGTCAAGCCAGCGGCGCAGAGACTTTCCCAGCTTGACCGCCATCTGCCGGTCATCGTGTTCGATGAGGGCCAGCGCCCGGTGCCCAGGAAGCGTTAGGGAGCCGCCTTCCAGCTCTTTGCTGTTCATGCCCATGTCTGCCATCAGCTCGCCAATCTGCTGAAACGCCTCATCACTGAGGGAAACGAAGGCCCCGTCCGGCAGCCTGTGGTAGGGACGCTTCTCGATGATGGCTGCCAGTACCTGCTGAATGTCGGAAGGACTCAGGTCGCCAAAATCGAAAGAGACGTCCAGCCACCCTGTTCTCTCATCAATGTCCAGTCTGGCCTTTGGCTGGTAGCTGGAAGGTCCCACCATAGAGTGCACGGCCTGCGTCACAAACACCTCGGCCGACTGCTCAAGAATGGGGAGAACAGTGAAGAGAAATTGGTATAGTTGCCTTTCTCCCTCCAGATACAAAACTTGACCCCTCGCAGTGAATCCCGCCTGCAGGAGCGCGGACAGGATGCGTTTCTCCCCTTCGGAATCGCGCAGCAAAATGAGTCCTGCTTCACCGTGCCGGTCCGCTGGGGCCAGCGCGTCCAGAATGCTCTCGCCATAGACGTAGCGAACCTTCATATTGAGCTCGTCTTCGTCCCGGTCAAGATATAGGCGCACAATGAGCGGGTGATCGGCAATGCGGTTGGCGACCTCCTGTGCGATGCGCACCGCCGCGAACGACCTCAGGTCGGGAATGACCGTGTCCATTACCGCTTCGAGGTCGGATCCCGACATCTCTATGGGTTCGTGGGAGGCTGCCATGACCACTGTCTTCAGTTCGGCGATTCTCGCCAGGTGGATCTCATCGAGGGGGTAAATGCTTCCCTCAGCCATGGCGCAACGGTAAGCCTCCATGATGATCAGCCGGTCCAGCCCCTCAATCTGCAGGGCGTATTGCCCGCCCGGGGTGCTCTTCACTACGGCGGTCATGGGAAGACCCGCAGGATCTGGGTCAAGGGCCCACTCGCCCCCCTGTTCGTAAGCCACCATTGTGTTGGCTTCGCGCAGCAGGGAAATCAACGGTTCCCACGCGAACGGGGGGATGTACAATCTGCGGCTGTTCGTTCCCCCGTATCCAGAAAACCCGCTGTAGCCCCGGGCGCCGTAGGGGTTGAAAGTCTTTTGGTAAAAGCTGTCCTGGCGCCTTACGTCCTGCAGCGCTTCGACGACAGCCAAATCCTTGGGTGCGAAGGGATGAAGCGCTGGGTCAAAGGTGAACCGCTTGCTGAATACGTGAGGTTGCCCATTCGACGTCTTCTGTAAAAACTCCTCAATGTTTTGCACCACGTACAAGCGGTCTAAGCCCACTTTCATTTCCAGGAGAAAAATTCCAGACCGGTAGTAGGTCGCCGACGGGCGCAGGATGAATTGCGCCTGCAGGCGCGGTTGGTCAGCCCGAATTGCCAGCGATGACTGCAAACGTGAGGTCCGGGCGGTGTTGCGGTAAATTGCCAGCAGACGCTGTGCCGCCGAGGGTGCCGCAGGTTTGACTGGGGCCACTGGCGGCGCGGGCACTGGGGTTTTAACGGCTGGGGCGGATTTAGGCGCCGGCGTCACGGCTGGCGGCTTGGGGTGGCCGATATTGGGCCTGACGAGATTGAGCAGCACCGCCACGATGTGCTTGCACCACGAACCCGTTACAAAAGCGGGACATTCACACGCGGCGTCGATCTCTCCGTTGGGGAGAGCCACAATGTCAACGGTGTACAGGACCCGGCCTTGCACTTTGCCAATCCAGTGCGAGCTGTCCTGTTCATCCTGCTGGCATGACGTAACGCGCTGCTGCTGGTAGTAGGCCTGTCCCCTTTGAAAATAGGTATTGCCTGCTCGGCGTTTAATGACTTCAGGTGTTAATACCATGCGGCTCCCTCACTCCTTGATTTACACAAAAATCCCATAAAATGAGCAACAACCCATGGCACGATGTCTGTAAAACCTGCGTGAAGGCCTCAGGTCATCTCCGCCATTCCCCCTGCAGGTTCCACGGGGCGCTCGGTTGCCCAAAAGATCTTAACCCATGGCGGCAACCTCGCTGCCTTTATTCCAGAAAGTCTGCGCGGTAGACATTGCCAGGACTTGGGGCGTTGCTGTCCACGTGCGCACCCTCAGCCGGGCCCGTCTTCTCCTGGTCTTCTGCCAGATCTTCATCTTCTACCTGCCCGATGCTTAAGGACGGGTCGACTCCGTATTGAAACCAGATATCCAGAATTGTCAAGCTCAGGCGCACTACCGTGCGCAGGCGGGTATCTTGGGCTGGAGCCAAATTGCGGATCAGGCGGATGAGGTCCCTCGGCTCTTGTGGCGGTTGCCACGAATAGGCATCGCGGTGAAAACTGTAGATTTGCATAATCAGCTGGTCCACCTGGTCCCGTGACAGCGGCTCGAGGGATTTGGCTTCGACTAGAGCTCCAATTCCCTCTTGGCAAAAGGCGGCGAGATGCTGCTCTTTCGGGCGGGACTGCAGCCAGCCGGGGGCAGCCGCCTGGTCATTGCGCTGATAAATGACATCGGTGAGAAAGTTGGACGCCAGCGCCCACACGGTCAGGAGGTGCGGGGCCGATAGGTTGAGGAGGCGGCCAATCGAGGCGTAGGCGCGACTTCTGGCGCCCCTCCCAAATTTGCCAATCAGTTCCACCTCGTCAAACAGGATCAGCCAACCCTGATAGCCAGCGCGGTGGATCAGCCAGTCGACCAGGCGCAGATATTCAAACGCTTCCTCCCGCATCACCGTCCGTTCGAGCTTCAACGCCCGAGAAAAATTGCCGCGGTAAATCCGCTTCAATTCAGCGGCGCTGAGAAATGTGCCGGAAATATCCTGTATCAGCTCGGGATATCCTTCGTTATGGGCCACCAAATTGTCCAAAATGGCCATGACCCGCGCCGAAAATTCCATGGCGCGCGCCTCCGCTAAAATTTGGGGAGCTTTCAAGCCCTCGTCGACAATCGACTCAATTCCTGCCATCTTCCCGCCTGGCACGAAGGTGCTGTCAATAATTTTGGGATAAATCTGGTCTAATCGGTCCAACGGCGTTTCCTTGCTGAGACTGATATAACTGACCACCCAGTTGCGATCGGCGGCTGCGCCCCAAAACGACTGGAGAAGATGCGTTTTACCCTCGCCGTAGTGGGCC
>DAHWJO010000243.1:0-3443 GCA_027344105.1 Sulfobacillus sp.
CTCGCGTCAAGCCGACGAACCGATGCGGCCCATCGTGGACTGCATTGGCGATATGGGCAACAACCAGGCCTTTTACATCAGCTCCAACACCTGGTATGGGGGGGACCGGGAAGTGTTCCGCATGGGACATGTCCCATTTTTGCTGAAACTGCAGTATAAAGAAATGTTTTTCCGCACAAAAGGCAAAGTGCCAGACTGGGGCATTCCTGTCGCCGACTTTCTGACGGAAATGCTGACGAAGGGGTGATGAAAAATGAGTCAGACTACAACGGTATCCGCTCCCGAGCGTTCCGAGCGCAACCTGACCGCTGAGCAGTGGCAGGGCCTCGCCCAGCTGGCCGATC
The DNA here is from genome assembly GCA_027344105.1 of Sulfobacillus sp. GTDB lineage: Bacteria > Bacillota > Sulfobacillia > Sulfobacillales > Sulfobacillaceae > Sulfobacillus. The sequence continues at coordinate 345 of DAHWJO010000243.1, forward strand.
TGGTGACGACCGCCCAGAAAATTTTGGAGGGTCCCGCAGGCGCCGTGGCTACGGGATATCTAGCCCAAGGCGCCACACTCATGCCTGACGGCGCGCTTCCCGCTGTGCGCGAAGCGCTGGAGCTCTTAACCAGTCTGCACGAGCAGGGCATCATCGCCCATCTCGGCACCGTCATCAGCCTTGGCGCCCAGGCCCTGACCCGGGACAATCTCAACCAGTTTTTTACCTCGGCGCTGGATATGGCCCAGGAAACGTCCTTTGCTGAGGTATTGCGCGCATCTTTCCAAGATGCGGCAAGGGAATCGGCCCGGGAAAGCGAACACCTGGGGGGATTTACCGGTCTATTGCGCGTGATGAAGGACAAAGAAGTACAAACGGGACTGCGGATGATGGGTGTGATGGCGGGCAAACTGTCTCCGCTCCTACACCCTCACCCAGCCCCTGCAAATGACCGGTGAACAGCACATAGCCTCACCGCCCGAGACCACCCTGCCCAAAAAAACTGGCCCAGGGTGGCCTTTTGTGGGGCGCGGCATGGTCCGCTCCTACTCTTCAAGCATTTCCTCCGAGGCGCCGAGACCGAACGCGTCATGAATGGCCGCCAAAGCCTTTTCCGCATCGGCCCGGGCAATAATGCACGAAATCTTAATCTCCGAGGTGCCGATCATCTGGATATTGACGCCCCCGCTGGCCAGTGCCTGAAATACCCGCGCCGCAACACCCGGGCGCCCCAGCATCCCCGAGCCGATGGCGGAGACTTTGGCCACCTCAGTGTCTATCACCAGAGATTGCCCTCCCATTTTCTTGAGGCACTCGGTGACGACGGGTTCGGCCTTGCTCACATCCTGCTCCTCAATCGTAAACGCGATGTCGTTCAGTTGGTTATGCGAGACTGCCTGAATGATCAACTCCACGTTCACACCCTGTTCCGCGAGCTCTCCAAACAGCAAGGCGGCCACACCCGGAGCATCGGGCACCCCGATCAGTCCCAGTTTGGCGATATGCCGGTTCAGGGCTACGGCGGTAACCGCCGGTTTTTCCATGCTGTCGGATTCGGCAATGACCGTGCCCGGTTCGTCGCTGAACGTCGAGCGGGCGTAAATGGGAACCTGCTGCCCTTTGGCAAATTCCACCGCTTGGGTCTGCAGCACCTGCGCTCCCTGACTGGCCAGCTCAAGCATTTCATCATAGCTCAGGATGTCCAGGGGTGAGGCCGACGGGACGATGCGGGGATCTGCCGTAAATACCCCTGCCACATCCGAGTAAATCTCACAGCGGTCGGCTCCCAGAGCATTAGCGACTGCAATGGCAGTGAGGTCAGACCCGCCCCGCCCCAGGGTGGACACGTCTCCTGACTGTGTCACTCCCTGAAATCCTGCGATGACCGGCGTCAAACCTACCGCCAGCGCTTTGCGGAGTTCTTTGGGATCCACCTGCTCGATGCGGGCCTTTCCGTAGTCATAGGTGGTGACAATCCCCGCCAGCCGGCCGGAAAAAGATTTGGCCGGCACCCCCATCTGTTCCAGCGCCATCGCCATCAGGGCGCTGGACTGCGTTTCCCCCGTGGACAGCAGCTGGTCCAGCTCGCGCGCCGAAGGCACAGTGCTCATCTGTCCCGCCAAGCCCACCAGCGCGTCCGTGCTGTCACCCATGGCTGACACGACCACCACCACCTGATATCCCTGATCGACAGCTACCTTGACTTTCCTTGCGACATTGAGAAGATGGCCGGCGCTGCCGAGCGAACTGCCGCCGTATTTTTGCACGATAAGCATGTTGTTGGTCACCCTTTGCAAACTTTTCGTCTATAATAACAAAATTGGGGGCTATCCACCGCACGACTTTCGCAATTTAGCCTCCCAAAGGAGAACTGCCATTCTTAACCAACCTCCGACTGTCAGTCTGGATATCGATGGCACCCTGCTGAAAAATCCGTATTGGCGTCTGCACTTGCAGCCATGGCTGCAACAGATGGCCCGCACGGAACATGTTTTGGCCTCCAGCCTGTGGATGGCCATGCAGCAGGAAAGCGAAGCGCGCCTCCGCCAAGGCCGCCCCGCTGCCGCCTATGACTGGCAGGACATTGCGCGCAAATCCCTGGGCCTGTGGCTTCCGGACCCAGCCCTGGCTCCCCGCCAGGCCGTACTGGCTTTGGTGTATCCCGATGTGTGGGACTTTCTGGTATGGCTTCACCAAGCCGGCCTCCCTGCCGCCCTGGTCACTAACGGCTGGGCCAAAAACCAGCGCCCTTATTTGGCGTCGTTAGGCTGGGAACCCCTATTTCCCGTGATGGTCGGCGCCGAGTCGGGGTGGGCCAAGCCGGACCCCCGCATCTTTTCTCTGGTGCCGGGTTTAGGAATGCATATTGGCGACCGTGCCGCCCATGACGTCTTAGGAGCCCGCCGGGCTGGCATCCGGAGCGTGCACCTTATCCGGCAGGCTGAGCCCGCTGGCGGTGGGGACGTTCTGGCGCCTTCGTCCGCTCTCCCAGATTTTACCGTCACCTCCCTGCAGCAGGTTCCAGAGTTGCTGAGGCGGTGGCAAAAAGGCTAAGATGAAGCCGTGTCCGCTCGCAGGAGCAGGAGCACGGAAAGGCAGGAACCCCATGGATGGCATTCTGATTGGCGGCAAGCGATTTGTCCACGAAACGGAAATACGGGTCCGGTTTTGCGAAACGGATGCCAACCGCCACGTGAGTCAAGTGTCTTATATCATCTATTTTGAGCAGGCCCGCACGGAATTCATCGACACCCTCGTCGGAGAGGGATTCGATTGGTGGTCAGCAGGATTTTCGCTTGTCCTGGCTCAGCAGTCGGTCAGCTACCTGGCCCCCGCCTACTACCGCCAGACCCTGATTGTCTATACAGGCGTCGCGGCCATCGGCCGCTCTTCCCTAAATCTCTACCACCTGGTCATTGACAAGGAGTCGGGAACCCTCCTGGCCAATCAGGAAAGCACCGTGGTGCTGATTGATGCCCACTCTCAGAAGAGCCACAGCTGGCCCGACAGCTTCCGGGCCACCGTCACACCCTTGCTCCCCGAAGAGTGAGACGCTGGCGCGGAGATTTTTTTAGTACTTCGGCGCCGCTGGTTTTTGAT
>DAHWJO010000244.1:0-3416 GCA_027344105.1 Sulfobacillus sp.
GTATCATAGGATCATAGCACCGACATATATTCATTTCAGTTAGCATACTAAGAGGAGATGGCAGTCGTGAACAGCGTTCAAAGCGCTAAGATGGAAAAATTCACTTCTCGGCATAATCCTTTCGACAGGATTATTATTACTAGCGACAGCATGCATCCCGCGAAAATCCGAATTAGCTACGATATCGAGCGGGACCTCTATCTGCACGCGATCGATAATCCGGGCTATCATCCCGCCGACCCACTGGAGGGAGACACCGACTATCTGGCGGAATGGCTCGACCATGCGTATGATTGGGGCCAGACAGTTACGTACTACTTTGAAGGCGAGGATTAACCTATGACCAGCTCACCCGAATGGCTCACCCTCACGGAAGCGGCCCAGCGCTGGGGCATCACGGCCAACACCTTGCGCTTGCGCATTCATCGCCACACTATCCCCATGAACAGTATCCGCAAGAGCGGGGGAACATGGCTGATTAGCACGGCAGGCATGGTGGAGCTGTTTGGTGAGCGCCGCAGCGAAAATTCGCCGACAGACACTAAGGAGGAAGATGACTCATGACGATCAAAAAACTTGCAGTATCTCTCATGGCCGGCAGTGTGCTTCTCGTGGGGGCTCCGGCCGCAGCCCAGGCCCAGACCGTCGACGGGCTGTTATTCCAGCAATGGGGCCACAAGCGCGTGTACATTATGAACTCGGCGGGGCAGCTACAGTGGATTACCTCAGGGCCGCTCTTTCAGGCCATGGGCGAGAATTGGGGACGGCTCGTGCATGTGGACACCCTACCCGGTCCTGTAGTCGCGCCGATTACCATGGTGCGTCTCAATGGGCACAACAAAGTGTACCTCATTCAAAACGATACCTTGCATTGGGTCCCGTCCTCATCGGTTTTCAACCAGTTGGGACTGCAATGGGACCAGATTGTATCGGTTGACTACTTGCCGTATGGCATCGGTAATGCGGTGGGGGTTCCCAGCCCCGCGCCGGAGCCGACTCCTTCCACAAACTGGACAGCCATGGCCCAACCTGTCTACGCCCCTGTACCGGGCGAATCTTACCAGTCGTGGTGGGAGATTCAATTCGGCACCATTACCGCACAGGGTCTGATATTCGTGGTGTCGCAGGCAACCGGCAATCAGCCTGTGCTGTTCACTCCGCCAGCTGCAGCTGGCAATGCCGCGCAGAGTCTGGCCAACCTGACTAGCTGGTTTCAGTGGATGGACACCCACCAGGCGGCCGTCTTCTATTTGCCCGCGAGTGAAGCGAACAATTTTCCACAGCAAACCAGTGGGGCGTATGTGTTGAACGAGTCATTAGCGCAGCTCCAAGCGCAAGATCAGGGGTTGTGAGGCTACTCACAACACTCTCGCCAGACGTCGCAACCTGCGGTGCGTGGATGTGGCCGATATGTGTCGCAATTTTACTGGACTGGAACTAGGCGTGGCAGTGATGGAGATTCGGCGGTTGGAAGGAGTGTGAAGTAAGCCAATGGCCAATGATGAGCACAACCTAGAATTAATCATGGGAGGGTCTGGGCACGGTCTCCAGGTCTCAAGCATAAAACGCGACGCGATGAGCATCATTCCGGGTATGACCTCGGGGCGGTTGCTGTGCCTAGAGTTCGTACAACCGCACAGGGTTGTGGTGATCGCAGACGAATACAGCAATGATACAACACAGGACCTGAATCTTTCTTTCTCCTCGGCACTCGGAGATTTCGCGGCGAGTATCGTGACCAACACTACAGGGCTGCGAGTGACGATGACCCCAAAGGTCTTGACCATCCATGCGCCGGATAGTTTGGATCAGCATTCTGGCGTAATAGACATCTATGAGGCGATAAGTGATGGCTGATCAAGAAGGACCAGAATTGGACCAGATGGTTAAGGTCAGGAGAGAGATGTTCAAGAATGAAATATGCGTTGGGTGCGATCAGCGAGCCGTGGCGTTTATCACGATCGGCCATTACCAACTTTGGACGTGTGAATTGCACGCACGGCAAATTCAGAAAACATTAAACTTTATCGTTCCAAAAGCCGAGGAGGAGTAGATGTGACGATGGCTGATTTAGAATGGGAAGGACTATCGGTACCGTCCATTCCGCCGGCTGCAGCTGGCAATGCCGCGCAAAGTCTGGCCAACCTGACTAGCTGGTTTCAGTGGATGGACACCCGCCAAACGGCCGTCTACTATTTGCCCACGAGTGAAGCGAACACGTTTCCGCAGCAAACCGGTGGGGCGTATGTGTTGAACGAGTCATTGGCGCAGCTTCAAGCGCACGATCAGGGGCTGTAAGGCTATGGGGAAGACATGGGGAAGGATCGGCGGTGGGGCAGTCTCGCTCGCTGTGTTGCTTAGTGGGTGCGGGGCAAGCAGCACCGCGGCAACAGCCCATTCCTCGCTGATTCCTGTTACGTTGACCCAAGGCACATTCAGCGTCCGTGCTATGGTTCCTGCATCGTGGGCCCGATCGTTCGTTTTACCGGGCGCAGGCGATGGGATTTGGATCGGTTCTCCGCGCGCAAGTTTCATATGGGTCGTGGGCAATCCTTATCACTGGGAGCCGCCCCATATAGAAGAACACACGGCCAATGGTCAATTCACCCTCTATAAGCCACTCGGCGGTCACAATTATGTTGCGGTGGTCGTGCCGGCGAGGGATAAGGAATTAGCTATCCAGATCGGCAAGACCGCCCGCACCGTCTCATCCAAAGGAGTGTATTGAAGATGGACAAAAAATTTCTTTTAGGCGCTGTCGCGGTGTTAATTCTCACAGGCGGCTATTATGCGAGTGCGGCGTCCTCGCCATTGAAGTATACCGATTACGGTTATACCCCGGTGGCGGTGTCCACCACCACCTATGCGCCAGGCACGCCCGCCCAATACGAATATCCAAACTCTCCGTATCAGATTGGGGGGAAGCTCGGCCCGAAGGCCGGGCAGACTTGGCAGCAGAAATTCGATGCAGGGACCGCGGCCGACACGACAGCGGCGAATCGGACGAGCACCTCCACCAGTGCTTCGAATCACTCCGCCCAGACGGCTATGTCCAGTAAGACTCCCGCGCCTCAGCGAACGACGGTTCAGGCGGCGGCAACAAACACGTCCACGGTCAGCCCAACTGGTACGGCTACCACGACCACCGCCAATCCAGCAGCGGGGAGTATCACGGCCGTGCCCACTACTCTAGCGCAATGGTCCCAATTACCTGCCATTCCGTCCGGATGGCATTGGGAATCGCTATCCGTGGCAGGCTTGCCGATCACCACCGTTTGGATGCCCGTACCAGACTATTGGGTTGCTGGGGGGACACAGACCGGGAGTTATGGCGGGTGGGAGTGGAGCCAGAATATTAACGGAGATAATTATTCCTATGGTATCAACGTCTACGATCAGCACATGTCCCTCACTAA
>DAHWJO010000245.1:0-3402 GCA_027344105.1 Sulfobacillus sp.
GATTCATGCAACAGCAGCCATCAATGCAATGGAAGCTTCGCGATATTGTCGTCACCGCCGTCTTAGCCACAGCCTGTGGCGCTATCTATCTGGGATGGGACCTGCTCTATAAATTCGTGCCGAGCAGCGTGAGCCCTGTGCTGACCGCAGGATTCAATGGCCTGTGGTGGATTGCTGCAGGGATTGTGCCATATATCGTCCGCAAGCCGGGAGCGGCAGTACTGGCGGAGTCGATCGGCGGATTCGTCGAGTTCGCGCTAGGCAGCCCATATGGGATTCAGGCCTTCACGATCGGCATTGCGCAGGGGCTCGGAGTGGAAGCGGGATTTGCCCTCGGACGCTACCGCCGCTACAACTTGCCCATGATGCTGTTCGCGACCGCCATGGGCGGCGTGGGGAACTATATTTACTCATATTTCTACTACGGGGTCAAGGACTACACCGCACTGACGCAAGTAGGCTACCTGGTCGTGACGCTGATCAGCGGCGCCGTATTCTCCGGACTGCTGTCCAAGTGGGTTGGCGATGCGCTGAAGCGCACCGGGGTCTTGCGCAACTTCGCGATTGGCCGTCAGGCCCAAAACCCGTCATGATGACATCATTGCCGAGTCCGGGCGCACAGCCCGGCTCCTCTCTCGTCGTTATCCGCGGACTCACTGTCCGCTATGAAGACCGGCAGGCTCTGAACCATGTGGACTTTACTCTGCACAGAGGACAGTCGGTCCTGGTGGTGGGTGCCAGCGGCAGCGGGAAATCCACCCTGGCCATGGTGGTGGCTGGGTTGATTCCGGACAGCGTTGAGGCGGAGATTGAGGGAAGCATCGACAGGGATCCGGTCCTTGACAAGCCGGGACGGGTAGGATATATCTTTCAAGACCCAGAGTCCCAGTTCTGCCAGCTGACGGTGGGCCAAGAGATTGCTTTTGGATTGGAAAACATGCGGGTGGACCGCTCCCAGATGGACCCGCGCATCGCGAATGCCTTGCACGCAGCGCACCTGGCGGTGTCCCCGGCGGCCTATGACCTGACCTTGTCGGGAGGCATGAAGCAGAAGCTGGCGATTGCGGCCGCGCTGGCCCAGAATCCAGAGCTGGTGGTGTTCGACGAACCGACGGCTAACCTTGACCCGCAAGGCACCGCCGAGGTGTTTCACGAAATCCGGCGATTGCAGGAAAGCGGGCGCACACTGCTGGTGATTGAACACAAGTTTCTGGCTTTTCTCGATCTGCTCCCGCAAGTGGTGTTGATTGACCGCCGCGGGATGGTCCGGGCTGGGGGACCTACGCGCCAAGTGATGGATGAGCAGTGGCCGTGGCTCGTGCAAGAAGGTCTGGTCCCGGGTTGGTGGAAGGGGATCGGCGGTGCCTGGGGACAACCGGCCGCGCTGGGAGCGCTGGCTGCCGCCCACCGGGCGCCGGAGGCGCCAGCCGTTGCCCCTGACCTGTTTGAGGCGCGCGGCCTGCGGTTTGCCTATGGCAAGCGCAGGGCTCCGCAAGAAGTCCTGCACGGGCTGGACTTCCGCATACGCGCCGGAGAGAAACTGGTCATTGTCGGTCCCAATGGCTCCGGCAAGTCGACCCTGCTTGCCCTTTTGGCCGGGCTGAGCAAACCTTCCGCGGGGGAACTGACACGTCCTGTTGCCCGTGCGGGAATGCCCGTCCCGGTGGTGCTGGGATTTCAGAATCCCGAGCACCAGTTCGTCTATGAACGGGTAGCAGATGAACTGGCTGACGGGTATGTGGGGGATGAGATGCCCCCTAAGGTCGCGGCGCTGCTGAAGCAGTTTGGTCTGGAAGGATATGAGAGCCACAGCCCGTTCTCCCTGAGCCAAGGCCAAAAAAGGCGTCTGGCAGTGGCGGTCATGATCAAAGACGACCACTTGGCCTACATTTTGGATGAGCCGACATTCGGGCAGGATGCGCGCACCCAGGAGGCCATTGTCACCCAGCTGGAGACTCTGAACGAACAGGGCCGCACCGTCATTATCACCACCCATGACATGGAATTGGCAGCCCGCTTTGCAAGCCGGGTGATGGTGCTGATTGCGGGAGACATTGCCTTCGACGGTTCTCCCGAAGAGCTGTTTGCCAATACCCCGTTGATGGAGCGGGCGCACCTGCTGCCTCAGTCCAGCCCGCCGTCCGCACAGCCGGCGGGCGAGGTGGCCCCGGACCCAGCCACCCGGGGCTGGAGCCGCTTTGCTGAGGTGAGCGCCGCGCAGAAGCGGTCCTGGATGGGGCAGCTGAATCCTTCTTTCAAGCTGATTGCCACCATGCTGGCGATGGGCATCGCCATGTTTGCGGCCAATATTCCCCAAGCTGTGGCGCTGGCGGCCTTGCCGCTGATTTTGCTGGGGGTGGGCGCGAAACTGACGCCCGGACAGATTGCCAAGCGCATGGCGCCCTTTGTAATCTTTTTTATCCTCTACACATGGACCCTCACCGCATACTCTCGGGTAGGGCCTCATACCCCCGTATTCTATTTCCTGTGGTACCGGCTGAGTTGGACGGGGCTCGACAACGGGCTGGTGCTCGCATTCCGGATGCTGGCCTCTGTAGCCTTTGGCGTGCTGTTTATCTCCACCACAGACCTGACGGACCTGATTGTGAGCTTGTCCCAGAATCTTCAAGTCCCGCCCCGCTTTAGCTATGGCAGCCTGGCGGGGATCCGCGTGTTTCCCCTATTCGAGGATGAGTGGCGGAAAATCCGCCAGGCCCGGCAGCTGCGCGGCAAGGAGGGACGGTTCCGCATGGCCCGGATTGTGACCTATGCGCTGCCCCTGTTAAGCCAAGCCATCCGCATGGGCGAGCGGGTATCCATTGCCATGGAAGCGCGCGGGTTTAAAGGAGCGGCCGCGCAGGATCCCAAAGCCCGGACATACTACCGGGACGTGCCGGTGCGCTGGGGAGACGGAGTCTATATCCTCGCCATCTGTGTACTGAGTGTGGCGATCTTGGTCCTTATCCGCTAGGAGGCGCGGGCCTTTCGTTAAAACCAGACCGCAGAGCTTCTCGTCCGGTGAATCCTTGGGTGGGCCATATGTCCAGACAACGGCGGGAGCAGGGAGGTCAACGCTCGCTGACGGGGAGGCGGCATATGAGGCTGCTTCTGAACAGGTCGGTCCCTGGGATTTAGTCCGGAGGACGGACAGCACATCTTCACGTGTTTGTGAGAAAGTCAGCACGAAGGGCGCGCCGTGGAGCGGGCGCCTGTGCCGCTGGCGCCGATCATCCCGCCGCTGGGCAGGCGGTAGATTACTTTGTGGTAAATCTGCGGCAGCTCCAACGAACCGCATAAGTTTAGAATAGACGGAATATAGCGCATAAACGCAACCGGATGAAAAAATGCTCTTGACATTCTTGACTTGGGGGACTAAATTAACAGATGGAAACGTTTCCACAA
>DAHWJO010000246.1:0-3355 GCA_027344105.1 Sulfobacillus sp.
CGTTTCGGACCGAAGACGCCCAACTCCGGGCCAAGCACCTGCGACGTAACCAAACGTCTCAAACTCGCCTGGCTCAATCCCGTATATTTCGCCACACGGGGCACCTGGATAAGCGCACTCTGGACCGTAATATCCGGGTCGAGCCCTGAGCCGGAGCTCTCCACCAAACTGAGGGGAATCTGGCTGGCCTTCAGGCCGGGCGTTGTCTGGAGATAATGGCGGATGCGCTCTTTCACATTATTTATCAGGAGGGCGTTGGTCGGTCCATAGTTGCTGGGAGCGGAATTGAAAGCATTATACGGCTCCGGTTTGCCTGTCGCCGCCGACACCGTATCCGAGGGCCTTCCCCAAAAATACTGGAGGCGGTTTCCAAAGTACTGTCCGACGTGCCGTGCGGCGACGGGGTGCCCACCGAGCGCAACCACACTGCCGTTGGCCTGCCAGGGGAAAATCAATTGGCCCAGCCCCACCATCACCAAGGGGAATCCCAGCCCTAAGATCACCCAGAGCATCGCCGTGAGCAAGATGGCCCGTTTCAATGTCTGAATCACGTTCTGTCTCCTTTCTGCGGGCTTCAGGCCAGCCCGAACAACCCCAGCACATGGTCGATGCCCCAAATGCCGACAAAGGGGATAATCACCCCAAGGACTCCCCAGTTGAAGATGTTGCGGAGAAGCAGGCGGTCCGCTGACTGGGGACGGTACTTCACGCCCCGCACGGCAAAAGGGATGAGTGCGGGGATAATCAGGGCATTGAAAATCAGTGCAGACAAAATCGCGCCTTGCGGCGTCTTCAGTCCCATGATGTTGAGGGCGGACAGCCCGTGCAGAATAGGCACCGCAGCGAACATGGCGGGCACAATGGCAAAATACTTGGCGATATCGTTGGAAATGGAGAAAGTCGTCAGGGCCCCCCGGGTAATCAGCAGCTGCTTCCCTACTTCGACGACATCCAGAAGTTTGGTGGGATTCGAGTCGAGGTCGACCATATTGCCAGCCTCTTTGGCGGCCATCGTGCCCACCCCCATCGCCAGTCCCACATCAGCCTGAGCTAGAGCGGGCGCGTCATTGGTGCCGTCCCCTGTCATGGCCACCAATTTACCCTCGGCTTGTTCCTTCTGGATGAGAGCGAGCTTCCCTTCCGGATTCACCTCGGCCAGCACGTCATCCACGCCCGCTTCTGCGGCGATCACCTCCGCAGTGATGCGGTTGTCGCCCGTCGCCATCACGGTACGGATACCCATGGCCCGAAATTCTGCGAAGCGCTCTTTCAATCCCGTCTTCACAATATCTTTCAGACGGATGATGCCAAGGGCCCTGCCGTCCACAGCGACCGCCAGGGGCGTGCCGCCGTCACGCGCCACCCGCTCCGCGTTATTGCGGAGTTCGGCAGGAGGGCTGTTCACCATGCCGATGATGGCATCCACAGCCCCCTTGCGCAGGCGCCGCCCATCAGCCAGGTCGATCCCGCTCATGCGGGTGTTGGCCGAGAAGGGGACAGGCTCGCCGGATGGTTCTGCCATCTCCGCACGGTGCAGAATTCTCTGGGCAAGTTCCACTACGGAACGCCCTTCCGGCGTCGTGTCCGCGGTGGAGGCGATCCACGAGACCTCCGCCAGCTCCTCGGGCGACACTCCTGGCACGGGCAGGAACTCGGTGGCCATCCGGTTGCCGATAGTGATGGTGCCGGTCTTATCCAGAATCAGCGTGTCAATGTCTCCGCAGACCTCAACAGCCCGCCCGCTTTTGGCGACCACGTTGATTTTGGCGACGCGGTTCATGCCAGCAATGCCGATAGCCGACAGCAAGGCGCCAATGGTCGTGGGGATCAGGCACACCAACAGGGCAACCAGCGTGGTGGTATTGACGACATGGGGCCCGTAATAGTGGGCAATAGGCCCCAGTGTCACCACGACCATGACAAAGATGAGCGTCAACACCCCCAATAGCGCCGACAGGGCGATCTCATTCGGAGTCTTCTGCCGTTCAGCCCCTTCCACTAGGGCAATCATGCGGTCCAAAAACGTCTGGCCCGGGTCGGCCGTAATCTCCACCACCAAGTGGTCAGACAAGAGCACGGTCCCTCCCGTGACACTGTCGCCGGGCGACTTAATGACGGAGGCCGACTCACCGGTAATGGCCGACTCGTCCATGGCGCCCACTCCTTCAGCCACCACGCCATCACCGGGCACGGTATCTCCCGCCTCGATCTGCACCCGCATGCCCCGGCGCAAATCCGCTCCTTCGACCCATTCCCAAGCCCCGCCGTCTTTCAGGGCCCGGGCCCGCGCGCCGGCACGGCTTTGCCGCAGTGAATCAGCTTGGGCCCGGCCCCGGGACTCGGCGTAGGCTTCCGCAAACGTGGCAAACAGCAGGGTCAGTATGAGGATGACGGTCACTAACCCGTCATACTCGCGGGAAGGTCCCGTGTTAGCCGCAGCGGTCAGCCACAACGTGATAACGGTCCCCACTTCCACGACAAACATCACGGGATTGTGCACCATGATCCGCGGATCTAATTTAAGAATCGTGTCGCGCGCCATCTCCCCCATACGGGATGGGCGCTTTGCCGGGTGTTGATCTACAGCCGATGTTGCCACCGGAATCCCTCCTCAACCTTCAGGTCAGATTTAAGAAAATAGATGGTGGGCCATCAGCAGATAATGTTCCGCGAGAGGACCTAGCGCCATGATGGGAAAGAACGTTAAGGCGTTAAGGATTACGATAGAGCCCAAGAGAATGCCCCAAAACAGGGGGGTATCGGTCCGCATCGTGCCCGACGTCTCCGGCACCGCCTTTTTCTGCAACAGCGACTCGCCCACCAGCAACATGGCCATAATGGACGCATAGCGGCCGATAATCACGGTGATGCCAATCGCCACCTCATAGAAAGGCAGCGACGCCCCGAGCCCGCCAAAGGCCGACCCGTTATTGGCCGCCCCGGATGTAAAGCCGTAGAGGATTTCCGAAAGACCCTGCGGGCCGGGATTGAAGACGCCCGCCATCCCCGCGGACGTCGAGACCGCCAGAGCTGACCCCGCTAAAATGAGCAGCGGGTGCAGCAAGAATGCTATCGCCGTCAGGGACACTTCCTTCGCCTCAATCTTCTTGCCGAGAAATTCCGGAGTCCGCCCCACCATCAGTCCCATCAAGAAGATCGTCAAAATGACAAACATGAGCATATTCATCAGCCCAACACCTTTGCCCCCAAAGACCATGTTGAGAAACATGCCCAAAAACAAGGCCAGCCCTGGAATGGGCAGGAAGCTGTCATTGGCAGCCGAGACGGAGCCCGTCGTGAACGCGTTGGACGCGGTTTCAAAAATCGAGGTGCCGCCCATGCCCTGCTGCAGTTC
>DAHWJO010000247.1:0-3320 GCA_027344105.1 Sulfobacillus sp.
ACACAGCAGCAGAAATTTCTGCAGATGATTCGCGGACGCATTCAGACGGCTCAGATGGTGCCGCCCGTGAACACTATGGAAGGATTGTGGGAAGAGCACGAGAAGGAAGCCGTGCTCAGCCGGCTGGCCTCTTCGATTGTTGGTGGCCCAGACAGGGTGCGGGAGCGGTTGCAGCAGTTTTTGGACAGCACCGCGGCAGACGAGGTTATCATTAATGCGGAGATTTTTCACCACGCCGACCGGCTGCATTCCTATGAAATTGTGGCGGAGGTCTGGCCACAGTAGACTCTCAGTGGGTGTCCGGCTAGCGGCGCCCTCTCACCTTGTGGCCCTACGGCCAAGCAAAACCTGGTGGAAATATGTTGTGTCACGGCTGACGGTGCGGCCGTAAGCGCATCACGGCACTGTGCAGGTAATGTCCTCCAAAGGAGGCAAGGCGGGCCGCATCCTGACCTCTGGGCACCAGGGCTTTCCAACTCCCCCCAATCCGTGTCCACATCCAGGCCGCGACTGCCGCATCCAGTCCGTAGGACAGCGAGTCGGCCAGACCGGCGCCTATGGCGCCCATGTGAGGCGTCAGCAGCCACAAAAAGCCCGCGCCTGATATCGCCCCGGCTGACTCGCTGGGCAGAGTGAGAATAGGCCGTCCCAAAGCATTGAAGCCTTGGTATAGGACGCCGACCACAGTCATGAGGGGCACGCTTAGAAGCAGGGCAACGATGATGCCGTAAGCTTTGTTATAGCGTGTGCCATACAGCAGGGGCAGGGCGACGGGGGTAATCAGGATCGCCAGCACGGAGACGATAAGAGAGGAGAGCAGCAACAGGCGCACGCTGCTCTCAGTGCGTTCCATCACCACCCGGGGGTCGGTGCCCACCATCGACGGGAAGAATACGGTGCTGAAAGCGGTCATTGCGACCATTCCCACATTGACTGAGGAAAGCGCCACTCCATACAGACCAATGGCCGAGGCCGACAGCCAGATGGTGTTGAGCATCTGGTCCAGGCGGGTGTTAAACGTGCTGGCCAATGTGGGAATGAAGTATTGGCCAGCTTTGGTGACAATGCGCTTCACAGCGGGAACCACCGGGACCGCGCCGGTTTTCTTGGGAAGGTAATGCCAGGCTAGAGCCATGAACAGCACAGCGGGCAGCGTGCTGGTCGTATACGCATCGAGAAGCAGGTGGGCCGGGGTGAGCGCGGAGAAGAATCCCAGGACGATGACCCCCAAGGTAAATAGCGAGGTCTGCCCGATCCGCACGGCATTGAATAGAGAAAACTTGCCTTCCAGGGTAAGAAGCATTTGGGCCACGGTGCCTTCTGCCGTCACCGGAATGAGGCTCATGCCGACAATAGCAATCCACACGGCCTCGCTGGACACATGGCGGATGACGAGCACAACCGGGATGGCCATGAGAAGGGCCAGAAGCAGGGAACTGGCCAGGGTGAGCCGTTGCAGGCGCTGGTACAAGGGCCGGGAGGGACTCTGGCGGTAGAACCACCCTAAAGCGGACGGGAATCCCAACAGCGCCAGGGTCCCGGCCACCCCGGTCCACGACATGACCGCATAGTACACGCCTTTGCTGGAAGGACCCATGACACGGGCGGTATAGACTCCGGTAATGACGTTCAGCGCCAAAATCCCATAGTTGACAGCCGCCATGTTCATGACGTTGGTTCCCATGCTTTTTGTCCGGTTGCTGGCCAACTGGTCACCCCTTGCTGGTATGGCGGTAAACACGCTACAAAACGCTTCCCCTTCCCGCACGGGGAAACAGGCGCTGAACTCTTGCTGAAATGTCAGCTCCTCGATATGGTAACATGTAATCTTGCTCCAGACCGAAGATTGCCGTCAGCAGTTTCCCTTGATGGTAGAGTGTGGCGCTTTTTTGCACAAACCAATCCGAGGGGAACCGGATTGGTTTGCGGGCACGGAGGCGGTCGGGGCGAAAAGCCGGCCGCCCCTTCTGTTTTACAAAAATAATTTTAACGTAGACCCTTTGCCCAGTTAAGGCCCACCCATCCGCTCCGCTGTCCCGTATGATAGAAATATCCTGAATTGAGAAAGGGCTGGTAGCGCCGATGCAGTTGGTGAATTCGCCCGGTTTCCCGTTTATCGGCATGTCTCCCGTTTTCATTTTGCCGTTCGTGGTGTTTCTTTTTATATTTCCCGCACTCTTGATGTGGCTGTGGAATCTTACCTTGCCGCAACTCTTTGGCTGGTCCCGCCTGGGGTACTGGCAGGCTTTCCGGCTGCAGTTGATTTCGGCTTTGCTCTTTGGCGCTGTCCGTTTCATGTAAGGCGGCGATAGGCGTCTTGCCCGGGGAGAAAGGCCTCACCGCCGTCTATCGCTGGACCGCATCTCTTTCCCCGGCGTTCCATTGAAGCGCCGGGGAAGGTCATTAGGAAGCCTATGGCCTTCATCCCGTTGGGGCTAGCACGCTGGGCCAGGGTTTCTCAGCCGCATTGGGCACATTTTTAATGGGGTCGACCCAAGGACCAAAAATAAAACTGGCCTTGCTGTCTCGAGATTCCACGTGCCTGTGCCAAGCTGTGTTTCCTCAAGAGGTTTTGGTTCTTCCGCACTTTTGGTGTAAGACTCTCGGAAGTTTGCGTCTGGTGCTGACGATCAGCCGGACTCCGCCGTGCCCGCCTGCCCGACCACGAATGGCGGTAAAACAGGCCCGGAAAGACCAGCCCTCCGCTCTGGGACTTCCCGGATGAGGGGGTGATACGCTATGCTGCCGCGTTCGTGTGGAGGAGGCGGTTGCACAAGAGATCGAACCCGTCCCGTCCACACATCGGCCGTTTGCATCGCTTAATTTTGTTGTTAAATCTTTCGACCTCGTATTTCGCACCCCTGGACGACCCCCATGGACTGCCCTAGCCTCCGGGTGTTCCTGAAAGACTTTTTTTCAGATCCGGGGTGTGTCAATTGGGGAGAGTGTGAGGGCCGTAACGATCTACGGCGACGAAAAATAAAGCTGGACGGCGGAGAGTCCTTGAGCTATCCTTGTCTGGGAGGGATACCATGGATCATGGACAATCGGAGCGCAGGGCGATACCTGAGGAGGCAACGGGCGAGAGCACCCGGGCCGAACGGCCCGCAGCTCCTTCCAAAATTCTGGCGTATCGGATGGGCTTTGCCGTCGCAGCCGCTGCCATGGCCGAACGCATCGGTCTCGTCGCTTATCTCAATACCCATCTGGACTGGGATGCCCGACAGTGCAAGGTGTCTCCCGGGACCCGGTTGCTCGCCTTGATTATCGCCATCATGGTGGATCCCCGCGCGTTGTACCGTTTGGAAGAGTTTTACCAC
>DAHWJO010000248.1:0-3298 GCA_027344105.1 Sulfobacillus sp.
TCCACTTATAGGCAACG
Organism: Sulfobacillus sp.; assembly: GCA_027344105.1. GTDB lineage: Bacteria > Bacillota > Sulfobacillia > Sulfobacillales > Sulfobacillaceae > Sulfobacillus. The sequence continues at coordinate 18 of DAHWJO010000248.1, forward strand.
CCATGCTCTCTAGACACACCTCAGCCTCCAATCATAACGTTAACGTCAATGTATAACTATCTTCGTATTATAGCCTGAGTGGAGAACAATGATAAGAGAAGGAAGCTCTGTTTTTGTCTAATCGCCGCGGAGATTTTCTTGTCTAAAGGGATATGGCGCCTCCTCCAGTGAACAGCCAAAGTTCCAGGACGGTTGCAAAATCCCCAAAGCCGAGGTACTATACTGACTAGTCAGTGTAAATATAATTTAGGAGGTGCCACATGCGTTCTCTTCTCTTGGGAACACGGAAAGGCTGGCTGTCCATACTGGCCATTGCTATAGTTCCGCTTCTCTACAGCGGGGCTTATCTCAGCGCTTATTGGAATCCCTACGGCCATCTCAGCCGACTCCCTATTGATATCGTCAATCAGGACACAGGCGCTCACGGAGAACACCTGGGTACGGATGTCGTTCGCGGTCTGCCCCGCGGCTGGGACATTCGCAAAGCCACTGCGGCTGAAGCCACACGCCAGTTGAAAAACGGGACAGCGGACCTTGCCATTACAATCCCCGGCGATTATACGGAAAAGATTTTGAGACACCAGACGCCGGCTATCACCTTTACGGTGAATCCCGGCAGCAACTATCTCAATGACCTGCTGATGCAGAAAGAAAGTGTGGCGCTGACTCAACAATTGAACAGTGCGCTGCGCTCAGCCGCTTCCCGGGATATGGCGAAGAGCCTGCACAAGGCTTCGAGCGGTGCCCAGGCAATGGGACGAGCCAGTCAAGAACTCTATCACGGCGCTGAGACCCTGAATCAGGACGGCCAAGCGCTGCATGGAGCCGCGTTGAGGGCGGCGGCAGGGGCTCAAGCCATTCACACGGGGTCGGCGGAGCTGGCCCAGGGATCTTCCAGCCTGGCGAGCAATCTTGGCACGCTGTCGGCGGACAGTTCTGAGTGGGCGCAGGGGGCAGGGTTGGCGGCGGCTAATCTCGAGAGCAGCCAGAAAACTCTGCAGGCTGCGGCAGCACAGGCGGCGGCCGCTGTTGGCCAGATTTCCGGCGATGTGGCAGAAATCCGCAGTTTGCTGGCAATTTCCTCTCCTACGGCCCAGCAGACGGCTGAACTGACGTCGCTGCAAAGGCAGGTGGCGCAGGAGCAGGCTGGCCTGGCGCAGATGGGCATGGGCCTGGCGAGCGGGCCTTCTGAAAACGGCAGCCCCGGAGGCACAGTCTTGGCCGCTCTCGAGAAACACACCAGCCAGTTGGCCGCGGGGATTAAACAAGCTGCTAGAGCCGCGAGCCAGGTGGCAGACAGCAGCCAGACCCTGGCAGGCAGGTCGGGTACCCTCGCTGCGGGTATAGCTGCAGCGGCGGCGGAAGACGGCCGCTATGACCGCGGGGTGGCTGGGTTGGAAAAGCCGCTTAAGGCGCTCGGAACAGATTCAGAGGTGTTGGGGCATGGCTTGAGCCGGTCGTCAGGGGTGATGGAATTTATGGTGCAGCCTGTGGCCGGAACATTCAGGCAGATGGCTCCTGTCAGCAATTACGGAAAAGGGCTGTCGCCCTACTTTCTCGCCCTCTCTTTGTGGGTTGGGGCGCTGGTGGTAACAGTCATCGTGCCAGGAGGAATTCGCAAGGGGTTCGGGCTGCGGCAGGTCACGAGTCTGGGAATCGGTCTGGCTCAAAGCGTTATTTTGGCCGGAGGCATTCTGCTGTTGCTGCCATTAAATCCCGTGCATCCGTGGGACTTCTGGGGAATTATGGGCGGGATTGCAGTCACGTGGTGGGCCGTCATGCGCCTCCTGTCAGAAAAATTGGGAGACGGCGGCCGGTTGCTGGGGATTATTCTCCTCGTCGTGCAGTTGGCCGGATCCGCTGGCACTTACCCTATCCAACTGTCCCCGGCGCTGTTAGGCGACATCCATCCGTACCTTCCCATGACATGGGCCATTCACTTGCTGCGCTATGCGGTTTCGGGAGCGATGCCCAACCGGGTTGGCAGCAATATTCTCTGGCTGGCATCGGTCGCGGCAGTCTCATGGGCGGCCACCCAGTTCATTCCGGGGCGCATCCCGTTTAACTCGCCGCCACTGGAAGCGGGGCTGGATGAATCCGGTCCCCTGGCGCTGGTGCCCTCCGACTCGGTCCCTCCCGCATGAACATTCACAGTGTCCTCGGGGCCGCCTCTTTATAAAGGACCCCATTGTCAAGACAATATTTCTACGGATGTTTAGTTACAGTACCTCGGATGTCGATGGCCAAATCGGATCGGTTTTTGGGGTCAGAGCGTCGTCGATGATTCCCCCATTTCCCCCTACACTCCGCGCGAGGTGAGCCGTGTTCTTGGCGGCGAAACCGAGACCCGGAGTCCCAGCCCGCAGGGCTGTTTCCCCGCTTGTGGTGATACGGTCATTCCCTGAAATGCCCTCGCTTTACGCGCGACGTACCGCCCTGGCCGAAAAAGGGGGGTGGACCCCGATGTCCGACACTTTTGCCAAAGATTTTAAGAGATCTTTGGCGTCTAGTCCGGCCGACGTGATGAGGTCGTTCGGATCGGCGAGGGCACCCCATACACGGAAGCGGGGGTGGCGTAATCCAGGCTTTGATGACGACGCTCATGGTTGTAAAAGGCGATATACGCAACAATCGCACGCCGCGCCTCGCGGGGTGTCGCATAATCATGTAAATAGATCTCTTCGTACTTAATACTGCGCCAAAACCGCTCGATAAAGATGTTGTCGAGGGCCCGTCCGCGCCCATCCATACTAATCTGTGTGGGAGCCTCGGGACTGGTAAAGTGACTGCCCTGGTCCATATTAAAGATCGTCGGCGTGGCGAGCGCCAGCGCTCGCTGGGTCGCGTCGAGCACAAAGGGCATTGCTAAGGTGTCGGCCAAAGCCCAGTTGACGAGATACCGTGAATACCAATCAATGCCGACGAGATACATCCATCCTCCCCGGAGCCGTACATACGTAATGTTAATGGACCAGACGTGATTCGGATGCAGAGGCGTGACGCCACGGAGTAAATACGGGTAAATCGCGTCTTCTTGGCGGCGTTTACTAAGATTGGGCCCCGGCGCGATGCCGGCGATGGCCATCTCCCGCATATACCGTTGCACCCGTTTCCGGTTGATCGTGAGGCCCTCATCGTGCACCAAGGCTGCCGTGATCCGGCGGGATCCATAAAAGGGATGTGCGGTATACAGGGCGTCAATCCGATGCTTGATGGCGACTTCTTCCGCGGAAACGCCGGGACATCATATGGACTCGTGCAATTCAAAGACAACAGCGCAT
>DAHWJO010000249.1:0-3278 GCA_027344105.1 Sulfobacillus sp.
GGTGCCTCCAATAAACAAAACTTTCACTCACGGTGGCTCCCTTCTCTGTGGTCAATGCTCCGCATTGAATCAAGAAACAAGATTGGCCACTCCCTAGGATTATAATGGTTCGTGCCATTCGTATGAAGGCCATAAGGCTTCCGTGTAATGGTCCCACAGAAGGGCACCTTGGGCAAAACCAGTGGCACTATCGGCTAGAGGCATCTGCTGCCATGCAATGGGAGATCCCTGCGCAGCCATTCACCAGGACGCTGGCGTTCGCCTTAGTAAGGAACCTGCGGCCGCGGTGGAATTAGGCCAAGGATGTGATCATAGATAATCCCCACCCGTACGTCAGAGATAATCGCGCAGTGGAAGCGTAGTCGCCATCAGGCAAAGGGGGATTCCCGACCGGAAACGTCCATCTTCTCGCATCACTTACGTTGGAGCCGCTGCCGGCAGGGACTCATCAGCCAGAAGCATGCTAAACACGATCATAAACCCGCCCACCACAAGAGAGGCTTTTAGGGGTTCATGAAAAAACAGCACAGCGATCATTGCCGCGAACACGGGCTCCATCGTGAAGATCACGGCAACATAAGAAGCTGATGTCATCTGTTGATAACGCGTCTGGGCCCAGTAAGCGAAAGCCGTGCCAAGCACTCCGTTGACTACAACCGCGGCGACCACCGCTGGCTTTTGCCAGTCTGAAAGCGGTGGCAAAGCAAAAGAACCGTGGACAAACGAAAACAGCAAGCTGAGGATCGTCACGACAGCGAGCTCCACTGTGGTCAAGGCTATAGAGTCCAAACCTGGCGCCCATTTATCCAGGTACACGATCTGCAATGCAAGAAACACGGCACAGGCAAGAGTGAACAAGGAGCCAGCAGCCCAGTGCCCCACGGACTCAACTCCATTCAGGACCGCCAATCCCAGCAGCGCCATCCCGGCGGCAAGCCACGTCCGCCGGGATGCCCGGTGGCCGAGCAGCGGGATCGCAATAAGCGGAACCAAAATCACATTGAATCCTGTCAGAAAAGCCGACACGGCCGGTGCAACCGTCTTCAGCCCCAAGGTTTGCAGCGCATAGCCGGCAAAGAGCAAGACTCCCAGTGCGGAGCCTGTACCCCATGATTTGGCGCGCCGAAGGTGCTGGCGGCTTCTCATGCGGACTAGCGCTATCATGAGCATTAGCCCGGTGGCCAGAAGAAAACGCATGCCTAAGTAAGGAAATACAGGGACGACTGCCAAAGCCGCTTTTGTCAGGCTGAAAGTGGCTCCCCAAATCACTGTCACCACCAGCAGCACAACATTCGCCCACAAGCGCTGAGGAATTATCCTGATAACAGCCAGCCCCTTTTTCGCAAATGACTAGCACCCGGATGACAGGGGATCCGAGTTATCACTCTATGCTCGTGGAAAGGTATAGTCTGCAGCAAGTTCGCCTTACGTCACATCCCGCAGCTTATCGTGGTAGAGAGCCTGGTGGCGGACGCTGGCGACAGAGTCCTCAGCCAATTGCTGCAAGATGCTGCGCGGAGTGCCCGGATTGGCGGCGACCATTTCACGCACGGCAGAAGCCGAATCCCCAGCCAGTTCACTCAACGCGTTTTCGCTGGTCCTAGGATTCTCGGCTACCGCCTTGCGCACATTGGCTGCCTGGTCATGAACGAGTTGCTCTAAAACCGCCACTGAGGTGTTTTTGCTCCGGGCAATATCCAGCCGCAAATGGGCCGCATTAACCCTAGCCATGGCTATGAGCACGTCATCGGGAGTTCCTCTGTTGACCGCGACCGCCTTGCGCACGGACTTCTCGGGGTCTTTCGCCAGAATAGACAGGATGGCTGCAGACGTATGCGGGTTGCGTGCCACCTCCCAGCGCACTGCCACATAGGCATCTGCCGACAAGACAGCCAATGTCGCCTCAAAAGTATTCTTATGGCGCGCCACCGCTTGGCGCACGGCGCGGTCGGGGTCCCCAGCGAGTGCGGCCAGCACCTCTCCCGAGGAGCTCGGATCTATTGCTGTCGGTTTTTGTACAAGTTTTTCGCTGGTTCCTTCATTATCCATGGCTGCACGTCCTATTCGGGTTTGGTTCGAAGAGCTTTGTCCATTATCTTACCATACCTGGAGTCTAAGCCGGAACTTCCTAAAAATGGGCTTCCTGTCACAGCGGCAGATGATAAATTCCACGGAGGAAACTATCGGTACTAGGGCCAAAATATTTAAATTTCGATGCGCGGGCGCCGGAACAATAGTCCGAAAGCATGGTGCCGATGCCCACTTTGCCCCAGTGAAATGGACCATATGCCCATAGCACCCAATCAGGGTCTATAATAAAATTGCAATAGATTCGGGGACTAGAGATTAACTGACGAGGGGGTTGTCGTAGACCCCACGCATGACGGCGGGGGCTGGGAAAACTCCAACTGTGAATTTTCAGGAGAAAGAAGGATAACAATGACTGCAGGACTATTTGTTCTCGCCGCGCTTTTAGCTTTGGTGTTTGCTGGGGCTCTAGTAAAGCGTTATCAGGCAAGTCACGCACCCTTTTATTTGTGGTGGACGATTTCATTTGGACTGTACACAATCGCCTATTTGGCAGAATCGGTGACGGTCAACAGTCACTGGAATCTTCCCGCCTATGAAATTTACATCATTGCGTCGGCAGGATTGGTAGGCGCCATGTCTGTAGGTACCACGTATCTGGCATTTAATAAGAAAGTTGCGAAGGTATACGCCTGGGCAATTTCGCTGCTAGGCGCGGCCTTGATTATCTCCACGATTGCCACCCCTCCCGCGATTCACGGATCGTGGCTAGCCCTGAATGGAGGGAAAGGCGGCATTGTCGGTCTGACACAGGTATTTTATATTGTGATGGCATCAGTCGGCGGCACTATTGTCATCGTAGGCGCTTTGTGGTCGTGGTGGAAGACCCGGCGCTACTATAACCTGCTGATAGCAGCGGGAGCTCTTGCTGCCAGTACAGGCGGTACGATGGCTTCTCAAGGTGTAGGACTAGGTATTCTTCCCGTAATGAATATCGTGGGTTTGATCTTGATTTTCTTAGGGTATATCTACTCCCGCTCCTCAGCTCAGGGCCGCGCTTCTTATCATATGGCCAAAGGTGCGTAGGATTCGTCATCCATCATTTTCCGAGGCGGGTTCTACCCCGCCTTTTTTCGTTGAGGGCCGGAGGGGGTATTGCGCAAGGAGCACTTAGCGAGTTTTGCGCGAAAGGCTTCTGATTCCACGAAATGGGCGGGGTAGCCCGGATGGCAGAGACAATTCGGTCCCCC
>DAHWJO010000024.1:0-27948 GCA_027344105.1 Sulfobacillus sp.
AATTGCCGAAATTTCCGGATCCGGGGACGTCTCTAGGAATGGTGGACGTCCCGCCATTTTTGCTTGCTCGTCGTCATTCACCGGCCGCGTTCCTGGTTTCCCCGCAATTTACGGGAGAATTCATGGCTGGGCTCATGGCTTCACACACCTCTCAAATGAAACCTTTCACTATTAAATACGTTGGGTGCTCCTGAATGGATCACCCTGTGAAGCTTTTTTCAAAAAAGTGGATGCTGTCCCAGCAATAGAGTCTCACCCCTAAGCGCCATGAAGCGGTGGTGCGCTCGCACTCCCGTTACCCGGCAAATTCTTTAGAGGGCATGCAGACCGCTCGCACGGCTGGCGGCAATGTCGTAAGATGAGCATAAGATGCGCTGGGCAACTGGCGCAAGAGCCGGAATTCACGGGCTGTATCATAGAGACAAGGAGTGAGTCATGGCACGCCCGAGCAAGAAAACGGAAATCGTGCAGGCTGCAGCCGAACTTTTCAGTACCAAGGGCTTCAAGGCCACCACGGTGCGCGACATCGCCGAACGCGCCGGTATCCTCTCTGGAAGCTTATACGCGCACATTGACACCAAGGAAGACTTGCTGCTGGAAATTGTGCGCCGGGCCGCCGGTGAATTTGCCGATGCGATGAAGCCCATTGCCAGCGCAAACCTGGTTCCTGAGGAGAAGGTGCGCCAGGCTGTCCATGCTCATTTGGGCGTGATTGCGTCCTCCCGCGCCTGGAGCACGGTCTATCTGGATGAGGATACGGCATTTTCTGACGATGGGCGGCACGAAGTGAGGCAACTGCGCAGATCTTACGAGCGTTACTGGATGCAAATCCTGGAAGAAGGTCAGGCCCGCCACGTCTTTTCATTGGCTGACCCAGCGCTGACCAGACTATTCATCTTGTCGGCACTGAATGGCTTTCACCGCTGGTACAACCCAGAAGGAAAGTTAATGGTCCGCGATATCGCGGACCATTATGCTGATATGATCATCAAGATGCTGCGGAACAGCGCCTTTCCCTCAGACTCTTAGGGACGCTCGACGAGGGTGGCGATCCCCTGCCCTACCCCGATGCACATTGTCGCCAGTCCGCGCCGTGCCCCGCGCCTGCGCATTCCATGCACCAGGGTGGTCAGAATGCGCGCCCCTGACGCTCCCAGAGGGTGTCCCAAGGCAATCGCCCCGCCGTCGGGGTTGACGATGTCGGGATTGAACGGGAGATCATGCAGAACGGAGAGAACTTGAGCAGCAAAGGCTTCGTTGAGTTCAACCAGGTCCACATCTTCCAATTTCCAACCGTGGCGCTTGAACGCCCGCTCAGTCGCCGGAACGGGACCGTAGCCCATGATGGAGGGATCCACACCGGCGACGCCGCCTCCGCGAATATATGCCAGAGGCTCTAAATGGTGGCGGGCAGCGGTGCCGGCCTCCATCAACACCATGGCAGCCGCCCCATCATTAATCCCCGAAGAATTTCCCGCAGTCACTGTGCCTCCTTGGCGGAAGGCTGCCTTGAGTCTCCCCAGCTTCTCCATAGACGTATCCGCCCGGGGATGTTCGTCTGTGCTCACCCACGTGACTTCCCCGGTTTTGGGGTTCTCAATAGGGACGGGAATGAGCTCTTGCGCAAATCGGCCTTCCTCTTGGGCCAATACCGCCCTCTGGTGAGAGCGCAGGGCCCAGGCATCCTGCTCTTCGCGGGTAATGCCAAAACGTTCCGCTAGATTTTCCGCTGTCTCCCCCATGGAGTAAGGGTAATATAGGGCAGCTAATTTGGGATTGGTCAGCCGCCACCCGATGGTAGTGTCATAAATTTCCCGGTTGCCCATGGGGAAAGCGGTTTCGAACTTAGGCAGAACAAATGGGGCGCGGGTCATCGACTCGACTCCGCCCGCGATGATAATGTCAGCTTCACCAGAATAGATCGCCTGATATCCGCGGTTGACGGCTTCCAGCGAGCTTCCACATAACCTGTTGAGTGTAGCGCCCGGAACTTCCACGGGGAATCCTGCCAGGAGAAGCGCCATCCGCGCGACATTGCGGTTGTCCTCTCCGGCTTGATTGGCGGCCCCCATCAATACGTCGTCCACTTCCCGCGGGTCAAGGCCTGTCTGCTCAATGACCGTTTTCAGCGCTAGTGCGGCCAGGTCATCTGGCCGCACGGTTTTCAGCGCCCCGTGATGCCGTCCAACTGGTGTGCGCCTGGCAGCGACAATCACCACTTCCCGCATATGAACCACTCCTTTGGCCCTGACTGACTCTCCAACCTGACTAGGGAAGGAAAAGATTACTGCAGGCTGATCCACACATCCTTGGTCTCCGTGTACAGTTCCAGCGCGTGGTGCCCCATTTCCCGCCCGAATCCTGATTGCTTGAATCCTCCCCAGGGAGCTGCCGCATCATAGACATGGTACGCATTGACCCACACCGTTCCGGCTTCAAGACTGTGGGCAAGGTAGTGGGCTGTGCGCACATTTTCTGTCCACACCCCAGCCGCCAGGCCGTACGCTGACACGTTGGCCCGCTCAATGACTTCGTCAATGCTGTCGAAAGGCATCACTGCCGCTACTGGGCCAAAGATTTCTTCGCGGGCGATGGTCATGCTGTCCGTCACCTGAGCGAACACGGTGGGTTCGATAAAAAAGCCGGCTCCGGCGCGGGACATCTCCCCGCCGCCCGCCACGACCTTCGCTCCCTCCTGCCGGCCCTTGGCAATATAGCCCAGGACACGCTCGTACTGTTCTGCGGACACAACGGGCCCCATCTGCGTTTTAGGATCCAGAGCCATGCCCACCCGCATATTTTGCGCATAAGCGGCCATTTGCTCTAGAGCCTCGTCATAGATCTCCCGCGCTACATAAATCCGCGATCCTGCAGAACAGACCTCGCCCTGGTTCATGAAGATTCCCAGCATAGACCCTGAAATGGCCCGCTTGAGGTTGGCGTCCGCACAGATGATGTTGGGAGACTTGCCGCCCAGCTCGAGAGAGACGCGGGCCATCCGGTCCGCAGCCGTGCGCATGATCGCCTTGCCCACCTCGGTCGATCCGGTGAAAGCGATCTTGTTGACGTCAGGGTGCGCTACCAACGCGGCCCCTGCTTCCGGGCCGTATCCGGTCACAATATTGATGACGCCTGGGGGGAATCCTGCTTCGGTGACCAGGCTGGCCAGACGCAGCACGCTCAGGGGAGACTGCTCAGCCGGTTTCAACACCACCGTGCACCCGGTTGCCAGTGCGGCGCCCAGTTTCCAGACAGCCATCAGCAAGGGGAAGTTCCACGGAATGATGGCTCCCACCACCCCCACGGGCTGCCGGACGGTATAGTTGAAGAAGGGACCCGCAGAGACCGGGATAGTCTCCCCCTCAATCTTTGTCGCCCACCCGGCCATATACCGCATATGGTCAATGGCCATGGGCACTGTGCCGTACTGAGCCTGGCGGAGCGGCATCCCCATATCCAAACTGTCTATCTGGGCCAGCTCTTCAAGATGCTCCGCCATCAGGTCGGCAAGCTTCCACATGAGGACGCCCCGCGTCTGCGGGGTCATCTGCCGCCAGCTTTTATCCCGAAACGCCTGCCGGGCAGCTTCCACCGCCCGGTTGATGTCGTCCCCGTTTCCCCGCGCAACATGGGTCAGGACGGTGCGGGTTGAGGGGTCAATATCTTCCATGGTCAGTCCCGACTGCGAGGGCAGCCACTGGCCCTGAATATAATGATGATGGGGTTGGTGAATAAAATTCTGCACGGCCGCCACTGCATTGAGAGATTGTTCCACATTCATCGCCTCCATTGACATTCATGCGGGCGGCTCAGCCGCCCCTTGCATCCTCATCAGCGCGCCTCGGTTGAAGAGACGCGGTTATCCACGATTCGCACAGCTTTGCCTTCACTGCGCGGGATAGTGCCGGGCTTATGGATTTTCAGTCCGACTGATATCCCGAGCTCGCTTTTCAGCGCATGAACAATTTGCCGGTGCAGCTGAGCGGACCGGGGGTCTGCATTGCTGCTGAACGCCTGATGGAACTCGGGCGTGACCTCGCAGTGCACCTCCAGGGTGTCAAGTGTCCCTGCGTGGCCGACGACCACCTGATAATGGGGTGAGATTTCTTCGACTTGCAACAGCACGTACTCAATTTCCGTGGGGAACACGTTGACCCCCCGGATAATCAGCATATCATCCAGCCGGCCTTTTATGCGCGACATTCGCATCAGTGTGCGCCCGCAGGCGCACGGTTCGGGATTCAGGGAGGCAATGTCTCCCGTGCGGTAACGGATTACGGGGAAGGCCTCTTTGGTCAGAGAGGTGAAAACCAGTTCACCGCTTTCCCCGAAGGGGACCGGGAGACCCGTCTCGGGGTCGATAATTTCTGGGAGAAAGTGGTCTTCAGCAATATGCAGTCCGTTTTGCGTCTCCCAGCACTCAATCGCGACGCCGGGGCCAATGACCTCACTCAGGCCATAGATATCCATGGCTTTGATCCCTAGGACCTGTTCGATTTCGGCGCGCAGAGCCTCGCTCCAGGGCTCTGCGCCCAAAATGGCGTATTCCAGGCTCGTGCTCTGGGGATCCAGTCCTAAAGCACGCATCTCTTCCGCAATATTCAGCACATAAGAAGGTGTGCCGGCAATTCCCCTCGGCATAAAGTCCTCGATGAGGCGGACTTGGCGGGGAGTATTGCCGCCGGAGACAGGAATGACGGCGGCGCCCAATTCCTCAATGCCATAATGCAAGCCCAATCCGCCGGTAAACAGTCCGTAGCCGTAAGCGTTGTGGAACCGGTCGCCCGGCCTCGCTCCCGCGCACATCAGGGCGCGGGCCACAATGCGGGCCCAGAGCGCGATGTCGCCCTTGGTGTAGGCGACCACCGTAGGCTTTCCCCTCGTTCCCGATGAAGCGTGGAACCGGACGATTTGGTCCATCGGCACCGCCAGCAGGCCAAATGGATAGTGGTCGCGTAAATCGCTTTTCCGCGTAAATGGCAGGCGGACGATATCCTCCATCGACCGGATGTCTCCAGGTTTTACACCCGCATTGTCCAGAGCCTGCCGGTAGAACGGCACGGATGTATAAGCGTGGTTCAACGTTTGGCGCAGTCGCGCCAGTTGGAGATCTTGCAGGTCTTGGCGCGCGAGAGTTTCTATCTCCGGATCTAAAATCATTGTCTTTTGCCACTCCTTCCCCTTTTCCCCGTCATCTGCCAAGTGCCCCGGGCCACTTAGATCTCTCTAGATGCTTTTCATCTGCTCGAACGGCTGCGCACAGTCATGGCAATAGAAGGATGCCCGGCACAGTCCGGAGCCAAATGCGCTGGTGCGGCGGGTGTTCGGAGATCCGCACAGGGGGCAGCGAACACCCGCCGGGCTGTCCGTCGGCGGGGCGATGCCCCACTGGGTCAATGCTGCCCGCCCTTGCGCCGATACCATCTGGGTCGTCCATGGCTTAGTGTGAACAAACCGGACTACCGCGGGCGCGTCCCCCAATGCGTCTTGCACCCGCTGGCGGATCAAATCCAGAGCGGGACATCCCATGAAAGTCGGAATCAAATCCACGTGCACGCCGCTCTCATCAACCTTTATGGCATCAACCATTCCCAGATCCACTATGCTGAGTCCAGGAATTTCGGGATCCATGACCCGGGTCAGAAGCTGCAAGGCGCGGTCTGCGGTGATCGCCACTCTCCATTCCCCTTTCGTCCCTACCACTGAGCCGTAAGATCTGTGCGCTGAACCTCTGTCATCACATTGAGCAGAGCCTGTAAATCCTGGGTATGCTGGCCCCGGCGCCCATCAGCCAGCGGCGCTGGCACAGGTCCGGGCCACAAGATCCCCGCCGCCTCCAGCTTGTCTCCGACACGCCTTTCCCAGGCGGCCTTGATGACCGGCTCGGAAAGATTGTCCAGGCCCATGGCCGCCAGCCAGGTATCAGGCTGGCCCCACGAAAACAGGTCCCCTAAATTCATCCACAGGGCATCGATTCCGTTCACGAGGCGGCGGCGGGATTCAGGCGTTCCCACTGCCAGCATGTCAAACCATGTGGCAAAATGCCGCAAATGATAGGACTCTTCGCGCCGGATGGTGCGGATGCCGTCTTGCAGGGGCTGCCAGAGGGAATGGCTCAAGCCTTCCAGTCGGAGGTCATCGAAGACCTCATAGAAATAGCGCAGCGCCACTGTCTGTGCCCAGTCGCCATTGGAGGCTTCTAGGATGCGGGCATTGCGCCACTGTTCCGGGGGGCGGCCGTACACGGTCCGTTCCGGTTCAGGGTCCCCCAGCTCCTCAAGCAGCGCGTAATAAAAATGGGCATGCCCCATTTCGTCCTGATTAATCGAGCTGTAGGCCAGATCTTCTTCCAGATCCGGAGCCAGACCCAGCCACTCGGAGCCGCGGTGGGCAACAATCCATTCGTCATCGGCCACCGGTTTGATCAGCGCAACCCAGCCGGATCCCTCCGATTTCTGCCCACTGTTCATGAGGGTCCTCCCTTCCCGCGAGTCTTCATATCCTCGGCCACTTCCTCGATGGTCATCGCCTGAGCTTTAAATCGTTTCCAGTGGGGCGCATTATCATATCCGGAAGGCAGCCGGTATCTCTTGTCCATGCCGCGGACCGGCAGGTGGGCCGCATCATGGGGACTGGCAAAAATGCTGTCCTGGGGCACCACCCAGATATCGTAAGCATCGTCGCGCCGGAAAAATGTTTCGCGGGCCATCTGCAGAGCCATTTCCGGATTGGCTGCGCGCAGACTTCCCACATTCGTGTGAAAGTCGGTGGCGTCCTTTTGGAAAAACACTTCGTACACGCGGTATTCTCCAGCGTCTGGCATTGGCGTCCTCCCTTTAGGCTCCTTCGCGCTCCAACAACCTGGACGCTTCGTTGACGGCTTCCCTGACCCACTGCTGCCCTGTATGGGCCTGCTTGCGCAGATTCAGCCGGGACTGCGATTCAGGGCCGCAGTTGTTGCGCACCATATCGGTGTGCAGGGCCCAGTCCGGCTCCGTGAAGCCCCAGACGCCTGTCGCCGGGTCTTGTTTGACAAAGGGGTCGGGAATGCTCATGCCCAAGGCCTGCAAACGCGGCACATAGCGGTTAATGAATTTCTGGCGAAGTTCCTCGTTGGTTTTCGTGCGGATTTTATAATGCATCATGCGCTCGGCGGATTTTCCCATCCGGCGTGGCCCAAAAAAGAACATCATCGGCGACCACCAGCGGTTGATCGCTCCTTGCAGCATGTCGCGCTGAGCTTGGCGGCCTTCAGCTAATGCCAGCACGACGGATTCCCCATATTGCATGTGGAAGCTTTCCTCGGCCACAATCCGCTTGAGCATGCGCGCGTATGGGGCATACGAACTGTCAAGGAGCGCCGCTTGGGTAATGATGGCCCCGCCATCCACCAAAAATCCAATCACTCCCGCGTCGGCCCACGTCGGGGCTGACAGGTGGAAGACGTTGTGGAACTTGACACGGCCATCCAGCAAGTCATCCATCAGTGCGTCGCGCCCGCGCCCATAGGGGCGGCTTAAGTCCTCCGCCAGTCTCAAAAGCATTTGCCCATGCCCAATCTCATCTTGCACTTTGGCGTTGAGGGCTAATTTCCGCCGGATCGTGGGAGCCTTAGGGACCCATTCCTTTTCCGGGTAGGCACCCATGATCTCGCTGACTCCGTGCATATGAATCTGCTTGATCAATAAATCCCGGTATTCTCCGGGCATCCAGTCGTTGGCTTCTACCCTCTGCCCGGACGCAATGCGAGCCATGAAATCCGTCATTCTTTCGTCTTCGCCCATCACATGTTTCGCCTCCTGTAGCCTTGCTCAGTCACACAAAAAGAATCAGGAGATTTTAAACAAAGCAACCGCTTGCTTACACAATGATATAATGCTAGTCAGTATTGGTCAACAATTCTCTTGTATTATATTATTTCAGGCTTTTGCATTGAGTGCCGGCGATGTGTGAGGAACGGTGTGGCGCAAGGAATCCGGGAGTTGTGTATAGTCCGGCGGGCGACCGGGCGCGATAATGTTATGGGCGCAATCAAGCAATCAGCGGGACTTTATCGCTCCTACGGGCTAGTGCTAACGAATTGCCAGGCCGGGAGCCTTCCCGCCGCCATTCCTAAAATCAATGGGAAAGGAAGGGAGCCAATGAATATTGCGCGTGATGTGTTCAGCGAGGAGTTGGGCATCGTCATCGATGAGGAGAAGCCGGGGGCCGCGCGGGGCCACATTGATATTTTCCCGCGCCATCTCAACCAGCACGGGACGGTGCACGGCGGGGTAGTGTTCTCCCTAGCCGATGCGGTTTTCGCACGCGCCAGCAACAGCCGGGGTGTGCCGGCGGTGGCTCTTGACACGTCCATGACCTTCATCCGCGCCAGTCGCGTTGGGGATGTCCTCTATGCCCGCTGCGAAGAGGCCGCCCTGCGGAGAAAAGTGGCGGTGTATACCGTGCGCGTGTACACGGGGGACGACGATGTGGTGGCTCTTTTCCGGGGGACTGTCTACCGCCTGGCCCCAGACTCTCCCGACGAGCATTAGCGCTACAATCAGAAGCGAAGGAGTAGGCGTCCTTTGTTTGCCTGGCGGACAGGCGCCTGCCCCGGACATTTGCATACGACGAGGAGAGATGGCCGTTTGGGAAGATACTACGAAGAATTTCACGTCGGAGATCAGCTCTGCACTCCCGCACGCACTATCACCGAGAGCGACGTGATGAGCTTTGCGCAGCTGACGGGAGATTTCAATCCGCTGCACACCGACTTTGAGTTTGCAAAGACCCAGCGCTTTGGCCGGCCGGTGGCGCACGGCATGTTGGGCCTGAGTGTGCTTCTGGGACTCGTCGCCCGCCTCAATGTGTTTGATGGCACGGCCGTGGCGTTGCTGGGGGTGGAAAACTGGAAATTTGCCGCCCCCGTGTTTTTCGGCGATACGGTTCACGGTGTGATTACCATCCGGGATATGCGCGAGACGCGCGATGCGCGCTACGGCATTTTGTACCGCGATGCCCAGTTGGTCAATCATACCGGAACGGTGGTCCAACAGGGTCAACTCAACATTATGATGATGCGCCAATTACCTAACCATGAGGGGGACTTTAAAGAATGAGCGGACTAAATGGGCATGTGGGAATCGTGACGGGGAGCGCCCGGGGCATTGGCCAGGCCGATGCTGTCCGCCTCGCCGAGGAAGGCGTGGCGGTGGCCGTATTCGACCTGAACGCGGATGCTTGCCGCGACACCGTCGAGATCATCAGACGCCAAGGCGGGAAGGCGATGGCGCTGGCTTGCGACGTCACCGACACCGAAAGCGTGAATGAGGCTGTCGGGCAAGTGGCGGAGCAATGGGGACCTGTTACAGTGCTGGTCAACAATGCGGGCATCACCCGGGACAATCTAATTTTCCGGATGACGGATGACGAATGGTCGTCCGTGCTCAATAGCCACCTGACGGGTTCTTTCAACTGCACCCGTGCAGTCCAGCGCTATATGGTGCAGGAACACTGGGGAAAGATTGTGTTTACCTCGTCCACTTCGGCGTTGGGCAATCGCGGACAGGTCAATTATGCCGCAGCCAAGGCCGGACTGATCGGCATGACGCGCACATTGGCTATCGAACTGGGGCCGTTCAATATCAACGTCAACGCGGTCGCGCCAGGATTTGTCGACACCGACATGACCCGCGAGACCGCCTTCCACCTCAAAAAAGATCCCGAACAGTGGAAAGCGGAGCGGGCCGCCCAGATTCCCTTGCGCCGGGTGGGCACCCCCCGGGACATCGCCAACGTCGTGGCGTTTTTATGCAGCGATGAGGCCTCATTTGTCAACGGCCAGGTTATCTACGTCAGCGGGGCACCGGGACGAGCCTGACGCCTGCGGCGAACCATCCCAAGCCCCGGTGCGCTCGGCCGTCCGGGGCTTCTACTTCAACGCCCCACCCGCGGCTGCGCCTGCCTACTGCCGGTGGCGGCGGACATCAAAATGAAAATGGCCGGGCACAAAGTGATCCTGAGACCACAAGAGGACCGTGGAGTGCTGGTTGTAATGCGCCTGACGCAAACACAGCAGGGGCGTGGCGCGCGGTACTGCCAGCTCTTCCGCCATAATCTTCGATGCCACCACCACGTCAATTTCCGTTTGGGCAAAAATTACGACCTGGCCCCACCGGGTTTCCAGATATGCCAAAAGCGATTCATCCAAGTCCGATGGCGCTGTGGGGGCAAACGCGGCCGGAATCACGTCAATGCAGTACAACACGGGAATTTTACTGGCAGTGCGCACCCGGTGAATTTCCACCACCTCATCGGTCTTCCAAGGTGCAAACAACTCTCGCTCATGTATTGTTGCGGCGCGCCGGTCAATATCCACAAAAGTCGTGCCCGGCTCCTTGCCGCTCTGCCGGATCCACTGGGTAATGCTGATTAGAGATTCCAGCCCTCCGGAGATGGCGTCGGGCTGCCCCACAAATGTGCCCACCCCGCGGCGCTTGATCAGGTAGCCCTGCAAAGCCAGCGATGCTACCGCTTCCCGGACGGTGGCCCGGCTTACCCCATATTCGCGAGCGAGTTCCTCCTCGCTGGGCAACTGCTCTCCCGCCTTGCAGTCACCCGAGATGATGCGCTCCTTTAACCGGTCCTCCACTTGTCTTGGCAAAGGCATACGGTTCGGCTGCATGGTTTCACCCCACTGGCGGTCAGATGTCCGACTTTCTGTTGTATTGTATTTTTCCGCGTGTCATAAAGCAACAAAAAGTGTGGCACACTCTGGGCTGGCTGAGACCCGTGGTATTTATTTGCTGGGTGCGCCTCCCGGCAATCGGGGATCGCTCCCCCGCATTGTGGTGCAGTTTCTTCTCGTCCTGATCTTCACCCCAGGGAATTTCTGGCGATGGTGGGAAACCCGCCCATCCGGTCTACCGTTTCCTCAATGACCCCCGCTGGAATTGGCGCCGGGTTTTCAGTCACGTGGCCCGAGAGGTCTATCGGCATGTGCGGCCCTGATCCCAGTACGCCCACGACGCCCTGTTAGCCGCTCATGCAGAGAGCCAACGCATACGCGCGGCGGTGCGTTCCAAGGTTTGGGTCGCTCGATCGCTATCCCTTTACGCCAAACGAGACACACGCTATCCCCGCCATCTGCGCTTTGCCTTGCACGTACCGATGGAGAAATATGTGCCGACGCCCCAGAAAGCCCAGGCACAACGGGAAGCCAATCCCGGATTACCGGTGGTCACCGTGGATCTCGGCGTGAACCGGCTCGCCGTGATGGGGGCCGTTAGTCTCGGGCAATTGCAGGCCACCCAGTTCATCCCCGGGGGCGCCCGGAACCACCAGCGCCATCTGCTGCTCCAGGCGATCAGTAAAAAACGAGCCCAGAGCGGCAGGTTGTCCGCCAGATCGTCGATTTTGCTCTGAAACATGGGGCTAAGGTCATGGTGTTCGAGTACTTGCGGCAGTACCAAGCTCCCAGGGAACGCATGAGCCGATCTGGGAGAAAAAACCACAAGCGCGCCTACTGGCTCCGCGGGCAGATCGTACAGTGGGTGCGTGACGTGGCCTTTCGCGAGGGAACCTTGACCGTGGAGCGGAATCCAGCGTATACCAGTCAGATGTGTCCTCGTACGGTCGGAGTGCACCTGAAACACACCTTCACGTGCTCGAATCCGGATCATTCCTACACAGCCGGCGCGGATTTTATCGGGATGGTGAACTTGTACCGCAAGTGGAAAAGCACATTCACGTATCCTTCCAAAAAGAAGGATGAACGAAAGCCTGCGCAGGCCATGGCCTAATACCGCGTAGGTCTCGTGGGGAGCCATCGACTTCCCGCGAGTGGCCCCGTGGTGGGGAAAGTTTCTGGGGGAGATCAGGAGGCCGCTGGCTGGCCAGAGGAGGGGATCTCCCATACGCCGACAAGAGGATAAGTCCAAACGCCTCTCCCCTCTGCGGAGGGAGACAAAGGTCAGACGAACGGCTGCTGTGTACATTTGTCCATGGTTTTAGGCACTGCTGACACCACCAGATATGAGATATAATTTTAAATCAACGCGAACGATCACGTTGCTGCAACACTCTTGAGCGTTGTCGATTCAGTGGCCGTCGTTTCTTGGTATTGGGCAGGGGCGATTGTGGACGGCATTGAGGAGGTAGCTTTTGTGGAAATGCGACAAATTGAATATTTCGTAACCGTGGCTGAGGAACTGAGCTTTCGGCGCGCAGCGGCTAGACTGAACATCTCGCAACCCCCGCTGAGCCAGCAAATTAGAAAGTTGGAAGATGAACTGGGATTTGCGTTATTAAGGCGTGACACTCACCATGTATCGCTTACTGAAGCCGGACGTTTTTTTTTGAATGAAACCCGTCCTCTTCTAGCACGTTTTTCACAAGCGCAACATCAAGGAGAGCAAATTCATCATGGAGCGGTCGGGCGTTTGACCATCGGGTTCTTAGGCTCGACTACCTATAAGCTTGCTTCGATTTTGCGCACGTACCGCAAAACCCATCCTGTTGTCGCGCTTTCCCTCCAACAACTTAAAATGCCTGAACAACTGCAATCACTTCACGAAGGCCAAATCGATATTGGGCTCATGCGAGATGTGCCGTCGCATCCGTCCCTAGATTCTTTGGCTTTATACGATGAACCTTTACTTGCCGTCCTTCCAAAAGATCATACACTCCCGGGATTGGATAGCGGCATGCCTCTAGATCTCAAACAATTAGCCAATGAGCCCTTCGTCATGACCCCGTACCGTCAAGGCTCAAGCTACTATGACAGAGTCATCGGATGTTGCCTACAGTCAGGGTTTCATCCTCGTGTCGCATTAGAGGCGCCAGAAATTCTGACAATCGTAGCGCTGGTTGGGATGGGAGCTGGAGTGGCCTTAGTTCCGGAGTCATTTCGACAGTTCTCACATGACAACGTTATTTATTGTCCGTTGCAAAATGCTAATGCTGTCTTGCCGTTGGTGTTGGTGTGGAAAAGAGAGCATGAACGCATAGTAACCAATTTTGTCAATGTAACGCAACGTCTTTTCTAACAGTTCCCCATGCCGCCCGTGCGGCAGAAAAATGGGGGCTTGTGTCGAGCTCTCATGCGCTCTCTCGCGGCGGTTATGTCTTGTGTGGATTACGCATCCGGCTAACCGTTTGGCTTGGACCGCCTTGGGCTTCCCGCATTGCTACTAGCTGGCATCACTCACGTCTGTTTAGGCTCTACGGAATCGTATTGGCACACCTGTTCGGCGACTAAAATTACCCGCCGCAGAAATATAATAATCGCAATAATCCCTAAGGTTGCACACACGGTTTGTCATCTATCCTATCGCCTGATACAGAACCGATCCGAATATTAGCCTATTATCGCTTGAATTATGCTGTTCGCCATACTATTCTAACAGTATCCCCGCAATGATGCGGGTCCGAATCCTCCACCTCAATCACCACAAACACAATCTTACGAGTTCGCTTCAGGTGCGCTCTTGAGGTACTCGGCTTAACGCATGGCCATTTCTCGCCTTACTGCAGCCCCGATGCGGTTGGGTCAGACACTAGAAGATTTTTGGTCGCTGTGCGAAATGAACCATATCCTCGTCGACAGCGATGAGAGGAGAGAACGCCTGTTGGAAATCATCAACCCTAGAGTTCATGCGGAACTTGAGGCGGCCAGCGACTGGCAAACGTATTGGGCACAGGTCGGAAACCGTGTGCACTGGAATACCCCGTTCCACACCCTTTACGCGAAAATCGACGGCACCTCGCAGTGGTTTTTGGGAGGGACCACGAACCTTGCTGTGAACGCGTTAGATGCCCATGTCGCAACGGATCCTGAACACATGGCGTTAGTAAGCATACAGGAAAACGGAACAACTCAGACCTATACCTACGCCGAATTGTCCCGCTTGGTGCTGACCCTGTCCCGAGCTTATCGAGCTCTTGGAGTCGCTCCCGGTGATCGCGTGGCAATTTATATGCCTACGGGACCAGAGGCAATTGCTTCGATGCTGGCGTTGTCCCGTATCGGCGCTATCCATCTCGTAGTGTTTGCGGGATTCGGTAGTGCAGCGTTGGCCCAAAGAATCCGTTTGTCCGGTGCCAAGCTCCTGATTGCGAGCGACGTCACATGGAGAAAAGGGAATTCCGTGGCACTCACCTCCATCGTGGCTAATGCGTTAAAAGATCCCGCAAGTCCAGTCCAAAAGATTGTGTGGCATTGCCGCCAGAGCGATCCTCCGCAAATTCCTAACGTAGCTTACTATCAATGGAACGAATTGGAGCAGTTAGGCCAATCTGAGTCTGATGACCCGGAGTGGATGGATGCCAACGCGCCCGCATTTATTTTAGCAACCAGTGGCACCACAGCGGAACCGAAGTTAGTCGTGCATACACATGGAGCTTATCAAGCAGGGCTCCTGCACACCAGCCGAGTAATGTTCGGTCTGAATGCATCCGACATCTGGTGGTCGACGTCTGACATCGGGTGGATTGTGGGTCATAGTTTCATTGTATACGCCCCTCTTCTAATAGGGGCCACGACTCTTACCTACGAAGGGGCGTTAGATTATCCTGGGCCTGAACACTTTTACCAAATTCTCCAAGACCAACACGTGACCGGAATTTTTACGGCGCCGACCGCGGTCAGGTTATTGAACCGCTATGGCGTGGAACCCGCCAAACCATATGATTTGACTTCGGTAGAAAAAATCTTTTCTGCGGGAGAGCCATTAAACCCACCCGCTTGGGAGATGTTTCAGCGGCAAATTTTTGAGGACAAGGTATCGGTGATTGACCATTGGTGGCAAACCGAAACCGGAGGCCCGGTGATAGGAAACCCGTATGGTTTGGGACAGCTTCCCATCAGGCCAGGTTCGGCTGGCATTGCCTTACCGGGCTACGCAGTGGAAGTCAGGCGACCAGATGGTACACTCTGTGAAGACGATGAACCCGGAAGTGTTGTAATCACCAGACCGTTTCCAGGACTGACCGCCAAACTATGGGGCGATTCCGGGAATCGCTATGAGCACACCTATTGGTCGGAAATTCCAGACACCTACTTGACCGGAGACGCTGCTTCTCGAGATTCCGAAGGCTATTTCTGGTTTCGCGGGCGGTCGGATGAAGTACTAAAGATTGCGGCACACCGGATTGGCACCAGTGAAGTCGAGTCGGCGTTGTTGAAGCATCCGGCGGTATCCGAAGCTGGTGTTACGGGATTGCCGGATGACCTTCGCGGGGAAGTAATTGCTGCATTCGTGGTGTTGCGTCCAGGACAAACTCCGGGAAAACATTTGGAAGAGGAGTTACGTCAGACGATACGTCACGAATTAGGACCGGTGGCCGTAGTGGGAAGAGTGGAGTTTGTCCCCACTCTACCAAAAACTAGAAGCGGAAAAATTATGCGGCGCTTGTTGAAATCCGTGGTATTAGACCAAGACCAGGGGGACATTTCCACTATCGAGGATCCGTCCGCCGTCGACGCAGCCCGAACAGCATGGAAAAAACATTGATCGAGCGACCACAATTACGATTTGTAGGAGGATGAATGATGGCTGATGAAGCAAAATTGCAGCGGATTCAAGTGGCCGACCCGGGTCCGTTAGGACTAGCTGCTTTTGCCTTGACGACGTTTGTGTTGTCGGTGGCCAACGCCGGTTGGATTCCCGCGGCAGCCGCTACAGTATTTCTCCCCTTGGCATTGTTTTATGGTGGAGTAACTCAACTGATTGCGGGATCTTTTGAGTTTTTCAACCGCAATACGTTTGGTGCAACAGCTTTTTCTTCGTATGGCGGGTTTTGGATCTCGCTGGCCGTCATGGTTTACTTGGAAATTCAGCATGTGCTGGTCTTCGGAACGGCAGCAGGAACTGCATTAGGCCTGTTTTTATTGGCTTGGACTATTTTCACCTTCTATATGATGATTGCTTCATTTCGCCTAAATGGCGCTTTAACCGCCGTATTTATCGTGTTGTTTGTAACCTTTGTGGTCCTTACCATCGGTGCCTTCACAGGAATCGCATTCCTCACACACCTAGGTGGATATCTTGGAGTGGTGACGGCTCTCTTGGCGTGGTACACTTCTGGGGCCGGTGTGATCAACAGCGTTTCTGGCCATACCGTCGTACCTGTATGGCCCTACTCGCATTCGAGTTAAAAGAAGTATGGGCGTCACCTGTCGGCGGCCAACGATGACGCAATCTTTACCAAGAGCAGGGCGAGTGCGGCGACTCCCGCGTTGCACTCGGCACCCGCGATGGAGATATGAATATGGAGGCCTCACTTTCTTCCACGAAAAGTGGCCCCATAAGATAACACTCCCGCAAGTGGTCTGAGGGCCAAACTTCACGTGAAAATTATCGTTGACAGGAATATTTTCTTATCCCGCCAAAGCCTCGGTATTGCTGGAAACGGAAGACGGGAGTCCACTAGGGCCACTCGTTTATGGCCGTGATTGTCGGCAGAGTTGGTGTCCGGCAAAACTGTCAGCCACGATGTGGCCGGGATCGTGGTGTCGCACAACGTGGTTTCCGACAACTTCATCGCGGGAATCGTTCTCCACAGCAATGCCCCCGGTGACATGCTGATGAAGAACGCCGCGACAGACAACACGGTGGCGGGCAATGGAGCCGAGGGCGAAGTTGGAGCTTTTCAGACCACCGGGATGGTCGGGGCTGGGGTCGTCACTCCCGTGACGGACAACACTATCACGGGCAATCATGTCTGCGATGAGACACTTGGCATCTATGTAACCGGCACCCCCGCCAGCCACATCTCCGGAAACATCCTGGACACCCCGGCGTCTGTGCCGCCATCCCTAGAAATTGTGGGCCAAGGCGGGAATGTCGCGGCCGGGGAACCTGTCGTGTATACGGTCGAGAACCCAACAGCGCCAACGGGCTTGCCTTACCAGTACTGGGCTGACTCGGCTGCCGGGTGGAGGATGGTGCAGAATTATTCTCCCGATAACGTGTACGCTATGAGAGACGTCGCGGCCGGGAGCTACCAGGTGGTCGCTTACTCGTTGACACCGGCCGCACTGAAAGCGCGCGCCTGGCATGACGCGGCGTCCGCCAGCCACATCATTAACGTGGGCAGCTCCGTCAGCCTCGCTGTGATGGGCGCGATGTCCGGCATGACGGCGAATTCCATGACCGTGCAGGCCGCGGCTAAGAATTTGCTCCATCCCGTTTACCAGTTCTGGTGGCAGGGGCCGAATGGCCAGTGGACGGCCAGCGGCAACTATTCCACGGACAATATGATGGATATTCTGCCCCCCACGGTTGCTCCCGCCCAGGCCGGCACGTATGCTGTGGTGGCTTACGCTAAGGACGCCAACGCCCCGGAAAGCGCCGCTTATGAGGTATTCAGCCAGCCGCTGTCCATAAAGGTATCGCCCAGAGTGGATTTCGTGCTCACTCCAGCAAGCGCTGCGATAAATCCCGGCGGCTCTGCTGTCTTAACCCTATCCCAGGAATATAGCACGGGGGCTATGGCTCCCGGCAGGTCGCTCGACAATCTCGACTCAACCTTTACAATAGCTGGCGCCAACGGGCAACCCGCATCCGGATTCACCATTTCCGGATTTGGCGGCGGCATCGAGGCGATGCTCGACGGCACATATACTTTTTTGGGTGCGCCCACGCGTGCTGTGGGCACGGTCAACGTGACGGCGGGGTCTAGCGTCGCGCCTGGCACTTACACCGTCAGAGCGTCTGATCCCGACCACATGGATGCGACCTCTGCTCCCGTAGACATTGTCGTGAGGTAGCCGGTCTGTCATGCTCCGCACTCAGGAACCGGATCTTTCCCCCGGTTCCTGTCACTTTACGGGAAGGCTCTGTGCGCCTGGCTGGCGTGCCAGGTTCTCGCCTGCGGTTCAGGAGAACCTGGCGGTCCTGTGGAAACATGCCGCAGACGTCCTGCGTGTTAGTCTGCAAGGAGAGTTTCAAGATAGATGCAGGTGCAGGTCTTGTTTTTGCCAAAACAAATAGAGTACAATCACAGCAGACGTCAGACATCATCCAAGGCGATCTATTCATTATTATCAGATAAGTAAGAAGTATGGCGGCGATTCAACGTCACGCGCAGCTTTGACCGTAACCGAAAGGCAGGTGTTGCCCCGTGATGACGGTGCTTTTATCTTTTGGCGTGGGCCTTCTCATTGGCGCTGCGTTCACTCTCCTGCATCTTCCTGTTCCCGCTCCCCCCACCCTTGCCGGGGTCCTGGGAATTGGGGGCATTTTCTGCGGCATGTGGGTGACCCAATACTTTTTGCGCTGAATTTCATGGAGTAGATGAAGTATGCACAGTTGGATATGCTAGGCAGGGGCCATGACGCTCCAAAGACATCCAAAAACGAACGGAGGAGTAGGCGTGAAACATTCGGCCGGCGCGGAGGAACAGCCTTCGGGACTGTTCCATAAAACGTTGAACGAAATTGAGACGGTTGGGGTGCTTCCTGTGCCCCAGGCAGAACGGACCATGACGTCCGGCAAGCTGATGGTCGTCTGGCTGATGGCGTCAGCGTCAGCGATGACCCCTTTGATAGGGTTGCTGCTGTTCCATTTTGGGATGACGGATATGATTTTGGCTATTGTGGCTAGTTGGCTTATCAGCTTCATCCCGGCGGGACTGTTTTCTGAAATGGGGCGGGAAGTGCCCCTAACCGGGCTGATTGTGGCCCGCAAAACCTATGGACGCGTCGGGGCATTTTTATTCGCGGTGCTGTTTACCTTTGTCAATATGGGGTGGTTTGGGCTCAACACCGCAGTGGCGGGGGAAGTGCTCAATGCCATATTTCATGCGACGGGCTCGTTGTGGTTTTGGGTTATTGGCGCAGCACAGGTTATCCTGGTGCTGTTTGGCATGAAGTGGTTGGAGTACTTTTACCGTTACACGTCCATCCTCCTTTTGGTTTGCTACGGCGCCCTGACATGGTACCTGTTCACCCACTTTCACACCATCGCTCCGCACGCAACCGTCCCTATGCAGTGGGGCACCGCGATTACCACGGTGGTAAGCTTCTCGATCCTTGCCTGGACATACAAACTCTCCACTGTCTCTCGTTTTTGCGTGCCGAAAACCGGTCAGTCCGGCAATGCCCGGTACTTCCTCGCGCCTTCCGTCGGCATTATGCTGGCAGTGCTCCTGATGGGCATTGTGGGCATGGATGCCCAGCAAGCCACCGGAAACTGGAATGTGGCGCTCTTGGGCCCCCACATCCCTGTCTGGGGTCTGGCGGCGGCGCTTGGGGTGGCCCTGGCCATCATTCATACCAATGCCATGAACTTGTACCCGTCCACCGTTGACCTGCTGGTTGCGCTGAATACCTTGCGCAAATCGACGCGCTGGGAGCAGCCCGTGGCGACAATTATTTTGGGAGTGCTGAGCACTATCCTGGCGGTACTTGGCATCTTGAACCACGTCAGTGGCTTCCTCGATGCCATCGGCGACGTCATTGTGCCCTTTACGTTTATCATGCTCGTGGACTGGCTGTGGGTGCAACGGCGGAAAACTCCGGCCGATGCGTTCTTCGCCCGCCCCGAAACGCCCCGGGATTGGGTAAACTGGGCGAGCATTATTGCCTTCGCCGCGGGCCTGGCCTTTTGTCTGTGGGGCGCAGATCTGGCGCCCGGAGCATTTGCCACGGTGCTTCCCCTGCCCGTTGTCGGCGGGTTGGTTTCCGCCGTGATTTATGCCTTGTGGCGGGTGCGTGCGCCCCACCAGTCGGAACCTGTCAAAGAGCAGGAAACAGCTGTCTAAAACCTCTAAGGAGCTGAATCATGATGACGACACCAGACTGGAGTCCCTGGATCGCAACAATTGAACCCATTTTAACCGTCCCTGAAGTGTCGCGGATAGCCGCCATTGACCGTCTTCCCTGGGTTCCCCCAGCCGTCCAGTCCCGCAAAGATCTGGCGGAATTCATTGACCACACCCTGTTGAGCGCAGACGCCGTGCCGGAGCAGGTGGTGACGTTGTGCGAACAGGCGGTGGCGTGGAAAACTGGCGCTGTCTGCATTAACCCCGTGTACGTCCCGCTCGCCCGCAAAACTCTGGGGGAAACATCCATGGATATTGCCGCAGTGGCGGGCTTTCCGTTAGGCGCCACGTCTTCTGCAGCGAAAGCCTACGAAGCCGCATGGGCGGCAGCGGCAGGGGCGAGCGAGATCGACATGGTAATCAGCATCGGGCTGCTGAAAAGTCAGCAGTGGCGCAACGTTCTCGACGACATTCTCGCCGTGCGCGCCGCGGTCCCCCAGCCTGTCCGCCTGAAGGTCATTATGGAAAATGCCCTGCTGACGCGAGACGAGATCATTTTGGGCTGCCTGCTGGCGGTTGCGGCAGGATCCGACTTTGTGAAAACATCCACCGGGTTTGGACCGTCGGGAGCGACAGTGGAAGATGTGCGCTTGATGCGCCAGGTTGTGGGGCGCAATACGGGTGTGAAGGCGGCCGGAGGAATTCACACCGCCCAGGAGGCGCTGGCGATGATTGAGGCGGGGGCCGACCGCATTGGCGCAAGCCAGACGCAGGCCATTCTGGAAGCCCTGGCTTAAGCGAGAGGAGATGGCAATGATGGACCACGATATAATGCCGACAATCATCCAGAAGACGCGTGACCGCCAAGCCTTGTCCGCATCCGAAATCCGCCAGCTAGTTGACGGCGTAGTGAGCGGCGCCTGGCCTGATTACCAGTTGTCCGCCTGGCTGATGGCGGCATACTGCCGCGGCCTGACGGATACCGAAACTTTTGAGCTGACGGGGGCGATGGCCGACTCCGGCGGCCCCCCGCAAGAACCGTTGGGCTTGGTGGACAAACATTCCACCGGAGGAGTGGGCGACAAGACGACCCTGGTGCTGGCGCCGTTAGTCGCCAGTCTGGGTCTTCCCATGGCCAAAATGTCGGGACGGGGTTTGGGCCACACCGGGGGAACTCTGGACAAGCTGGAGAGTATTCCCGGATTTACGGTCGACCTTTCGCCGGAGGCCATTCGGGCACAGGTGAGGGATATCGGCGTCGCTGTCGTGGCGCAGTCCTCGACTCTGGCCCCGGCCGACAAGCGGCTGTATGCCCTGCGCGATGTAACGGCTACGGTCGACTCCATTCCGCTTATCGCCTCGTCGATTATGTCTAAGAAGCTCGCCAGCGGCACGCGCCATATGGTGCTTGATGTGAAAGTCGGCAACGGCGCGTTTATGACCACACTTGAGCGTGCCCGCGAACTGGCCCAGCTTATGGTGAAAATCGGCGAGTTCCACCAGCGCCACGTGACAGCGCTCCTTACCACCATGAACGAACCGCTCGGGTGGGCCATAGGCAACGCCGTGGAAGTCAATGAAGCGGTGGCGTGCCTGAAGGGCGGGGGGCCGGAGGACCTGCGTACGCTGGTGTTGGCCTTGGCGGCTGCGCTGGAGCAGTCAGTGCATGGCACGAACCCGGACACGGCTTACGGGACTGCCCGGGACGCACTGACCAGCGGAAAAGCTTGGGATGTGTTTGTCCGCTGGATTGCGGCTCAGGGAGGACAGCCTGCCAGTGTTGAGCACGACCTTCCCTTGGCCCCGATCGTCCGGGAAGTGCATGCCGACAGGCAAGGATGGGTGGCTGCCATCCAGACCCAGTCTCTCGGCGAGGTGGCTTTGGAATTAGGGGCGGGGCGCCATGAACTGGGAGACCGCGTGGACTTTGGCGTGGGCTTGCAGTGCTTCGCCAAAATTGGCCGCCAGTTCGCGCAGGGAGAGACCCTGGCCATCATCTATGCACGCAGCGAGGGAGACGCGGAGGAGGCGGCCCAGGGGGTGCGCGCCGCCATCTCCTGGAGCCCGCAATCTGTCGCAGTGCCGGACTTGGTGCTGGACCGCATTGCAGGCGCCTAAGCGGGATATCCATAAAATTTTTTAGAAAGGAGCAGGTGGAGCGTTTGGGCTCTACCAACTCACACCGATGCGCATTATCTTATTAGTGATTGACTCTGGAGGGATCGGCCCTGCGCCGGACAGCGCAGCATTCGGGGACCTGGGCGCCAATACCATTGGGCATACCGCCAGGGCCGTGCCGGGCCTGGCCCTGCCGAATTTAGCAGCGATGGGTCTGTCCTCTTTAGTGGATCTGCCCGGCACACCAGCGGTGCCGTTAAAGGGAGTGGCGTACCCGGTGCATTCGCAGGCGGCTGGCAAGGATACTCTGGCTGGCCACTGGGAAATGATGGGCATTACGGTGACGGTGCCCTTCCGAACTTTTCCCAATGGATTTGATGCCGATATTGTCGCCCGCCTGACGGAGGCATTTGGCCGTCCCCTTTTGGGAAACGAAGTAGCGTCGGGAACAGAGATCATGGCGCGCCTCGGCGAGCGCCACATGCAGACGGGGTGGCCCATTGTGTATACGTCCGCTGACAGTGTGCTGCAGATAGCGGCCCATGAAGACATTGTGCCGCTGCCTCAACTGTATGCATGGAGCCAGAGCGCGCGTGATATCATGCAGGGACCGTGGCTTGTGGGCCGGATCATTGCCCGGCCGTTTGTGGGTACCCCCGGCCACTTCACGCGCACTGCGCACCGGCACGATTTCAGTGTCAAACCTCCGTCTGCTACAGAGGTCGACGCACTGCAGCAAGCGGGTGTCCGGACCGTAGCGGTCGGAAAGATTGGCGACATTTTTTCAGGGCAGGGGTTCGACGTGAAGACGGCTACAGTGAGCAACCAGGATGGACTGGAAAAGACTGCGCAGGCTCTGGAACAGTGGCCGTCAGGAAAGCCCGGGTTTATCTTTACCAATCTGGTGGAATTCGACTCGCTCTATGGCCACCGCCGCGACCCCGTGGGATATGCGCGGGCCCTGCGCGAGCTTGACGACTTTCTCCCCCACCTGTGGAACCTGCTCGGTCCCGGCGACCAATTGTGGATCACGGCGGATCATGGCTGCGACCCCACCTACCCGGGAACCGACCATACCCGGGAGACTCTGCCGTGGCTCTGCTACGGCCCATCTCTGATTCCAGGCATCGGCCATCCCAGGTCTACCCTGGGAGATATTGCCGCCACGCTAGCGGCGCTCTTTTCCGCAGCCCAGGTGGGTCACGGCCACATCAGCGACAAGCTCGTCCCCGGCTAAGTGCCGCCGGCAGGACCGGGCGGACGCTCACGAGGCGTCCGCCTCTTATATTCGGGCGATAACACTCCGGTTGCCCGCAATTTTGTGGTCCCTCTCCTTTTCCCGTCTTGATAATTCTTATCTGGCAGTTCGCGGTCATAAAGAAAACACCTGTGCAATCCAGTGGCCCGCATAGGTTATGAGAAATACTGACAACACCATTCCCACCAAAGTCGAAAGCAATGTCCTCAGCGGTTTCCAACCCGTACCGAACCCTATGGCAATACAGACATATGCACCTAGAAAGGGAGACAGAGGTGCCAGAATCCCAACCCCATACCGCCCGTACTTGTCTGACCATTTTTGCACCCGCTGCACCTTGGCTTTAGCCCAATGCCAGTGGCTGACAATTTGATGAAAGCTCAGCATCAGCACTGGGATCGGAATCAGGTTGGCTAGGATGCTGATTACCGCTCCGGTGAGCGGGTGAAATCCCAGAGCCACACTGGCGACCGCCGCTGGCTGAGCTTCCAGCACAATCGACGTACCAATGAGGGAAAGCGCCGCCCACGGCCTGTGGCTGCCTATATACAGGGCCGCCGCGAACAAGACGGCCGCTGCGGCGAACCCGTACAGCAGCCTGCCCAGAAATGTCGCGGGCGCCCAGTAAACCCGTTTCCACCATTCGTCCACTTTATGGCCTCCCAGTTGCCGCGCCTACCCCGAAGTGTATACCAAAAATTGTCGTAGATCTTCTTATTCGACTTTTTTGGCGACTGGGCGTGCCCTGCAATCTTCCTTGCTTACCATTTTTGTCATCGAGGCCCCCCGTCATGCGTGGCGCGTCCCAAAATCTCCGCCGGTTCTCTTGACACCAAGCGCACGGCGCCGTCCAATAGAATAAAGAACGTGCATACCATTGGGGGGGTCACAAAATGTCACCTACACAGCGCCATGAACTGTTGGTCCGGCTCCATGACGACGCCAAACTTTCCATTACGACCTTGGCCGCCATGATGGATGTCGACTCCGCTGATGTCGAGGCAACCATTGCCGAACTTGAAGCGTCTGGCATTATCCGCGGATACTGCGCCGTAATTAACTGGGACAGGATAGAGAGAGACCGGGTGCGCGGAATTATCGAGGTCAAAGTCGCTCCGCAGCGGGAAGTCGGTTTTGACGCCGTCGCACGGCGGATTTACCAGTATCCCGAGGTCAAAGACGTCACTCTGGTCTCTGGCAGCTACGATCTCCAAGTGATTGTGGAGGGACAGCGCATCCAGGAAGTGGCTCGGTTTGTCTCGGAACGGCTTGCGACCATTGAGCATGTCCAATCCACCACCACGCATTTTGTTCTCAAAACGTACAAGGTCGACGGCGTCGTATTGGACGACGACGGTGGCGAGCAGCGGTTGGTGATTAGCCCGTGAATGCTCTGAGAAACCGCTTGGCGCCGCTGGCCCGTTCGCTTCCGCCATCTGGCATTCGCCGATTCTTTGACATGGCGAGCACCATGAAAGACGTGATTTCCCTGGGCGTCGGCGAACCTGACTTTGTGACGCCCTGGCATATTCGCGAGTCGGGTCTTCACGCGTTGGAACGCGGTGTCACCTCCTATACCGCCAACGCCGGGATTTTCGAATTGCGTCAGGCTATTGCCCGTTATCTCGATGGATATGGGACGGTTTATCATCCGGAAACAGAAATTTTGGTCACTGTTGGCGGAAGCGAAGCTATTGACCTCGCAATCCGCGTGCTGGCGGGACCAGGCGACGAGGTGCTGATAGCGGAGCCCGCCTACGTGTCTTACCGACCGTTAGTGCACCTGTCTGGCGCTACACCGGTATCCGTGCCGCTCCGCCCGGAGAATGGTTTCAGGCTAGACGCCAAGGATGTGCGGGCACGGATTACGCCCCGCACCAAAGCTCTCATTCTCTGCAATCCCAACAATCCTACGGGGTCCGTGCTGAACCGCGCCCAACTGGAGTCGATCGCGCAAGCGGTGCGTGATGCGGACATCTTCGTGGTTGTCGATGAAATCTATGCGGAACTGACCTACGGCCAGTCCCATGTTTCCTTGCCTTCCCTCCCCGGGATGCAGGAGCGCACGGTACTTATTGGCGGACTTTCCAAGGCTTACGCGATGACGGGGTGGCGCTTAGGTTATGCGGCAGCTCCGGATTTCATCCTGCATGCCATGCTCACCGTGCATCAATATACTATTTTGTGTGCACCGGCGGCCGCGCAGGTCGCAGGAATTGAAGCGCTTGCCCATGGCGGCCCCGCGGTTCTGGCTATGGTTGCAGAATACGATGCGCGCCGCCATCTGATTACCCGTGGCCTGAATGAACTAGGCTTGTCTTGCGCGCTGCCCCAGGGAGCCTTTTACGCTTTTCCAGACATACGCTCCACAGGCCTCAGCTCCGAGCAATTTGCAGAAGAGCTCTTGGTGCACGGCCGCGTCGCGGTGGTTCCTGGCAATGTGTTTGGGGATCAGGGTGAAGGATTTGTGCGCTGCTCCTATGCGACGTCGATCGGACAAATTGAACAGGCGCTGGAACGAACCCGGATGATGTTGTCCGCAGGCCGCGACTGACGGGCCGGCGGCGTTCAGTGCTGTGCCCCTTCTAGAAGGGACTGGCCTTTTTACGGAGGCGTGAAGCGTTGAGCACGTCCGCCTGTCATGGCACGGGGCGGCTTAATTCTCTGTCACACAGAGTATTCCCGCCTCAGCCATGCAAAAAGGTCCACAATTGCCCCTCGTAGGGACCTCTTCGGCGCACCGCAAATCACCGCGCCCCCCTTCACTCCAGACTGTAACGCTGTGGCAGCACGCGGGCCACTTCACTGGTCCCACTGCTGTTCTATGGCATCTGGTGAGGGTGGAACTGCTGCCGGTTTGACACTCCCCTCCCTGAAGGCAGGGGATGTTGTGAGGAACCGACTGACGTCAGCTTTACCCGCACAGAGGTGAGCCCAACGCCCCGTATTCGGTCGCCCGAAGGTCTCCGGTTACTTGGCCGGTTAACGTCGGGTCTGGACGATGCGGGACATTTTACATCTCCCAGACATCCGCCAACGTGTCCCATTGCCAAAGAGCGAGCACATAGTCACGATATCACCAAGCGATCACGGCACAGCATGCAGAGAAAAACTTTCGCCTGACGGCGAGCGCCTTATATCTCCGCCCTGAACGGTGAAGTGTTACGGCGCATCCGCTAAATGCCACAACCCGCCAAACGGGCATCATGGCTGCGAGGCATCTGTCCTTTTGGAACCCCCGCCAAGCTACCGCTGAGGGGCGGTTTGGCATGCCGTTTTTCCCCGCAATGCGCTCGCACCCGACTCGCCCCACGCCAGGACTGAAGACCTAGTTCCGCATACACCTTGGGGCCAGCGCGTGAAGCGGCTCGCCACAGGACAATGAAGGAAGAGCGTGACTTCCAAGGGGGATGAAGAGGTGGGACAAAGAGCATGGCTCCGTGTGCTTGAGGAATATCAGCGCGAACTGTCCAATCCCGTGCCCGGGATTGACTGCGCAGGCATGGCAGTGTTTTTCGGACTGGTCCTTTTGGCTTTGTTTGGGCATTAGACCGACACAGCGCAAGATCAGCGAGGGGGGGACTTTGTGGAATTGGGGCCGGGAGTACTGTTCGGGAGTATTCCCGGCCCCAGCTGTCCGGTCCGCCGTGAAGACGGCATGAAAATCGCGAGGACCCCCAAGGCAATTAAGGGGGCCGTGTTGGGATCCGTCGCCATCCCGACAAAAAGCATTCCAAATCCTTCCCCCACCCACCAAATTGCCAGGAGCCATATCAGGCTTGCGGTCGCTAGGAGAGTTCGGGCAGGCCAGCGCATGGCCCAAGCAACGCCGAGAAGCGCACAGATTACGATAATCACTCCATTCGACTGGACCGGATGCTGCTGCACCGCTGCCATAATCCACAAAATGGGCACCTGAACCCAGTGAGGCTGCGGCACAGTCGTGGCAGTGAGGTTGCTGTCAATTTGCGAGAACAGCACAGGCTGTGTCCACCACCCGGGCAGGGACTGCATCACCGCGCCGGCAGCGAAAAGCGTTGCCAGACCCCACTCTAGCAAGCGCCGCGCCTTATCCCTGACCTGCGACCATGGGTGGAGCAAAAACATTGCCCACAAGACATAAAGCAAAGCGGAGCCGGGGGCTCCAGTGAACAAAGAGGCCTGGCCGGTAAGCAGCCCGCCCATCCCCTCGCCCAGGATCCAAATCCCCATGCCCCAGATTATGGAGATGATCAGGCCCGCCCGGGCCGTGGGCTGAAACAGCAGCAACAGGCCCACCAGCATTTGAATGGCCGCCACAAGAACATTCCCCAGAAGCAGGTGCGCAGAGAAAAGATTGACGGCTTGGGTCAATAGCGTTAGCAGCCACAACGGCTGGTGGGTCAGCAAAGGCTTCATGACATTGGTCACCATGTCCATGGTAAACATCAAAGGCTGCACCTGGAGCACAGCATCAGCAATCCACAAGATCCCCAGTGTGCGCCGTATTGCGGTGCGCATGCCCACGCTCCCTTCTGGCCGGACGTGTGAACCTGCCCCTCCTCACATGCAGGCCATGTGGCTAACAGTGCCGTTTAAGTGCTGTCACCATGGGCGGCCTAAGCTTAGTGGTTGAGAATTCCCCTCGGGTCGTGTGGAATGCGCCAAACTCAGCAGTCCTTTGTCCATGACCGTTAAGCCAAGGCATGCCGCCATTCGGAAACCCTTGCTCCGGGTTAATGCGCCTTATTATAGCATCAGACCTTCGCTGAACAGAACTACATTTAAGCTCTGCACCCGGGGGTGTGTATAATTTTCGAACGCGTCAGTCCTCGCGGCCAGCGGTG
>DAHWJO010000250.1:0-3276 GCA_027344105.1 Sulfobacillus sp.
GATCCTCCTCGACGCGGAATGGAGCCTGCGCGATCAAAAACGCCTGCAATCGCGTCTGCGCGCGGCCCGGCTGAAACAGCCCGCCACACTGGAAGATCTGGACTGGCAGGGATCCCGGCGCTTCGACCGCAGCCTCCTGCAGAGCCTGGCCAGCGATGAGTGGATCCGCCAACATCGCAATGTGCTCGTTCTGGGACCCACCGGTGTAGGCAAGACCTACATCGCCTGTGCCCTGGGCCATCAGGCCTGTCGGGACGGCTATCATGTGCTCTACCAGCGCCTGCCCAGGCTGCTCGCCGA
The DNA here is from genome assembly GCA_027344105.1 of Sulfobacillus sp. Lineage (GTDB taxonomy): Bacteria > Bacillota > Sulfobacillia > Sulfobacillales > Sulfobacillaceae > Sulfobacillus. Next base: position 301 of record DAHWJO010000250.1, read on the forward strand.
CCTTGAAATTGCCCATGCGGACGGCCGCTATCCCAAGCTCCTCCAGCGCCTGGTCAAGATCGATGTGCTCGTGCTGGACGACTGGGGGCTGGAAACCCTGACTGATCGGAGCCGACATGACCTCCTGGAGATCCTGGATGACCGTTACCAAACCGGTTCCACCCTAGTCACCAGTCAATTACCCGTCGAGCACTGGCATGACAGCATTGGCGATCCCACCTTGGCGGACGCCATTCTGGATCGCCTGATCCACAACGCCTACAGGCTGACTATCGACGGAGAATCCATGCGGAAGAAACAGCGGTTGACCCCATCGGCCCAGTCGGCGTAACGTCCTTTTACCCACGTCGCTACGCTCCGCCCGCCCCGGCCGAATGGCCGTGGACAGAGTGGCCGGATCATCGTGGAATCAGTGGCCGGATGCCGATGGATTGAGTGGCCGAATGGCGTGGAATACGCAGGTTACCAGCACTTCGTCGATTGGCTGAACCAGCACGGGGCTCTAGCAGCCTGTCGGAGTTAAGAATTTACAAAATTGTACCACATTGATTAATTTGTAATTTCGCAATTTTTCAGAAAATTAACGGCTCATAAAAATCAGTGAGTTGCGCGAATAATCCGACAGGCTGCTAGAGGCCCATATATGCCTGGAGGCTACCGGCGCCTATGGGCGCGGCCTAGCGCGTTTTCTGGCGCAACAGCAGCTCTTGATCAGTGTGGTCAACCATGCCCAGATCCATGCCTTCGGCAAGACAGAGCTGGCCCGGGCCAAAACAGATAAAGCCGATGCCCGTCTCATTGCCCGCTACTGCCGGATGCATCGTCCCGCACCGTGGGTACCGCCGATCGATGTGAGATCGTCGTCCTTCAAGCTTTGGTACAGCGCCTGGAATACCTTCTGGCGCTGCAGAACATGGAGAGCAACCGCTTGGAATCCGCCGAAGGCCTAGGGAAGCTCTGCACAGCCTGAGCTGATAGAATGAGGCAGTACGCACAAGGCAGGAGGCGATCATGGCGGGTCAGATGACGTTTGCAGAGACAGTAGGGCTGTCGCGCCGACACAAGGAGACCAAGCGGGAGCGTTTCCTTCGGGAGATGGACCAGGTGGTTCCTTGGCAGCAGTTGATCGAGCGCATCGCTCCCTACTACCCCAAGGCTGGACCGCGTGGTGGTCGCAAGCCCATGCCGATTGAGCAAATGCTGCGCATTCACTTCCTGCAGCAATGGTATGCCTATTCGGACCCGGGGATGGAAGAGGCCCTGTATGAAATCCCCTTGCTACGGGCCTTTGCCGGTATCGACTTGGGCCGCGACCTGATCCCCGACGAGTCCACGATCCTGCGCTTTCGTCGCCTGCTGGAGCAGCACGGCTTGGCGCAACAGATATTTGCCCAGGTGCAGGAGCTGCTGGAAGCCTCTCACTTGATTCTTCAGGAAGGCAAGATGGTGGATGCCACCCTGATTCACGCCCCCAGCTCAACCAAAAATCGAGACCGCAAACGGGACCCCGAAATGCATCAAACCAAGAAGGGGAACCAATGGTATTTCGGCATGAAGGCCCATGTCGCGACGGACGCGCAAGGCCTGGTTCAGGCCGTCGAGGTCACCGCGGCCCATGTTCCGGACCATCGGGTGCTGGAAGAGCTGCTTACCGGAGACGAGAAGACGGTGCTCGCCGATCGTGGCTACGACTACCCGCAGGTCCATGAATTTTTGCACAAGCAGGGGATTCAGGATGCCGTGGCCCGACGTCGCCATCCCGGCCAGAAGACGGGGCTACAGGCACTCAAGCGTTTCAACCGCCGTGTGGCAAGCATCCGTGCGCGTGGTGAACATGCCTTCCGCGTACTGAAGTGTCAGTTTGGCTACCGCAAGACCCGCTATCGGGGCCTGACCAAAAACGGTGCGCAACTGACCACCTTGTTTGCCCTGGTGAACCTCTATCTGGTTCGGAGGGAGCTCTGTTGGTTACGGGCGTAATCCGTCACAAAGACGGAAATCGGGCGATTTCAGTGGTCACAATGCGCTCTTTGGCGTCTCTGGGGAGGGAAAATGAGAATTTTCGTCGCCAAATCGATCTTGCGAGACAAACTCGCTCCAAATCACGACGATTTTTACACCAGTTCAGAGGTTCCCTAGCTCGGCAGTCCATTGAGGTGCATCTGGAATTCATTGGCTGAAAGCATACTTCCGGTGTTTATGCGCTCGTGCGTCAATGAATAAGCAGGATTCGGGATATGGCGCGGATTGCAGCCCGCGATCCCGGCAGCAGCACGCCGGGACCCGACTATCTTTAGCCTATATACAAAAAGGCCTATCACCTAAAAATTGGGCGCTTCGGTTCACCAAGTAAGAACGCGGCCAGCCGCGACTAAAGAAGGTAACGCTGCACTGGGGGTGAGAAGCGGAATGGGCTTGCTCAGATCATCGGCCGTCATGCCATTGAGCTCCAGAGATTGCAAGCAGCCGATAATGCGCACACCGTTATCTTCAGCCAACTTCATGAAATCCGCTACGCTCTTCCCGCCTGGCATCGGAAAGATGGACTCAGCTTTGCCCTTGCCCAGCAACTCTGTAGCCGGGCCGGTGAAGTACATAATCACATTCTGCTCCGCGGCCGCTGCTGTAGCGGCAAGGAAAAAAGCCGATGGCAATCGCTTGGGATTCTCAGGTCCGGCGATAAGGACTATAACAAGATCTGCAACTTGTGCTTCAGGCATTTGGTAATCTCCTATATTTCAGATAAAAGCTCTCTAATACAACCCAAATTTAGCATCTAATGAGTACTTTCCTGCCCCGGTGACGTACAATAGAAAGCATCCGCCTATAATGCTTATATTTTTGTAAAAATTGATTTCAGCCTCAAAACGGTCCATGCCTGTCATGGTCCAGTAATGATGGCCTATCAACGCTGTTCCTAGGGTATAAACAGCTAACAATACAGCCAGCGGCCTGGTGAATGCCCCTAACGCTATT
>DAHWJO010000251.1:0-3245 GCA_027344105.1 Sulfobacillus sp.
TTACCGGAGTCGCCAAAGCGGATGGAGTGGAATCGACCGAGGTTGGATTTTTCACATCGGAGACCCATGCGCGACAGAAAACAGGCGGGGTCTGGTCAGGACATGTACCGCCTGTTTTCTTATCATCTCCTTCCGTGGTCGCCGTCGTTGCTTACTACCACAGCACAACGGCGCGCGAAAGACAAGCGAGGCGGTCGAATTCCCCGCAAAAAAAATTGCCGCCCCGGGGCGGCACGACAACATGAGAAAAGAAGGGCCTCTAACGGCACAATAACGTGGGAATCGACACTCACTGAGAACATCACTTTGCGATGCCAGCACGGGTTTTTAAGCAAAACTGTTCCGTGCGCGCCATCGCTCGCACGGAACAAATGTGAGGTGGAACTAAAAGGCGTTGGTGATCAGCTGCACGATAGGGATATCGACCATGTTGCCTGCTAGTTGTTCATTTTGCGTACCGAAAAGGGATAACGCATCGGGAACGTTGTTCGCTGACCCGCTGTGGTACGTCAGATAAACATGATTTGCACCGAGATGCCCGTATGTGAGCCTAGATGGTGTGGCCCGCCCGCCGGTGCTGATACTGAACGTGACCATTTGCCCACCAGACGCGCTGGTGGGGTAGGCTTGTTGCCCCAACAGTTGGAATAGTCCGAGGATCGGTTGGTTATTATCGGTTTCGAGCTGCAATTGAATGCTATACGTCTGGTCCGGCTGGATTCCCGTGACTAACTGGGTTTGGATTTCACCAAAGTTGTTGGATACGGGATTGGAAACCACCGGCGCCGTAGTGGACGATGGTCCGATTACCGCCGTCACCTTAGCATTGACGGCGCTATCAGGTGCTGTCCCTATCGTGGCCGGGTACGCAGGACTAACGCCGATATAGCCTCCGCCGAATTCGTCTCCCGTGAACGTATATGGCACTGCGGTCGATGCGGCATAGACATCGGTGAAGGACGGAGTGCCTCCTACCAAGGCATTGCTCAGATCGTCTTGATAATAAGGAGCCTGGCTGCTGAGATCGAGCGCCACGTTGTCCGCGAGCGTGGCTGGGACAATGGCGCCTGCCGCATCCACCGGTTCTATGAGCACTTTGGTGGGGCCGGTGATCGGATGAATTGAGGATACCGGCAAACCATGGGTTGTAAAGACACGCCACCCAATCTGGCTGGTGTTGTTGGGAAGAATGGTGAGGCCCGGTATGCCGGAGTTATTCCACTCGAGCGCCGCGTCGCCGGTGGTCGGTCCAGCCTTTATGTTAAGGAGGCCCACACCATTCGTGAATGATATGGATACAGGTCCCGGTACGTAGGTGCCGGCGGTGTTCTTGAAGGTGAGGTCGTCGGTGGGATTCAATACGGTGAGCGTGCCATTATAGGTGGTATCGATAGCGCCTGTCGTGGTTAACGCATCAATCGCAAGGGTCTTGGTGCCGCCGGCGGGAATGTAGGGGAAAGACGACAGCGACACATAGGAAGCTGCGGGTGGGACCGTGAGGGACGGGGCTGCGATGCCCGTCAGCGGTGCGCCTAAAGGAGAGGGCAGTTTGCTAACGGCATAAACATTGGCCCATTGGAATCCGTTTTGGTCAAAGACTTTACCGCTTTCAACCCAGTGCATTTGGCCATTTTGGTAGAGGTATACCTTGGGAGTGTTAGCGAGTTTTACGAGATCAACGGGACGTCCGACGGGGGCCGGCAGGATAGTGACGGTGGTGAGATCACTCCAGGTGTAGCCCAGGTCATAGAGCATCGCCGGGGACGCAATGGCGTGGAGGGATCCGCCATGTTCCACATAGACGGTGGGCGCGGACGCCAATTTGTAGAGGGGCCCAGGAAGTGCAGCGGCATTGGCTGCGCCCGGCAGGAAGCCTACACTGGTACTAGCGAGCAGTAATCCAGTCAGCCAAGCGCTCCGAGCTGTGATCAATGTCATGAGGCATACAACACCTTTCAGGTCTATAATATAAATAGAGGGAATTGTGACATAGGTTTCGCTGAATACTGAAAGAACGTCCATACAATCGTAGGATACCAGAACGGATCTCGCCTGTCTGTTTCTTAGCCAGTGAAAAAGCTGAGACATCCTAATAGATGAAGGAGTACGGTTGCCGTCAGCGGATACCCGCCAGCAAACGAGCACAAGATCGCAGCTAGAATGCGATCGGTTTTTGAGAGGATAGCCAAGGGGATGGCACTCCAGTTTCCTCTTTACCCGCCGCGAGGGTAGTCACGTTCCGGAATTCCAGGTTGCCAGGGTCTCCCGCACCTGGATTCAAGCTTTGATGACGACGATCATAATGTGCAGCCTGTAACGTAGTGTCTCCATCCGGGGTAAGTCCGGCCATGTAGCGAATTGCGCAACGGGATGGCCGACCCGCCCATTGAAAGCCGCGAAGATCATGTCACCGTCCGCCGCAAGGTGAGGTCAGACAGGGTGGCTAGCCAGTATTCAGTTTCTCAATCACCATGAGATTCACTTCTGCTTGGTCGAGTCGGGTGGCAATACTAGGCCGCAACATGTGAAGATAGACTCGGCAAGTAATTGAGCATAATGCTTTGCTCTGTACGAAATGTGGATGAGGGTTCGTTGGTACTAAACGAGATTTAAAGGAAAATTCAAGTTGAAGTTCTAGCGAGCACCGCAATACAGCATCATTATTGTATTGGTTGGAGGGCGGAAAGATGCTATCTTACAAATTCAGTCCCAAGTACACCGCGTCCCAATCTTCCCGTCGAATGCCAATATACGCCAGGGTCGTGCCGGGACTGCTATGGTTGAGCAGTTGCTGGATGACCGAGAGGTCTACCCCCGTTTGATAGGCGTGATACCCAAACGTTTTACGGAGCGTGTGTGTCCCCACCGGATCGGTGACGCCCACGGCACGTGCCGCGTCCCGGAGATTCTGCGAGGCCAGGATTTTCTTAATTGCGGTGATCTGGTCCTTCGAGCGGATCGGTTCGACGGTGTTCATCGCATAGGGCCTCCATTTTTATGGTCTGCACGAAGATGGTTATGATGGATTGTAATTTTGCGTCTCGTAATAATTCTGACGGATGCTACGGATTTAGGCCAAAAAACTGAAGCCCCATAAGGGTTAACGAGTTAGAGTCCTCCTTGCGTTGAATCAGACAGAACACCGTTCTGTCTGATTCACCAGCCTATCTGATCGTCTGTGGGCCGTTCACACAACTATCCGAGGATCTGAGAACCCGGGCGCCAGTGGGAGCGCCATTCGTCCC
>DAHWJO010000252.1:0-3235 GCA_027344105.1 Sulfobacillus sp.
AAATGCGCCGCCTAGCGCGCCTCCGGCCTTGCTTGTTTTTCGACCATCCGAGCCTAAGGCTCCACCACATCAACCGCATCAGACTTGCGTGAGACTCTTGGCCTGTCATCGTTCTTCCCCCATCTCCGTATGTCTAGGCTAAAAAAGATGATGATACCTGTACGGGAGGGTGAATAAATTTTTGGGTTACCTACCAGACATATTCGTAGTGTGGCCAAAATATTCTGGGGTATGCATCCATTCCAAGAAACTTTTTCCGGGCGTTGCAAAATTGCAAAACGCGGTATAATACTGAGTGATGTGCTCAGGATTGAGCATACCTCCACTCTATAAAAAGGAGGCGACTCCTATGGCGGAAGCGCCCAGCAAGGATCAGGTATTGGAAGTGCTCAAAGAGGTCAGCGATCCGGAAATAGGCGTCAATGTTGTGGACTTGGGGCTGGTGTACAGCGTGGATGTGCAAGACGACGGGACTGTGACCGTCGAAATGACTTTGACCGCGCCGGGGTGTCCCATGCACGACACCATCACGCGGACGGCCGAAATGGCTGTCGAAACACTGGACGGCGTCAAAGAAGCCCATGTCGACATTGTCTGGAATCCGCCGTGGACTCCTGATATGCTGACAGATGAAGGCCGCCGCTTGCTCGGCTTCTAATTTGTCTGCGAGGTGGATATATGCTAGATCAAACCCGTGTTTTACAGGCCCTGGACACTGTTCAGGACCCAGAGCTTCACCAGAGCATCGTATCGCTGAACATGGTCCGCACGGTCTCCATTGAGCCGGATGGCCGTGTCGCCTTGGATATTGCCCTCACCGTCGACGGGTGCCCGCTGCACGAGAAAATCACGGAAGACATCAACCGGGCCCTAAAAGTTTTGCCGGAAGTGAAAGATGTCGCCGTGACCCTGTCGGTGATGAACGAGAAAGAGCGCCGGGCGGCGTTCCAAAAAGCTTTTGAGGCCGCCCAGAAAGCCCGTCAGGGCGAGCCGGCGCGTCCGGAGAGCGGAGCTCGCATCAGCGTGACCCCACCCCCGCCCCCGTCGTCCGGCAAAAAAGCGCCAATCATCGGCCCCCTGCCGGGTCAGGCCGCAGCTGCAGGCATGATGTCGGATGCGGACAGCACCGTCATCATCGGTGTAGCCAGCGGCAAGGGCGGAGTGGGCAAGTCCACCGTGACCGCCAATCTTGCCGTGGCGCTGGCCCGTATGGGGTCGCGCGTCGGCGTGATTGACATGGATATTTACGGATTCAGCCAAGGCCGCATGTTTGGAGCCAAAGAAAAAGCTAAAGTGAACGAACAGGAAAAAATCATCCCCTGGTCCGTACACGGTGTGCATCTCGTATCGATGGGGATGTTTGTCGAGGAGGGACAGGCTATTGTCTGGCGCGGACCCATGCTGGGCAAGATGATGCAGCAATTCTTCTCCGATGTGGCCTGGCCCACTCTCGACTACCTGCTCATCGATCTGCCTCCCGGCACCGGCGACGTTGCCCTGGACATTGCCCAGAAAGTGCGCAAGGCCAAACTGGTGCTGGTCACCACCCCGCAGGAAGTCGCCACCCAGGTGGCGCACCGTGCCGGAGATGTGGCGCAGAAAGCGCACCAGGAAATCATCGGCGTCATCGAAAACATGTCCTATGTAGTTTGTCCCCACGGAGAGCGCATGAACGTGTTTGGCGAAGGCGGCGGGCAATCTTTAGCCGACCTGTTCGACGTGCCGCTGCTCGGCCAAATTCCTCTGGAAGCAACCGTCCGCGAGGGAAGCGACAAAGGCCGGCCCACGACGTCCACCGACCAGGACTCCCAGGCGGCCGGCATCTTCCTGACGATTGCCCAGCGCATTAAGCAGACTGTAGGGAAAGAAGCCGCTGGTTAACCCCGCGGCTTCTTTTTCTCACTACGGCGCAGAAGTTCCCTGCCGACCGTAAATATCCTCCAGCCGGACCACATCGTCCAGTTCTGGCGTAGAGACCTCCATCACGTCCACGTCCGTCACCGCCGTCAGGCGGTGCCTGGTCATGGGCGCAATCTCCACCGCCTCGCCCGGCCGCATCCGCTTCACCTCACCGTTAATCAGCACATCCGCCTCGCCCGCCACCACATACATGCTCTCATGCTTCACCCGGTGATATTGCAGACTTAAAGACTGCCCCTGGTTGACATGAATCAGCTTGCCCACATAGCGGTCCGTGACCGCCCACCACAATTCAAATCCCCAGGGTTTTTCAATGCGTTTCATTGACTCCCACCTCATTAACAAGATCATGTCGCCACTTTTGGATCAGGATTCAGTGGAGCGGACCGGTTTTGCAGACACGCTGTAGAGCATCGGCTTCTCAAACACGTCGACAATGGAAAATCCTGCCTGGCGCAGATGGCGCACCATTCTTGCCAGAGGAATATAGTGCGGATCCGGCCAGAATTCCGTGACGACTAGAAGACCTTCCGGGGTCAGCACGCGGCGGGCTTCTTCCAGCGCCCCCACCCGCTGGCTGGGGGACACCTCTCCCAGCACTGCCACCATCACAACCCGGTCCATGCTCTGGTCCGCCCACGGCATCTCCGCGGCGCTGGCCGTCGCCAGACCCGTACGGGACAGCAGGCCTTCTGTGCTGAGACGGTGCTCCGTGCGCCTGACCGCGTCACTTTGAATATCCACCCCGAACGCCTGCCCGCCCTCGCCCACCCTATGGGCGATCTCAGTCAGCACCACCCCTACTCCCGTCCCCACTTCCAGCACCCGCAGACCGCTGAGATCGCCTGCCAGGCGCAATGCGTCGCGGGGACCGAAATAGGCTACCCGGACAGGATTGGTGAGGAAAAACCGCTCGAGCTTCATCGTCATGGGACCCGGCCGCAGCTTGCCGTTGATTCTCACGGCGGCAAATCCCAGGCCCAGAGCTCCCAGTATGCCTAAACCCCACTTTCGCTTCACGCTCATGTCCCCCCCTGCACATTCCCTAATCTCTCCACCCTTGGCTATTGTACAATTTTTCCGGATGTTGTGTGGCACCCAGCACCTCCAGGGCCGGCTCATTGCCGCCCTGGAGGACAGATATTTCTCCATTGCCGTCCTTGTGCCCTATTATGCCCCCATTTTAGCACCGGGACCTCCCGAAAAATCCCGGTACCTAAGGAGGCGGTCTGAGGTAGTCCACGTAAGAAATGGGCGGCCGGACCTCATATCGTCAACTTTAGCCTGGCCCATCCTGGCGAATTTGTTGCGGGCG
>DAHWJO010000253.1:0-3224 GCA_027344105.1 Sulfobacillus sp.
ACCCACCGACAGATGACTCACGTGTTCCTCACCCGTCCGCCGCTGACCCGAAGGTCCGCTCGACTTGCATGTATTACGCACGCCGCCAGCGTTCGTCCTGAGCCAGGATCAAACTCTCCATGACTCGTGATTTGCGTTGACTGGTAGTACTTGTCCTGCTTCTTCTCCATGACGATATAGTTTTCAAGGACCGGGTGACACCCTCCCGGGCTCGTCGCGGCAATCCGGCATCGGACCGCGTGACCAGAAGCGGTGTCGCACTGCCCTCTCGGACAGCAAAATTTATTATACCGCGTTAACGGATAAATGTCTAGTCACTGGAACGATCTTTTTTTCTTGTGGCGGCCCCACAAAAATGGCATAAGGTACCGTGTCACCGCGGGACCAGTGCACCACAACAGGCGCCCAGACAGTGCTGGTCTTGTGGCCGTGTATGCGCGGCGGTATTGTTTCATCAAGACGAAGGCCACTCCAAAGCGCAAGTGGTGCCACGATTCGATAATGCAAAAATCCCTGCGGCTGACCAAATGTGTCGCCCGGTGCTTATCAAGCATCGGCAGCATGGTTTCATACACTCTCCACACGTTTTTGCTGTAGCCAGTCGGGACATCACGGTACATCACCAAGCCCCAATCAATTTTTACCACACGCGCGGCTTGAGCCACGCGCAGCCATAAATCCCAGTCTTCCGCACCATCCACTGACCGGTCGAAGCCTTTAAGGCCGTCCACTATTTCGCGAAGCACCATCACTGTGGACGTTTGAAATCGGTTCAGCACCAAGAGTTCTTCGTATGTAACTTCGGAGACCGGCATCGCCCTGGGCACTGGCTCGAAGGCCGCTCCCCTAATCCAGTCGGTCGCCACTAGCCCTATGCGGGGATCAGTTATCGCCACGTCAAGCTGCTGGGCGATTTTGTGCGAGTGCCACGTGTCGTCCGCATCAAGGAAAGCTATCCAGCGCCCTTCGGCCGCGGCGATGCCGACATTGCGCGCATGCGATGGTCCTTGATTTTCACACCGCTTTAGGACCGCATGGGGAAATTGTTCCTCAACAATCTGGCAGGTCGCGTCCTCAGACCCGTCGTCCACCACGATTACTTGGAGGTACGGGTATGTTTGGTCGAAAACCGACTGCAAGGCCTCGCAGATCGTGTCTTGGGCATTGTAGGCTGGAATAATGACACTAACTAATTCCTGGAGCATCGGGTCCCTCCCGCCGGACGCGTTCCTGAAGCGCTTCTTCCGCCGCTTCCGCGTCCACCAAGCGCACGGTCTTATCACCAAAGTGCTGCACGGTCTCTGGGCCCCGGCCAGTGATGAGCACCACATCACCCTGACTGGCCTGGGAAATAGCGTAGCGGATCGCCTCTGCGCGGTCGAGTTCAACGGCTGCCAGCTTTCCTGCCCCAACCTCCCGGATCCCGGACACCAAGGCGTCGGCGATGGTCTGCATATTCTCGTAATTCGGGCTGTCCGTGGTCACCACCACACGGTCCGCGTACTGGGCAGCTATCCGGCCCATTTCTGGCCGCTTGCCGCGGTCACGCCCTCCCCTGGCGCCAAACACCAGCCAAATGTTCCCTTTGGCCAACTTTCGCACAGTCAGGAGCGACTGATAGAGTCCGTCAGGCGTGTGGGCATAGTCCACTATGGCCATCGGCCCATTGTGGCTGGATGCCACTTGCATGCGGCCGGGGACCTGAGGCAGCTGCGGAATTTCCTGCTCCAGGATACTCGCCGGAACACCCAGTCTGAGGGCTGCTGCAGACGCGGCAAGGACATTATAGATATTGTAGCGGCCGGGATGATTGAGCCGGGTGTGAAAATCCACCCCTAACCCCGTAATTTCTATTTCGCTAAACCACGGCGACTCCTTCAACACTCGTCCCCGCAACATTCCTCTGGCAATTCCGTAACTGGTTACGGCTGCCTCCGTTTGCTGGGCGATGATGCCAAAATGCTCATCGTCCGCGTTCAAGACCGCCCCTAGGCTGCTAGAGAGCAGCATCCGGAACAGCGCCGCCTTGGCATCCACATAACGCTCCATAGTCCCGTGAAAGTCGAGATGCTCCCGGGTAATGTTAGTGAGAATCGCGATCTGAAATAGAGTGCCCCTCACCCGTTGCTGAACGATGCCGTGCGAGGATACTTCTACGACCGCCGCCACCCCTCCACAGCGGGCGATCTCTGCCAAGGACGCTTGCAGGTCGGGACTTTCAGGCGTCGTCAGGGCAGCTGGCGTTTGGGAGCAGACCACGTCATTGACAACGCTGGAAATAAGCCCGGACCGAATTCCAGCCGCGTTGAGCAGCGCGCTCAGCCAATAGACCACGGAGGTCTTGCCGTTGGTTCCGGTAACTGCGATGGTTGTCAGGCGCCGCGACGGATGCCCGTAAAATTGGGTGGCAAGGTCGGCCGCGGCTTCCCGGCTCGACACGACCTGGATATAAGGGATGGCCAGCGGTTCCATGCCCTTTTCTCCTACGATGGCCACGGCTCCCCTGGCGATAGCCTGCCGTATAAACTGATGGCCGTCCTGGGACGATCCCGTCACTGCAACAAAGATGTCACCCGGCTCAACCAACCGGGAGTCCATGCGAATTCCCCTGACAGCAGGGCCAATTACCCAACCGGATTCGGTTATGCTCAGCTGCTGGTCCATTAGAATGATTCCCCCGTTTTTCTACCTACAATGATTGTCCCCATGTATCATGAATCTATCATGAATAGAATTCAGCCACGAGTACCAGTTTATGATGAACAGTAAGAGCAGACAAGCACGCGGTGCCTGCCCATGCACCCACTTGAGGTTATTTGGTATTGTATGTCGGTCTTTCTAAAAAATCCCTAAAGTACAGATTATGCGGCGACTTTTCGCCCATGCCTGATATCTTCTCGTTAGTGCTCAAATCCTATTGTTGCATATCTATGAAGCCTGTTCCACCAACAAATATCAGGCAAAACTCCTGGTGCTGAGACGGCTTGCCGCTTTCCACAGGAAGAGGGCGACTAGCCGCCTGCAGAAGCCGCCACTCAGACGGTCAGGGGCCACAAGCTGTGACAAAGAAGTCGACAAGTAAATATTTTTACTGGGGTCCGGTTGCGAGCTAAAGAGCGCGCGGTAGGTACAGGATCTGCTATTCCTTGACACCTTCTTGGGCACAGCAAAAAGCCCTCTCCCGGCGGGAGAGAGCGCGAAAGGGATTGTCGGCACAGTCTGGG
>DAHWJO010000254.1:0-3224 GCA_027344105.1 Sulfobacillus sp.
CTCGCACGGCCCGCGGTCTCACCATGGATTTCATTGCAGAAAAGAGCGGACGACACCAAAGCTCTCTGTCCGTCATCGAACGCGACAAGATCAAACCATCTGCAACCTTCTTACGTAATATCGCTCCGTTTTATGGGTGCCCTTGGTGGAGTGACGCCCACAACGTCAGTTGGCTCACAGCAATAACGGCGAATTTTGCGCCCCAATATGACACCCAAATTCTGAAGGCATCACGGAGATACTTGGACCTCGGTGTGCAAAGTATGCACATCGTAGCGGATGCCCTCGCCGAAGATCCGACAATCGCTCCCCTTTATCAGCAATGTGTGGAGCTTTTCGCTTTACCCGGTCTCATGGCACCAAACACTGGCGACACCGCTCCCGTGTGGGCATGGGTTGTGGAAACCCTGGCCCTTAATGAAGACTCCCTCCTGCCAGGTCAAAGTGTTGTCGAGCGGGCCACGAGTCTTTTGATATGGATCGTGGAGCACTTTGAAACGCAGGTGCTTAGGATGAGACAGCCCCATACGGGCCGCACCTTACGCGCATGGCGTGAAACCCGAAAATGGTCTACCGACGAATTGGCCGGAAAAGCCTCTGCGCAACTGGACATCGCAGGCGAACCCCCGATCGTAGGCCGAGACATTGAGCAAATCGAAGCTGCCACGGCTGAGGTCAATATTTTGCGATGGATTGCTATCGCCCATGCACTCGAAGTCCCATTGTCCCAAATCATGCCGACCATGGCCTCCCTTCCTGCCAACGATATCGAAGAAACCATTCTGCAACTCTTGCATCAACATGGACTCAGTCCGCGCGCCATTGATGTGGTGAAAGCCCTCATTCAATTGTTGAAGTCCTACGCGAACACCCCCGTGTCTCGGTCATAGTCTGTTCATAATTCGCCGCCGCAGCCGACCGGTCTGACCAGGCCCGTAACAAATCGGACTTGCCCCCACGTTGGGCCGCCCCTTCGCACATTATCCATGGCCTTTATCGGACCGACTCGGGTCCCCAAAAAGAGTGTCGCCGTACCCATGGGCAGAAATGAGGGATTTCGATCCGGGGATGACTTGTCCCATCGATAAAATTCGCGGGTCCCGTTCTCAACTCATGGTTAGGAAATTGTTTCCTTTTATGTCGATATATTGATCCATATGTGTGATACACTAATGTTAAAGCACCATCACCCCAGTTATACTTTTCACCACTGTCGCCTGTTGTGGCCATCCTTTCTCAGATTGGCAATTCGCGGACGGTCGCGTGACCGTGTGGCAATGTTTTCGCGGTTTTAAGGAGGCCCAATATGAAAAATCCCCAGGATTTATGTCGCGTTGAATACTACCTGTATCGACGTCAAATGCACCAAATTCACCAAATTGCCCAAACCACAAACCAGCGTCCCTCACAAATTTTGCGATCTCTGCTCGATCATGCCTTAGCGGGAAACACTTTAAAACCGGAGGAGGGCCAGTGAATCGCCATGAGTGTCCCGTTCGCGAATGGCTCCTGTCCCCACGGACCCAAACTCTTGAAGCCATTACCGTGTGTACAGAAATTCTAGGAGATCCCCAGAGGGTGGGGGATGTGCTTCAAATTCTGCACCGCACCAAACAACGGGTGCCGGGTTCCCGTGTGCACCGCTCAGGCAAGAATAAAATGGCGGGGTAATCCCCAATGCTGTCAGATTAAGATAATGGGCTCGAAATGGTTCATAAATCCATTGTAAAATTTTCCACGTTTTTTCCCCTATACCTCTGGACTATTTCATGCCCTTCTGGTATGGTTCTAGGCTCTTTCTCAAAGACGATGATAATCTGCTTGAGGACAGGATCATCCCATGGGCGAAAATAACACATCGGTTTGAGAGCGGGCCTACGGGAATAGAGGGGCTTAACGCCTACTCTGTGATCTAGACGGAAGAGATGGCGGGACCAATTCACCGCCGCGTTTGAGAAAGGACCGCTTATCATATGCGCAAAGCCCAGTGATGTTCAGACACTATCACTGGATTTGAGAAAGAGCCTGGTTCTAGGGGGGGCGGATGCTGGTGCAGGACAAGACACGCAATTTATCGGCCACCGTGCTTTGCCTGCTGCAGCAGGCGAGTTACCGTGATCCAGTCAAACAGCGTCCGCAGGACGTCACCCGGGACCGCAAAATCGGGTTTCTCTCGCTCCTCTCGATCATTCTGAATAGGGTGCGTCGCACCACGCCAATCGAATGGGATGAGTTTCGTGAACGCTTTATGCCCGAGGAGGCGGCCCGCACGACCTATACCAAACAATCATTTGCCGAAGCGCGGCCAAAACTCAAACCCGAAGCGTTTACGCTCCTGAATGATGCCTTCATCGCCCGATTCTATGCCGATGATGACATCCAGACCTTTCACGGCTTTCGGGTGTTGGCCATTGACGGCAGCACCATGGAAATCCCCGATACTCCCGAACTCCGCACGGCTTATGGCGTCGCGAAAGGATCCGGAGAGTTTACCACGGCGCGGGCCCGCGCCTCCCACATCATCGATGTGGAAAACCATTTAGTGATTCACGCGGTCTTGGGACGCTATGATATGGGCGAACGGGCATTGGCCGCGAAGAATCTCGCCGCGTTGCTCCGCTTGCTCCCGCATCCCGAGCTCAACCTCGTGTTGTTTGACCGCGGGTATCCTTCGTTGGCGTTTCTCCGGGATTTGGCCGCGCAGCAGCTCTTTTATGTCATGCGGGTCTCTTCCACGTTTTATCGCGCAGTGTTGAACACCACGACCAACGACGAGACGGTGACGATGGTGACGATTCTCGTCACCCCGGAACGCGCCCGGGCGCTCAAAAAACAAGGGACCCCGATGCCGGTTGGCACCCGCGTGACCGTGCGCGTGTGGAAAGTCGCCTTACCGACCGGGGCAACGGAAATCTTGATCACCAATGTGCCGGCGGATCGGCTGAGCCACGTGGAGGCCAAACCCCTGTATTGTAAACGATGGGGCATCGAAACGAATTATGGCGATCTCAAGCACAAATTTGCAGTGGAAAACTTTTCGGGCAAGACCCCCCTCGTCATCGCCCAAGATTATTATGCAACCATCTTCTTAGCCAATATGGCGTCCGTCATTGAACAAGACGCCCAGACTGAGTGGGAAGCGCACCGGGACCAGCTCCAACGAAAACATGCGGTGTACAAAATTAATACCAACATTCTGGTGGGCACAATGAAATATCGCTTGT
>DAHWJO010000255.1:0-3171 GCA_027344105.1 Sulfobacillus sp.
CAGAAACAGCGGCCCGACCATGGCAATCTGGGGAAAGAAGGAGACCAGGAGAATAAAGCCCAAAATGGGGACTTTGCCCTTGATGGGCATGCGGGACAACCCGTAAGCCGCCATCGAGCCCAGCACCACTGAGATGAGGGTGGCCATGCCCGCCACAAACATGCTGTTCAGCAGCGGCCGCAGAAAGTTCTCCACGGCGAAGATGGCCTCGTAATGGACAAAGGTCCAGTTGGTCGGCCACAGACTCGAGGTTTGCCGGTTGAGGGCAATCGAGGACTCAACCGAGGATTTAAAGACCCAGTAGAAGGGAAACAGGGAATACAAGATGATGATGGCGACCAGGGCATTGAATCCCGTGCGACCCAGGCGTTGTCTCATGTCATGAATCCTCCCCGCTGGCGCAAAAGCCTGACATAGACGGCCGCCAGGATCAGGGCCAGCACGGTGATGGCCACGGCCACCGCCGCTCCAAATCCAAAGTTCAAGGACACCATATATTTGTACCAGTCGTAGTAGGCCACGACTTCGGTGCTCTGGCCGGGACCGCCCCCGGTCATGACGAAGATGGTGTCGAAGACGAGCATGGCGCTTAATGTGCGGAAGATTAAGGCCACCATGACCGCGGGGCGCAAAAGGGGCAGGGTGATGGACCAAAATGCCTGCCAGCCGGTGGCCCCGTCAATGCGTGCGCTCTCATAAATCTCCTGGGGAATGGTCTGCAGTCCCGCCAGCAGGAGGAGCGCGATGAAGGGGGTGTTCTTCCACATGTCGCTCAGGATGATGGGAACCCAGGCCAGCACCGGGGAATGGAACCAGACCAGATTGGCTCCCGGCAGGTGCAAAGCCTTCAGCGCAAAATCGACGAAGCCGGAGCGAATGTCAAAAAACATTTTCCACAAGAGGGCCGACACCGCGGTGGGAATCGCCCAGGGAATCAGGATGGAGGCGCGCACCAGTCCCCGGGCTTTGAACTCGCGGTGGACAATGAGGGCCAGAATCAGCCCTGCGGCGAACTCCAAGGTGACGGAGATGACCATGAAAATGCCTGTGCGTCCCAAATCCCCCCAGAAATTAGGGTCGGTCAGCATCTGCCGGTAGTTGGCCAGTCCCGTGAAATGCCCTGTGCCCGGTTCGGTGAGTACGTCGAACCGGGAGGACAGGACAATGTTGTAAATCAGGGGATAGATGGCGATGGCGGCCAGGGCCGCCACTGCGGGCAAAACCAGCAGATATCCGACCCGGGACCGCGAAGCCATGTAAGAACGGCGGCGGCGGGGACGGGGGGAGGCCGTCCCGAGGGACGGCCCTATCTGAGGTTTAGCTGCCATGGCCGCTCACAATGGCCTCCACGGCCTTCTGCGCCTGGTCCAGCGCCTTGGTGGGGGTAAGCTGGCCGGAGTAGGTCGCGGACAGCGCCTCTTGGATCTGCGCCGAAATCTGCGGGTACAAAGGCGTCACCGGGCGCGGGGTGGCGTCGGCATAAACGGCTTCCTCTTGCTTGAACCAGGGCGCTTTTTGCAACAGCGCGGGGGTATACGCGTCGGTGCGGGCGGGAGGGTCTCCCGAAATGAGCGCCCGGGCCGTCATAGTCTTGGCGGAGGTGAGGTACTGCACCAGTTCCCACGACTGCTTGGGGTATTTGGTGTTCTTGTTGATGACCAGGTCATCCCCTCCCAAAGAGGCCGTGGCCTGTCCGCCTTGCACGGGAGTGGGGACAAACGCCACTTTCCCCTTCACGGCGGAGCCGGAAGCCTCGGCCAGGGGGTACAGATATGGCCAGTTGGTGGCGAAGACCGCGTCCCCGGACAAGAAAGCCTGCTGCACGTTGCCTTCTTCCCAGCCGGTCACGGCGGCGGGCGATATCCCGGTCTTGATGGCGTTGTTGAGCCAGGTCAGGGCTTTGATGTTTTGGGGAGAATTGAGCACGGGCTTGCCCTGGGCATTGAGGAATTCCCCGCCAAATCCGCCAGAGATGTCCTGGAAGACGGTAACCGCCCCTTCGTATTTGTTGCCCTCAAAGGCGAGGCCGATAAGTTTGGAATTCTTTTTCATCGCCGATCTGGCGTCCGAGGTGAGCTGGGCAAACGTAGCCGGGGGAGTTTTCACCAGGTCGGTGCGGTAGTACAGCCCTTCCACGTTGATGAACCAAGGCATGGCATAGAGTTTGCCCTGGTATTCCCCGGACTTGACCATCCCTTGATAGAAGCGGCTGGTATCGGGATGGAACTGGTTGAGGGGCAGGATCCATTTCGCAGCGGCAAATGTCGCTGGCCAGATGACGTCGGCGGTGATCACGTCGGGGGTGCCGGACCCGGAGGTCAGGTCGGTGATCAGGGTCTGGTAGGCATCATTGGAGGAAGCGGATAGGGTTTCTATTTGCACATGAATGTGGGGGTGGATCTTTTCAAACGAGTTGACGGCGGCTTGAGTGGCCTGCGCTTCAGTGCCCAGGCCCTGGGTGGCAAAGACGATGGTCACGTTGTGCGGGCCGGATGCGGCGGGTGTGGAACCGCAGCCGGCGATGGTCAGGAGCAACCCGGCCCCGCTGAGGACAGCGAGAGACCGGTGGCGAACCTGTCTTGGCATATTCAAATGATATCCTCCTATCTTCTCAAAAGCGCGGCAGTATAATGGAATCGATGGACAATGGCTGCCGGAATCTGCGCGCTGACGGCCTCGGGCGGAAGGATGTCTCGCCGCCCGCGGCAGCTAAGTTGTGTGCGATTGCACAGTGAATACTGAAAACTCCTAGTATTATGGCACGGCGTTCATTATAATTCAATCGTTTAAGTGAAGCGATTAACCAAAGAGGTGAAAAAATTTGCCGGAAAAATTCCGTCCCAGCCGCATCGGGGATGTGGCCAAACTGGCCGGGGTGTCGACGGCCACGGTCTCGTACGTCCTCAACAACCGCGGCAATATTTCGTTTGAAACGGCAGAGCGGGTGCGTCAGGCTGCGAAAACTCTGCACTACCAGGCCAGCGCCCAAGGGCGGTTCCTGGTGCGGGGGCAGTCTGAGACGATTGGGGTGGTGGTGCCGGAGTCCATGGCGCGGGCGGGGACTCTGCCGTCGCCCCTGCTCTCGGGGCTGATTGCGGCGTGCCAGCACGCCGGGTACCACCTGATGGTGCTGGCTCCGGAAGGCTCCCAGGATATCGGCGCCTATTTAGA
>DAHWJO010000256.1:0-3166 GCA_027344105.1 Sulfobacillus sp.
GCCGGGCTGCGCGGCTTGCGCATCAGCACGCTCGCCGCACCCCCAAACGGTTCAACATAGGTTTCGTGCTCGGGAAAGAAGGACAGTATCCACTCCGCCAAGCGCCACTTGCCGCCGTGATAGCGCATCACCGGGCGGGATGGCTTTGACGGAACGCTGGCGATTCCCATGCAGGCATCCATCGTCATGCCGTTTCCGATTCAAATCCCGCAGGTTTAGAACCGCACCCGGCGCAGCCGCCCATGCCGCTGGAAGGCGGGATCCGCTCTCAGGATGAACGGGATGTCGTCATCCGGGAATTCGTCGGAAGGTGCTGGATTCATTCCTCCGCCACCTCCACCGGATCCACCATGGCCATCGCGGTCGTCGGCCCCGCCGTCCCGTCGGCCGCCGACCATCTGGAGACGGTCGCCGACGATCTCTGTGGTGTAGCGGTCCTGACCCTCTTTGTCCGTCCATTTGCGGGTGCGCAGGCGACCCTCAATGTAGACCCTGCCTTTGCGAAGGTATTCCCCCGCGACCTCGGCCGTCCGGCCCCAGAAAACTGCCCGATGCCACTCCGTACGCTCTTGCTTGTTGCCGTCGCGGTCTTTGTAGGTCTCGGACGTTGCCACGTTCAGGGTAGCGTTGGCGGTCCCGTCGGGCATGTACCGCATTTCCGGGTCCCGGCCCAGGTGACCGAGTAAAATGGCTTTGTTGACTCCAGACATGGCGTTCTCCTTGCGTTTCAGAGGCTGGGAAATCCGGCCTTGGGTGGGTATAGCATCGGGTTGTTGCGATGGACGGATAGTGGGGATGGTAGCCAGATCAATGCACCCACGCGTCCCCCACCTGCGTCTCGACGGCGGCGGGCACTCCATAGGGCATCAGGAATCGGTTGGCGGCCTCCACCATAGTCTTTTCGACGATCTGCACTACCTCATCTACCCGACTTTCCGGGACCTCCAGAACCAGTTCATCGTGCACGAAATTGATGAGCATGGCCTGGATGTCCTGGGGCAGGGTGCCAATGGCCAGCAGTGCGATTTCCGCTCCCGTACCCTGATCCTGATAGTTGGCTGCGGACGTCAGCTTGGAAGAGAGGACTATCCTGCCGGACAGCGTGGACCAGCGATAAATCTTGCCGGTCAGGTCCGCCTCTACCGGATTGTACGGATTCAGGATCGGCTGCTTTTTTTGCACGAAAAACCGACGGATCAGCCAGTGCCACAGGCCAATCTCCGGGTACAGGCGGAACCAGGCTTCGTGGGCCTGGGCGGCCTCCTGCCCGGTCCATCTGAGCCCGTACCCCACCACCCCGAAGCGGTGCAGACCAGCCGGCTGCTGGCCGTATAGCGCAC
Organism: Sulfobacillus sp.; assembly: GCA_027344105.1. GTDB lineage: Bacteria > Bacillota > Sulfobacillia > Sulfobacillales > Sulfobacillaceae > Sulfobacillus. The sequence continues at coordinate 1,341 of DAHWJO010000256.1, forward strand.
CAAAGTTGACGACCTTCGCCGCCTGCCGGGCGTCTTTCATCCGCTTCTTGAGGATGTCGGTTTCCTCTGCCGGGAGACTTTGCAGGTACTGCAATGGCGACATCCCCCGCAGGTCAAATTCTCCGGACTGAGCCCGCATGGCGATGGCCGTCAGCAAATGCGGATCCAGGCCGTGCAGGTACACTGCGCGGAAGGGTAAGCGTTGCGGGTCCCCTCCGGTTGCCTTGCGTAGACGGGAAACCCACTTTGCCAGATCGCAGGCCGCGGACCGGGCGTAGTCCTCGATCGCGGCTTCGCCGAAAACGGGCGGATCGGTTTCTATCAGGCTATCCGGCGGGTCCGGATCGCCGCTTTTCAGATACGCTACCAAGTCCGGGCAGTGCTCCAGTATCCAGCCAATCCGCTTGCGGATTCGGGGAAGGCTTTTGTAGTGTGGGCTGTCCCGGCCGCGGGAAAGGGCGTCCACCACCACGGACAGCACCTCCCAGGCCCGCACCCCGAGCGCCGCGGCAATTCGCAGCTCGATGGAAGCAAAATCGGTGGCCACGATCCGGTGCCCGGGACGAGCCGCAAACACCCCCCGGAATCGGGGGTCCCGGGGTACCTGCTGCAAGGACGGATTGGTGGCGGAGGTCCGTCCGGTGATCGTCGTGACGCCGGTCAGGGGGTGGATACGCCCGTCCCGCGTGTCTCGCGCACAGGCGGCCAGCGTACACAGCATCGCCCGCTCTTTTACCGCGCCTTGCACGGCGGCCAGCAGCTTGACCACTTGGGAATCGGGATAGTCGAAGGCCAACTGCTTCGCGTCCAGCGTGATGGATTCCGCCGGGCCGTCGCCGCCCGGCGAGTGAAACAGGGCCGAATTGCCCGTCTCCTGCACGATGGCGTGCGCGATGGCCTCTTTTACGGGGGCGGTCAGCCCCTTGCTGGGCGATAGCAGATCTTCTATGGGGCAAATCTTCCAGGGCTCCGGGTCGGGGTGCTTCTTTGTGGGCTTGCCGGGCACCTCGATGGTCTGCCTCAGCTCGGGCGCGATCTCCAGCAGTTTCTCCGCCGCTTCCCGGGCCTCCCGAGCCAGATCCGCATCGAGAGCGGCAGCCCGCTCGGCGGACCAGGGCACCCCTTTGTGGTGCATCCGGGCTATGGTATGGAGCGCCGTTTCCAGGATCCGGTACGCCGGAGCCGCCCGGGCATCGCCATCCAGGGCCTGCAATATCTGGACGGCGTCCGCCTCTTCGGGCAGGTGCAAGAGCTTGCGGGCAATGCGCAGAGGGGTTTCCACGTCCCCCATGCAATACTCCCAGTGCGCCCGGGTGAGCCGGTCCACCATCCAGTTGTGTGGCTTCTGGTAGGATTTGTCGAGGCTTTCCTGCAGGTAGAGCAGGGACAGGGATTGCAGGGACAGCGCCCCGCCGTCGCCGTCGTCCTGTTTTTTGCGGGACAGCTTCCCTTGCACATAGTCCCAGAGGGCGTCCCGTATGTTCCACTCGTGGATCCCGTTGGTGACCAGCGCCGCCTGCATCTCGTACAGGGCCTGGGGCCGGTGCGTCGTGGCCAGCAACAGGGTGTCGATGATGCGCCGGGGCCGGACCTCTGGATGCAAGGCCAGCATCCAGGCGTAGTCGAAACCCAGGTTATGGCCGATCCATACCTTGTCGTGGAGGGCTCCGGCCAGTGCGGCCCGGTGGTCTTCCATCAAACGGTCCAGATCGAAAGCCACCCGATACCCGTCTTGTGGGACGTAGAGGGATAGCACCCGTGCCCTGGGCCGGATGTCCAGGGAGCAGCCGGCTACAAGCAGTTCTTTGATGGTTTTGTCTCCGATC
>DAHWJO010000257.1:0-3122 GCA_027344105.1 Sulfobacillus sp.
GCCGGTAGCGTGCGCATGCGCAAGGTCGGCAACTTATCTGCTGGCAGATGGTCAACCACCTGATGCAATTGTTCCCGTGACAGAGCCATATAGATCACCTCCCCCATATTTTATCATAGCATGATGCTGTCGCCCGCGACTAACCTAGACGGTAGACGAATTGTCTGCTAAACCACTTCCCTATCCGTTCGTCCCTCAGCGCTAATCGACCGGTTTCACTCGGCCAGTCCTGACCGTTGCAGGCATTCCTTCGACGGACCACTTTTCGTAGTACGATTCCTTAATCTTCATAATACGCCAGCCTCGGCAGAGTTCCCTCCTGAAAAACTTAGTCGTCTTGCGGTTAATCTCCCTGCCGGCAGAATTTGGCGTGGACTCCTGCGGAACGCTGCAAGCATGAGGACAACACATCGGAAGTGACCCATCGCTGTGTGAATGTCCCCCCCATTCTTTGTGCGCAGTGTTAAAGACCTTGAGAGCAGGAGTTCGCACCTTGACCGTGAATTCTTTTGGTAGTGCGTACAAGGCGATGCGATGATGCTATGTCCTATCATTACCACCCCAGCGGCTCACGGCCATGATGGCCGAACATCAGGCCCTGTCACAGTGGCGCGAGCCTTCGGAACTGCTCGTCGCAGACTTCCTGGCACGGTGGCTGAGTACCGTTGTGGCCCCAGCACATTGGCCCCGGGCCCGAAAGTCCTCAAACGCACAATGGTTCAGCACGCCATCACCTATTTTCCTGATGAGACCCAGCTAATAGACATGGCAGCCCTCGCCATTCAGGAGTTTATCAAATCTTTGACCGATGCTGGCTCTGCCTCACGGACGGTGCGGGCCGCATTCGACACCCTCCATCAAGCGTTGGACACCGCGACGCAGTGGGACTTGCTGATCCAAAATCCCGCGGACCGGGCCGGACCGTCGTTGACGCAGGCCTCGTCAGAGATCACGACGGAGGGTGACAGGCCTTCCCCGAACACGTTGCAGGACTGCCTTGGATCGTGCCGCCCCAGATGCACAGGATGCCCTTTTGGGTAACCCTGCTCGGCACGGGACTCCGACTCGGCAAAGCCTTGGGGCTCTTCTGGGTGACATCGACTGGGAGCGCGACAGTCTGGTCGTGTCACGAACCCTCAGTACTTTGGGGATGTTGCGGCTGCCGAAAGGTGCATTCCCAACGGTGCGTGGGGAACCCTGCGACCGTGATGCCCGTCCTAGAGGAACACCGCACGGCTCAGCGAGCCCTGCAAATGCGCACGCCTGTATGGCGCACTGATCCAGATTATGTCTTTACGACCCGCACCGGGCACTCGCTCTCCGCAGGGAATATGCGGCGCAGCTTGCGGCGGTTAGGCGAAGTCGCTCACATACCGCCGCCCTTCACGCCTCACGACCTCCGGAACACCTACGCCACGATGATGCTGGAGATGGATGTCCACCTGACCATCGTGCAAAAACAACTGGGGCATTCGTCTGTGCGGGTGAGATCCGATACCTACTCGCACCTTAGCAACCGGGTGCAAGATACAGCCGGAGCCGACATGAATAGCGTGCTAGACGGTCACCTGCCATTATGCCGCCAGCAGGCTGCAAAGATACGCAAACAGGCCGCAGTAGAGACGCAGATCGGCCCCAAATGATCCTCAGAGAGCTGAAAATATGGGATGGGGTCAAGGACACAGTTTTTCTGGGTGGCGGAGCTGTGCCTGCTGGTCGCATTGTGTGTCCGGGGAGGTCTCCTGCTGTCCTTGGCTATTTCCATGCTGCACCGCGCTCATCCGCGCCCGGTGTGTGGGCACTCCGGATCGTACGGTTTGGCGCCAGATGCTGCGGGGATGTGCCCTGGGCCATGCCGCAACCCAGCAGGTGAGTCTGGAAGGTGTAGGAGGGGTGGTTTTCTAATTTCTGTCCCCGATCGCTCTCCTCGTGCTTTGGCGGCATTGCTAACCTTTGAGCGTGATGCCGTTGACCGTGACGGGCAGTCCTCTCCCCGCTTGTGAGCTGTTCTTAGTGGGGATTCGCATGCGACAAGTGATGAACCAGCCCCTCGCTCAATCATATTTTTTAGCCGAGCCTTCCGGCCCGGCCTTCTCTTGAGCACAATACTTCGTTGTACTAATTAAGGAGGCTTGGTTCATGGCTCTTGCCACCCCACTGATGCGGGCTTCGCGCCGCGCTGTGTGTCCCATTTGCGGCCACCCCGATTACTGTAGTTTTGCGCCTGACGGCACGGTTGCGCTCTGCTACCGAGATGTTCCTACGCCGAGTGGCTGGAAAATCCTCAAGACCGGAGTCAGCGCCACAGGCCAGTTTCGGGTGTGTGTCCCGGATCGCCCGCGGGTCGTGGCTCACCGCTTCGCGGCCAGCCGACTTTTCTCTGCCTGCAGCCCCGGCTCGTGCTCCGCTGGCCATTCGCCATGCGGTCTATCGCGCGTGGCGGGATTTGCTGACACTTAGCAGGAATCATGATCAGGCGCTTGCCCATCGCGGTCTCTCTGATGAGGCATTACATGCTTACCGATCATGGCCTGCAGATCCTCGGATGCAGCAATGCGTTCTGGCGGCTCTCTGGGATCAGTTTGGTGGCACACTTTGGACGATTCCCGGCTTGTATCGCCATGATTCGGGCGCTCCCTGGTCCACGGCGTTGCCAGGATTGCTGATCCCCGTGTGCGATGCCCACGGCCTGATCCAAGCGGTCAAGGGCCGTCCAGACACTCCATGGCCGGGATCTCCATGATGATTTCAATCCACGCACCCCGTGAAGGGTGCGACTTATCCGTCAACGGCAGTCAGTTTCGGACGAATGAATTTCAATCCACGCACCCCGTGAAGGGTGCGACTGACGCTCTGAACGCTTACGCCCGCGGGCAGCGAATTTCAATCCACGCACCCCGTGAAGGGTGCGACGGCCCATCGGGGCCGGGGGCGGGGGTGTGATGGAATTTCAATCCACGCACCCCGTGAAGGGTGCGACGCGTTTTGGCATTTTCATCAGCCCTTTCTTTAGAATTTCAATCCACGCACCCCGTGAAGGGTGCGACCAGACATTGTGCATCCGGTGGAATCAGGCAAATGATTTCAATCCACGCACCCCGTGAAGGGTGCGACCCGACAGG
>DAHWJO010000258.1:0-3089 GCA_027344105.1 Sulfobacillus sp.
CAAAGTATGATGTGATAGACTGCAAATTGAACATGGTGGTCCTCCTCGAAGTGGTTTGTTGGCACTTACTTCTTCGACAGAGGAACCACCATTTCCTTTGCGTAAAATTCCGACTATTTCAGGACCAAAACTGGGGATGCCTCAGGACTGACCCGGGCGATCTGGTCAGTGACCTCTGGCGCGCGCGTGTGCAAAGATGCAGGCACTGGGTGGCGGGCCAGTGCCACCGGCTCTGCCCCGCACCCACTCAGCAGCAGTGCGCCCAGAGTTGCCACCGCGCCAAGCCGCCACAGGTTTGCCATTGGTCAGAACTCCTTTCGTGGGTTTGCCCTAACGGGGACTGGGTGCCCCGTTTCATTAGCTCAACTGCTCTTTCCACATCTTGCCACGCGACACCATAGATTGCTCTTCGTCCGTTTCAGGGAATGCTCACGGGGTAATTGGTTCCCGGCAATCCCAAAATCCGCGGAGGAGGAGTGGATTTGCTGTAGCCATCCAGGGCTACGGCCTCGCTATTGACTGCATTGAGGTTTTGCTGCCCTGTCTCCAGATTCATCACCATGTATGTGCCCTGAGCCATATTCCCCAACACTACGGAGTCCTGGTTAAACGCCAGCACTTCAAAACCCACTGCGGGCCCGTCACCGAAATAGACCGGGTGCTGATTGTACTCGATGCCCATATAGAGTCCCGCCGACGACGGCTGAGTGTTCTGATAGAAATCGAGGACAAATGGGTGTCCGCCGAGTGTCCCGGAAAACCCTTCCACCACATGGTATGTTGAAGGCGTGAACGTCAAGTTTTGACTGGAGGGCGACTTGAACCCCTGCGAGATGGCCGGCGGCGCCTGTGTGCCGACATAGCGCACGACATGCTGTCCCGCAAATGCCAATGCCGTGGCACTGGACGGGCTTGATTCGTCGACGACCACATGTGTCTGCCACCCGGCCAAGCCGTTGCCCACCGATACGGTATAGGTGCCCGGCTGGGACCAGCGGGCCGCCACCGAATACTGTCCGTGCTGGTTGGTGTGCACCGTGTCCCCATCCGGGGCAGCGGGCAGCCCCATAATGGTCATCGCCGCATTCGGGGCGCCATCCCCATCCGCCAGAAAGACCGTCCCGGAAATGACGACCTTCTGATTTACCGCCACCGGATTCGGGGATGCCGACACCGCAATTTTTGCCACCTGCTGAGGAGCGGTCGAAACAGCCGCGGCCGGAGAAGATGAACTTGGCGAACTTGGCGCCGTGCTGGATGGGGACGCTGAATGCGAACCCGTCTGCTCCGAAACGTGGCTGCTCTGAGTAACTGGCGGAATGCTGTGGCCACTGGCCCCACACCCAGCGAGGGCCACCGCCACCCCAGAGAGGAGCGCGAAATATCTTGTCCCTGTCATCATGGTAATGCCTCCCAAACTGAACGACTATCTGCTCACTGCCAAAACGACTGGGCGCACAAAAGGTTACGCGCGGGAAGTCTGCCTGAGGCCAGCCTGAAAGGATCGCGGCGGCAGGGGGACGGGGCACGCCCTGCCCACCATTACCTATTAATACCCCAGCATCTTGACCCCCGGGAAGAAACACACTCCATGTAAAATCGCCAAAACAGCGGTCCCCTGCCATCCCTCCAAAGTTCGGGTCACCTGCTATAGCGTGGTCCTGACTGCGCTTTACCACCGCCATTCTCGGTCCGCGCCAAGACCCTTGGCCCTCCAACAGATACAGCCGCCGCGTTTTGCCGGCGGTCATGGCAAATCGGGAGCAGGACGCCTGCCATTTGCCATGTCCTGACAGAAGCTGCTTGGAGCAAAGCCTCCAGTGTTGGCAGGGGTCACCATCCCCAGCGAAAAATCCCGTGCGTCAAGCGGACTGCGCCCAGAACCGTGATAGGGGGGCCCGGCCCATTGCGCCATGCTGCACAGGCTAGATGCTCACAGCAGTCCGCGCTACGTGGCCGAGAATATCTGAACGCCTGCGTGGAACACTTGAGATGGGCCCCTGGGTAAGTGACCTGCTGCTTAGAATAATGGGGATGACGCAGATGTGGTACCATATAGATAGGAGAATCTTTTAATTCGGAAGATATGGCCCGGCGGATTCCTGCATGATAAATTGTGCACACCTTTTATTCAACGGCCAGCCTGCTCCGCTCTTAGGAGTGGGGGCAGGCAGAATTTCGTTAAAAGCGGCTTCACTATAAGGAAGAGGGTTAAATAATGGCAGAAGCAAGTGGAAGAATCCGCAGTGAATTGCACGCAGGATCGATGGTAGAGGTAGTTTTGAAAAAAGATCAAATGACGGGAGAATTGACACGCGGGGTTGTCCAGGACATTCTCAGCCACAGTTCCAGTCATCTTCACGGCATTAAGGTCCGCCTTCAAGACGGTCAGATTGGCCGCGTTAAGAACGTTATCAGCCCGGAAGCGGAATAAACCCGAAAACGGAGTACCTTAGCATTTGACTTGTCATGATGGCTTGTGAATCCTGAAGGGGATCCCAGATAGCATAGTCAGGGGCACCCTTCTGTGGAGGATACCGAGTCAAATCGGAGGCTATAGCGCTCCAAATGGGCGATATTTCTTTGGAAATTTGCGAGCATGGGATGGCCATGGCGCGTTGCCTTATTCCGGTCATCCAGTGGCTGACAGGATTCAGGTCCGGAGGCTTTGCCAATCATTCTCTTGGCACTGGCTGCACAGGAACGGGACATCCAAAATACGCCGGCGCCTCAAACAGTCACTTGACGCAATTTCGTAATGCCAATATCACAGATGCACCAGCCGTCTTGTTCCACCTTGGCGCATTCACCACGGCATATCGACTTTTCACAAACTGCAGTGGATATTATCAATCGCCTGTTCTTCCAGAACAGAATACAATGATGCTCGGCGGCCCCGCGAAGGGCAGCGCCGAGCATCATGTGTTTAATAAGGTGCCGAACCCAGGGACCGCAATTCGCCGGTGATGCGGTGAATGACGGCACTGCCGTCATCCGTCTCATGTGCGCGGCAATCAATAGCCACGACCACACCATGACCAACCATCCCATGATGCGCAGGCCACCCACTTATTTAAGAACTCTGATAA
>DAHWJO010000259.1:0-3080 GCA_027344105.1 Sulfobacillus sp.
GGGCTTGAAAATGGACCCGGGCGGCACGGGATCCTGAACCGCATAGTCCGTCATCTGCAGGGAAGAGGCCGAGTAATAGTTGTTGGGATTGAAATTAGGCCAGTTCGCCAGGGCAATGACTGAGCCGGTGTGGGGGTTGAGGACAATGACGGTGCCGTTCAGCGCATGCGCCCGCTTGACTCCCCACTTCAGCCACTTCTGGGCATCGGCTTCAATATTGGCGTCAATGGTCAGCTGCACGGTGTCTCCGGGCTGGGGCGCCTTGTACGCCTCCTGCCACTGCGGCAGCGCATTGCCTGCGGCATCCGTCTGCACCACCCAGTAGCCGGGATGTCCGGAGAGAATGCTGTTGTCCTCATATTCTATGCCTGCGAGACCTTTGCCATTGGCGCCGACCATGCCAATCACCTGGGAGGCCAGAGTGCCGTTGGGATATTCCTGGCCGGTACTGGGCACAACGCTGACCCCGGTGAGGTTTAGAGCCTGAATTTTGTGGGCCGTGGACGCTGGGACGGAACGGTCCAAGAGCGCGTACCAGGAATTGTTGCTCAGCACCTTGCGCAAAAGAGACGACGAAAACGGCAGATAGCGGGACAGCACCTTGGCGGCATTCGCCGGCTGCGTCACATACTTGGGCGCCGCCACAATCTGGTAGGTCGGCACATCCATCGCCAGCACGGTGCCGTTGCGGTCAACTATTTTCCCCCGGGCGGCCGGGAGGACTATCCGGTGCACGTGGATATTGCGCGCGTACGCCTGCAGGCTGCTGGCGTCGGCGATCTGGATGATGATCAGGCGCACTGCCAGCACCACCATGAACAGCCCGGTGAAAATCAAGGTCCATAACGCACGCCGCTGAAGGGATCGCCGTGTGTTCATGCCCGGGTGACTGCCTCCCGCAAGCGGCCTATCCACAGGCTGACCAGTTGCGGCCAGGTGGAGAAGTGGGCTGGGGCGCTAACTTTTGACCGGACCGCAGGGCCCGCGGTTTGCGGCGTGACCATGGTCAGGTGCATGCGCGACGCATCCGCGGCCAGAGCCCGGGGAGAGCTTAATGTGGTCACCGTCAAGCTGAGCACCTGCTGCTGGCGGTGCAGCTGGGTGTACTGTGTCTGCAGCTGATCGACCTGATAGCCCATCACCATGACGTGAATGGCCAAAATCGAGGCCATCATGCCGGCACCCCACAGCGCGCTTATCCACAGCACCGTCTTCGTCCAGAGCTTCGGCCGCCGTTTCGGGCTCGGTTGGATTTTCGGGCGCAGTTTCTTTTCCCAGGTGCGGGCAAGATTTCCTTCGTTGTACTGATTCCGTGGGTCACGGTCAATCATCTGTCAATATCCCCCTTGTCCTCTCAAAGAACCAATGCCGTCAGTTTTCATTTATGTCCTCAGATGCTATTCGCGCTCAAACGCCCGCAATTTTGCCGAACGGGCACGCAGATTGGTGTCGGTCTCCTCTTCGTCCGGACCCACTGGATGGCGTGTCAGGACCTTTCCCAGGTGTTCCTGGCCCCACTGCCGGAATGTGTGCTTGGCAATGCGGTCCTCCAGGGAATGAAAGGAGATGACCACGATGCGGCCGCCGGGGGCGACGGTATGCACCGCCGCCTCCAGCCCTTCTTCCAAGGCGCCCAGCTCGTCATTCACCCAGATCCTAAGGGCCTGGAAAGTCCGGCGGGCCGGATGCCCGCCCGTGCGCCGGGCAGATGCGGGAATTGCCGCTTTGATTAATTCCACCAACTGCCCGGTGGTGCGGATCGGCTCTTTCTGCCGCGCCTTGACGATAAACTCAGCGATTCGCTGAGCCCATCGTTCCTCCCCCCAGGCTTGGAGGGCATGGGCAATTTCGTCTTTGGACTTCATGTTCACCAGCCGGAACGCCGTGACCGGGCTGTCCGGGTCCATCCGCATATCCAGAGCCGCATCATGCTGGTAGCTGAATCCCCGCTCGGGATTGTCAAGCTGCGGGGAGGAGACGCCTAAGTCAAAAAGTATGCCAGCGGCGGCCCCTCGGACCCCAGGGTCCAAAACGGTGGATAGATCGCGGAAGTTGCCATGCACAAAACTGACCCGGTCTGCGTAAGGAGCCAGCGTCTCCCGGGCTGCCGCCAGTGCAGCGGGATCCTGGTCCAGAGCTATCAGATGCGCCTCGGGGTACGCCTGCAGCAAACGCAAACTATGTCCGCCAGCTCCCGTCGTCGCGTCGATATACAGTCCCTGAACGTCATGGACCCAATAATTCAGGGTTTGCTCCGCCAGCACCGATACATGGGCAAATGACATCAGATCACCTCGGTCAAAATCCAAAGTCCACCATTTTCTCCGCAATTTCCTCGTAGGACGTCTGGGCCTCAGTCTGGTACCGCTCCCACCGCTCCTTGGACCACATCTCCACCCGCGTGCTGACCCCCACGAGAACCACATCACGCTCGATCCCCGCGTGCTCGCGCAACCGGGGCGGGATGAGCACCCGGTACTGCTTGTCAAACTCGGCCTCCTGAGCCCCCGCCAAAAACAGCCGGGCAAACGCGCGGGCATTGGCGTTGGTCATGGGAAGAGATTTCAGATGCTCTTCCATCTTGCCCCATTCTTCCGCTGGGTAAATAAAGAGGCACCCGTCCAGCCCCTTGGTGATGACGAAGTGTCCGTGCAAGTCGTCGCGCAGGCGCGAAGGGACCGTCACCCGCCCTTTTTCATCGAGAGTGTGTTCATACTCCCCCATCAGCATGTTCCGGTCCCCCCTTTCCCTCCACAACGCTCCACTTCACTCCACATTTCCAATTCGCTATGGGCCCCTCCATTCCTGCTTCTGAATGAAAAACTTTTACTGCCAAAAAATGGCTTGGGGCGACGTATGGAGACCCATTTGCGGCCCTCTCCCATCAAACCCTGCAGGCTCATAGCAAAGGAGTGGACAATAGGGCAACCGCCGCCCGTCTCCCGCGAAAAATCAGGACCACGGCCACAATCGCACCCCAGGCTGAAACACCCGTTGTCGACCAAAGCTGCGCCTCCCTCTCTTGAAGCGCGCCTGGTCTCCACGCCTGAATTTCAAAGACGCACATCTCAACAAAATCA
>DAHWJO010000025.1:0-27745 GCA_027344105.1 Sulfobacillus sp.
TCGTGAGACAGTTCGGTCCCTCTCCGTCGTAAGCGGAGGATATTTGCGGGGCGCGACTCCTAGTACGAGAGGACCGGAGTGGACGAACCGCTGGTGTGCCCAGTTGTGTTGCCAAACGCAGCGCTGGGAAGCTATGTTCGGATCGGAGAAGCGCTGACCGCATCTAAGCGCGAAACCGGCCCCAAGATGAGATATCCAGGGGGCTCACCCGAGCCCCGAGAGACCCCCACCAGAACAGTGGGTAGATAGGTGGTCCGTAGACACCCGGCAACGGGCGGAGCGAGGCCATACTAATCGGTCAAGTCCTTTCTCCTGTAAAGTTGTGAAGGTCCGGACGCGCACGCGTCCGGCGCTTCGAATCTTTGTCGGTGCACATCGCCGCGAGTGTTGACCCGTTCCCATGCCGCACACGGTCGTCCCCCTCGCGTACGCTGGCGGTACTGGATCCGTAGGGATCTGGGAGACCCAGACTGTGCCGACAATCCCTTTCGTGCCCTCTCCCTGGAGAGGGTTTTTTGGTATAGACCAGGGCATGTGATTCAAAAAACGCGACAGGAAGACGTCGTTTTACTTGGTGAAAGCATTCACAGGGATAATAATCGAGGGCCATATGGCCCTTTCGCCTTGAGCCGAATGTTCCTAGTCCTAAAACGGTCAGATAGAAAATAATACATATGGAGTCAGTGTTGCGCTGCTCGATTCCCGTTTTTGGCGCGCATCGCGCAATGCCCTGCCTACCTGCCACGGCCACATGCTGGCGCCTCTCACAAATTGCGCTCAAAAAAGGAGATGTCTGATGAAGAAAGTAGCCATTATCTCAAGTTCAGGCGGCATTGAAGGGGCCTACAAAACCCTTAACGTCGCGAACGCCGCGGCGGCCATGGATGCGGAGGTTACGGTATTCTGCACCTTTGGTGGTCTAAAAATGCTCGAAAAAGTTCCGCAATACGCTCTGAGTCCAGAGATGGAGCCGTTCAAGGAGCGCGCTGCAGCAATGCCTAGCGTGGAGGAACTGCGCACGATGGCTTTGGATCTCGGCGTTAAATTCATTGCCTGCCAGATGACGATGGACCTCATGGGCATCACTCTTGACCAGTTGATGGACAACATTGTCACAGCGGGAGCCGCAACCTTTATGGAAGACGCCATGGATGCCGACAGCACGGTAACTTTCTAACCGAATCTGGACCACACTGTGCAACGAGGGGAGAGTGAAAAATGCCTGGGGCTCGTGGAGAGACGAAATCCTCCTGGGATGGGCTGGAACTCAGGGAGCGCTGGACCAGTGACCTGTTGGAAGCGGTGACCGACCAGGCTGACGATCCCGACGTCATTGACGGGGCGGGGAAACTGCTGGAGATTCTCGGTGTATTGAATGCGAGTGGCATGCTGGACATTGTCGTGACCTTGATGCAGTTTGCCGGCCTGATGCCGGATGCTGGCGATCCGTCGGACATTGTGGATACTTTGTGGGCATTCTATGACACCCATGCGGGCTGGGTGAAGGATTTGCAGGGAATTCAGGCTGACAAACTAGCAATGCTCACAAAAATGCTGAGTGACCCGGCTGTCGCGCTGCCGGCGGCGTCATTGCTGAACAGCGCCACCCGAGCAGGCACGTGGAAAATGATGGCGGACGTGGCGGAAAACACCGAAGTTCTTGCGGCCTTGCCGAAGCTGTTGGCCCTCGTGGGCAAGCTGCAGGACGAGGGCCTGGTTGACAGCTTGCTGCTCGCACTGGATTACATGGACGCGTTGCCGGACATTGTCAATTCGCCAGAAGGGGTGGACCGTCTGGCAAAATGGCTCGAGCAGTCTAGGATTATCGAGACGGCAGCGGCTACCAACTGGGGCAATCTGGTGGCAGTCACCCGGATGGCCAGCCAAGAACCGGTGCGGAAGCTGATGGAACTGGGGGTGGGTTTGTTGGAGGACGTGCCCCCGGACATTCTTGCCGACATGGTCAGTCTCATAGCCCAAGGGATTGAAACCGTGACGGCGCTAGATGGGTGGAATTTGGCGCAAGACGTCATGAAAATGGCTGCGCAGGTCAAAACAGCCGTCGACTGGGCTCAGCTCTTTCCGGGTGTGACAGACGCTGGGGGACATCTGAATTGGCAGGGCATTGTGCAAGTGATTCAAAATGTCGCAGCCGACACCCAGCGCAAGACCTCCGCGTTTGGTGGAATGAAGGGCATGATGGCCCTGATGAGGGATCCTGACGTGCAAAAGGGCCTGCATTTTCTTACCAGCCTGACGGGGCAACTCTCCCACTTTGCCATGTCCCCGCGCGGCTCGGAGGCATGATCCTAGATTTTAGCAGCGCATGCCAAAAGGCGCGCACCAAGATCAAGGGCGCGCCTTTTGGCATGCGCTGGCTCTTCTCTCTCTTTGTCGGCGCGAACCGCAAATCGGGCGGCGGGTCCCCGCGCACCTTGTTATTGCCCCGTTGTTGAGGCGGCCTCCTCCCGGTTGTCAAGACATGATCTCGGCGAGACCGCTTCAAGGCAGCCGCGGCATCTGTGAAAGTATGGGGGACCCGCCCGGCGCATTGTCTGGTGACGGGTGTGCCCTGTCCGGTTGGGAGAATAGCCAGGCGGGTGATAGACCAAGCTGCCGGGGCGGCTGCAAGCCAGCTCGGCAGCTTGGTCTGCACGGAGCAATTCTCCCAAGGGTGGCGGGAGTCAGACAGCAAATCCGTGCGTTTTCAAGAGATCTAGCGCAGTCGCCCGGTCAATCACCCCGACATGCACCACCTGGCCGTTGATAATGGTGCTGGGCACACTGCGGATATACAGTTTCACCGCCAACTCGCGGCCTTCCAGAGTCCCGACGTCGACTTCCCGCACCGTGAATCCATATTGCGCGCTGAGCGCTTTCCACTGGCGGATGGTGGCGGGACAGGTGCGGCACCACTGGGAGGTCGCGACAGTGACCTCGGACATTTCCGTCCCCTCCTTAACTGCAGCGCATGCACTGGATTTTATCCCGGATAATTTTCTCGCGGTACTGGCGCAAAGCTTCGGTGCCAGTCACTAGGTGACTCCAGTCCTGGTCAGCCTCGTACTGTACTTTCGCGATCCACGCCCCACCGTAAGGGTCGATATTCAACAGAGCCGGTTCTGTCAGCAGGGCCGCGTTGGATTCGACAATCGTCCCCGAAAGAGGGCACACGAGAGGACCTGCCCACTTGCCGCTCTCCAGCGAGGCCAGAGATTTTCCTTTCAGCACAACAGCGCCGACACGCTTGGGGCGGACAAAGAGGATCCGGCCCGAAAGGGTCTGTGCCGGATCCGTCATCCCCACGACGGCAATATCTCCTTCGCGGCGCACCCACACATTGTTCTCGACATCGTAATAGAGATGCTCGGGTATATCGCACCCTTGAATTTCTGCCATGATGAACCTCCTTCGTGAACATGGCGGTGAGTGCTTACCGGATAGCCGGCTCAGACAGAAACTGCCGGATAAGCCCCATGGCGTCAGACTCCATGTCCCCAACGTGCAGCTCCTCGGGGCGGTGTCCGAAGGCGATTCCAATCAGCTGGGTGTAATACATCACCGGAAGCTGTGCGCTCTCACCGACTGTGCCTATGGCCCGAAACTGCAAGGCGTCCAGTCCGCCAGCGCACTTCGGGCACATCAGAGCCAGGACATCGGCGCCGCTGGATTTGGCCGTGGAGAGAATGCGGCCCGTTAACCGGCCCGAAATTTTCTCGTCGGACAGCAGATTTTTGCCGCCGCAGCACGTCGTTTCGGCGCGGTGTTCGACGACGGTGGCGCCGAGCGCAGCCATCAGGTCGTGCATAAAGTGAGGATGTTCGGTGTCCTCTCCCGCAATTTGCACCGAACTCAGCATTTTGGCAGGCCTCTGGTACAAGCAGCCGTAATAAGGTGCCACCCGCAGCCCGGTTAAGGGCACCCGCACCCGCTTGGCAATCTCGTCGAGGCCAATCACATTGACCAGATACTCCAGGGTATTGCGGACAGTGGGCTGCTCCAGGATCTGCGGCTCATCGGCCGCTTTCAGCATGGACTGAATCTGGTCGAGATGGACTCCCCCTTGTTTCACGGCGTAGGCGGTGCGGGACAGTTCGTGGTAACAGACGTTGCACGATACCATGACTTCGGTCTCGCCCTGATTGATGAGATGGGCCAGATTGCGGGCGGGAAGGAAGTGGCTTTTCAATCCTTCGCCTTTCAGTTCGCCTGCTCCGCAACAGGAGTAGTCCTCCACGTCCACGAGAGTCATGCCTAAGTCCTGGGCAATTACCCTCGTGCTGACATCGTAGGCGCGGTCAATGGTTTTGAGAGAGCAGCCAGGAAAGTATGCCGTTTGCATCATGAAGCCTCCTTTTGATTGGATGGGGAAAACGCGGTCTGCGGTCCTGGCGGTTAAGTTTGGACAGACTCCATCAGAACGGACCGGCTGCGGTTCCAGTGCCGGGGGCGGCCGATTAACAATGTTTTCAGGGCGCGGCCATCTTTCAGCATCCGGATGGCGGCTTGACGCAAGTCGGGACCGAACAGTTCCTTCTGCCGTCCAAGTTTGCTCAGGAATTCGGCCTGCAGCCGGGGCAGGCTGAGCCGCCCGTAAGTTTCCAACTGGTGGCGGTAGGCTTCATGATTGGCGAGATAGGCCTGATCCATCTTTTCCGGCACCTGCTTTCGCAGCCACTGTCCGATGGATTCGATAACCTCCGCCGTGTTGACCTCTTTGGGGCAGTGATTGGTGCAGATATAGCAGCCCACACAGCGCCAGATGATATCGGCATTCTTGATCAAGTCGTCCTTGCGTCCCACCCGCACCCAATAAATGAACTGCCGGGGATTGAAACCTGGCACCTCGTGGGCGACGGTGCAGCCAGCGGTGCACATCCCGCACTGAATGCAGTTGTCGATGCTTTCCCCGATTGCACTCGCGCGCACATCATCCCAAGAGTCCAAATCACGTTCGGAATGCACCCGGGTCTTGAGCATGGTGTTCCAGCGGCCGGAAATATCAATCCCATCCATGACCAGATTGTCCTCTTCCATAATCTGGTCGTCCTGAAGCAGGGAGCGTTCAATAATGCCAGAACCTTTGGCCATAGGGGGTCACCTCCTTCAAATTCGTCAAGATTGCTCCATCCATGAGTCGGGCGCTTCCACAGGGACCCCAGTGGGGACAGCTTGCGGGGGGATGGCGAGCCCGAGAAGATAGCTGACTACTCCCAGCACTGTGGGGATGGTGGAAAAAATGGATTTGGACGTCGTAAAGTACATCTTGTACAGGTAGTCTGCGTACAGATAGGCCAGCACCAAGTCCGTGGAATAGACGCCCCAGCGGTGAAGACCGTGATCCTTCAGCATCTCGCCGACACCTTGGAGGCGCATGAAGAGCTCCTCGTAATTTGCGCCGTAGGCATGGAAGCGGTCCTTGCCGTTCAGTCCCAAATGGTTGGTAAACTCCATCAGGTACGGCAAGGCGCCCGTTGCGGTTTTCCACGAATACACCCACTGCGGACCAAGCGGGTAGCGTCTGGGCGAGTAAAAATGCAAAAATTCAACAGCGAGATCATGAGCCTGCTCCTTGGAGACCATCGGCAAACTCATGCCCAGCGCCCGGATTTGGTCATCGACGTTGTCGTCCATTTCCAGCAAGGTGCTGAGGTAGACTTTGACCTGGCCCAGAGGCATTTGGGGTTCAATGGCAGGCAGCGCCCGCCGCCAGCTGCGCAGGCGCCGCAAGGCGCCTGCCCACTGGGCGTCGGTGGTCATGGCTACTGTCATGGGATTGGCCACCTGGTGCAGCATCCGGGAGGTCTGGTTCAACTCCTGGACCGTCTCGTCCAAGGGGATCTGCTCCAGATTTTCCTTGACACTGCGCCATGTTTCTTCCATTCCGGGGCTTTTCAGCCGCTCCAGGAAGTCATCATACTCGCTCATACGACCACCTTCGTTTTGAGGTACTGCATCACGGCCAGACTGGCCACATCTCCTTCGGCAATGGCATCCTCAATGGCCTTGGGGCCGCTGGCGCTGCCCGCCACAAATACCCCGGGGCGGCTGGTGAGACTGGCATTGCGCATGGGCTCCGACTGTTGCACGAAGCCGTGCGGCTCCAACTCGACCTGGAATTTTTGAGACAGAAGGCGGGTGCCTTGACTGGGTTCCATGCCTGCCGCCAGCACCACCAGGTCAAAGGGCCATTCGAAAGGTCCCCGGACCAGGGTGTCTTCTCCCTTCAGCACTGGCTGGCCGGCTTTTTGTGTGACCTCGGCAATCCTGCCCTTGACATAAACCACCCCAGATTCTTCTTGGGACCGCCAGTAAAGCGTGTCTTCCCATAGCCCGTAGGTGCGCACGTCCATGTAGAACATGCTGATTCGGGCCTTTGGCAGCTGCTCCCGGATCTCAATGGACTGTTTGGCCGACACTGCGCAGCAAACCCGGGAGCAGTAGGTATTGCCGACCTGGCGGTCCCGTGACCCCACGCAGTAAATGAAGGCCACGGATTGCGGCACTTCGCCGTTGGAGGGGCGGCGCACGGGACCCTTGGCAAACATTTCTTCAAGTTCGGCGCCGGTGATCACGTCGGGAAACAGACCGTAACCATATTTTCCGTCGCGGCGGGGATCGAAGTGGTCAAATCCTGTAGCCAGGACCACCGCCTGGGCTTGCAATTTGTGCGGGTGGGAACCTTCAAGCTGCACACGGAATCCTTCCTGGTCCTCTTCCACCGCCCCGATGCTCGCACTGGTGACAACGGTGACGTGGGGATTGTTCTGAACCGCTCCGGCCAGGCGTGCTACGAGCGCGGGGCCGCTGCTGAAGTCCGGCATGAGCACCTGATACTGGTGCTGTGCGACGGCTCCACCCAGGACATCATGCTGTTCGACCAAGGTCACATCCAAGCCGAAATTTCCCAGGGTAGCCGCCGCCTGAAGTCCTGCCGGGCCCCCTCCGATGACGATGACTGAATTGGACATCTCCAACCTCCTTGTTTTGGGGCTACACGGGTTGTTCGACCGGAGGGATGTACAGCTGGTCCGGTTCCTTGCCAGCCCGCAGTTCTTCGAGATAGGCTTCGTAGGCATCCTTCGATGCGCGCCAATCGATTCCCATTTTATCCAGAAGTTTCTGCCATCCCGATGTGTGCCACTGGATTTGAACGACCTTATAAGGGTCGGCGCCCGCGGCGAGGGCGGCAAACTGAACATCCGCGATCACCGGCAAGTCGTAATTGTAGCCGTGCGCCTTGCCGATCCATTGGTTTTTGTCCAGGGTCGTGGTGCATCCCGTGTCCTGGGTAATGGCGACGTCCGAGTGGGCTTCTTCGACCATGACCTTGATCTTCCGCTCCAGGGAAAAGGAGCGGGAGAATTCGCGTTCGGTCAGAATGTGGCGGAAGCCGAATCCGCAGCAGTCGTACCATGTGGAATAGTCCGCCACCTGGGCGCCGAGTTCCAGAAGAATCGCCGTGGTGGGGGCCGGCCGCTCCCCGCCGTAAACCGCCGGGTCGTAGATCACGTCTTCCGGAACCAGTTTCCACACATGGCAGGCCGGGTGCACGGTGGTGACAATATTGGAAACGTCGTATACCCGCATGGCAGCCACACGGTCGCGCAAGACGTGGAGCCACTCGCTGTAATGCACAATTTCCTCGGGGATCACCAGTTCCCGCCCGACCTTGTGCATAATGCGGCGGACTTCGTCCCGCAGGTCCTTGTGTTCGATTAGCAAGTTGCGCATCTCTTTGTAGTTGCCAAACGACGTGCCGCAGTGGATCAGCGGAAAGTAGCCGGTCTCGTAGGCGCGGTGCCAGTTTCTCACCGCCACACTGGCCAGCGCCACCAGATTGGAGGTGCCGGACCCATGATAATTCCAGGCAGTGCAGCTGGTCTGGTGGGTCTCATCCAGGTATTCGAGACCGAGCTTGTTCATAAACCACATGATGCTGGTCGGATAGCCGGGAATATTGCCGCACTGCCCGCATGACTTGTGGTGCCACAGCTTGTTGGTGGGAATCCTCTTGGTGCGTCCCAACAGGGTCTCCACGGTGATGGGCTGGTTTTCCTCGGTAATGTGAATCACCTTGACCTCGCCCTGCGCTTCCAGTTCTGCGAGCTCTTCGCGCGGGTCCGGCTTCTGATTTTTGATCAGGGCGCGTTTGTCGACCGTTTTGGTCACGAATTCCCATCCCGTTGTCTTAATGCTGCTGTCGATGGCCATATTGTTCCTCCATTTCTGGGATTAACGGGCGGATTCCACCATATCCCGGAGATCTTCCACCATGTCCGCCACAACTTCATAGAGATTGGGATCGATTTCCTCAATGAGGCGGAATACGCCGGTCTCTTCATAGATGCTGTACAGCTCGTAGGAAGTTTCCGGGGAGACGCGCCAGGCTGAGGTGGTCACCTGCAGTGTGTACACAGGGATAGCCTTGCGCTTAATCGCCAAATCGGTGGAACTCCAGGGGATTTTCGGGCCCCAGTCGGGAAAGAAGTCGGGCTGGATCATATCGGGGGTCAGCTGATTGCCGATGGACAGCACTTTCAGCAACACCCGGCCATAAGGTTTGAGCAAGCGGTGGACCGCCTCCATCCCCCGCCAGACAGCGACCTCGCGCATGATCATGACGAGACCTCCCGGCGAGTTGTGAAACGGACAGCGCATGGCGCAGGTGTAGCACTGGGCGCATGCCCAAATATATTCATCCATCATGCCCTTGACAGCTTCAGCGTCACCGGACAACACGGTCTGCACCACGATCCGGGGCGAATAATCGAAAAACCTGTGTGAGGGGCACGACCCGCTGCAGACTCCGCAATTGAGGCAGCCGTGGATCACTTCTTCATAGCGGAGGTCGCTCTGAATGGCGTCCAGCAGACTCTGGGCGTCCTGCTGGCCCACGTCGTCCGGATTGAGACGCAGATGGGTGACAGTGTCTTGTTCGTGGCTCATGGATGGTCACCTCCCTAAAACAGAATTTGTTGCGCCGCAAGGCAGTTAGCTGAGATAAACGGTGCGGTCAGCCGTCAGCAGCAGCTCGTGAAAATCTGCGGCTCCGATCCACTCCAAGGGCCAAGCGACCCCGCCGGGGTCGAGGTGCACCAGCGGAAGACTCAGCCGGCACCCGTACAGGAGCACCGACTGGTCTTCCGCTATGCGGATAAAATCGGTCAGCCGCTTGCCGCTGCCATCAAGAGCGGCAGTATTCTCGGCGAATCCCGGCTCAAAAATAGACAGCCCGGTCTGGGTAAAAATAATGGCCGCTTCATGATCGAG
Organism: Sulfobacillus sp.; assembly: GCA_027344105.1. GTDB lineage: Bacteria > Bacillota > Sulfobacillia > Sulfobacillales > Sulfobacillaceae > Sulfobacillus. The sequence continues at coordinate 9,274 of DAHWJO010000025.1, forward strand.
CGCTCGGGCCACGGTCGCCATGAAGAAGACGGTGAAGCAGCGCTCGGGGTTCTCCTTTCCCCGGGTTTGCACATACACGAATCGCGCCATGTTAGTCCCGATCCTTTCGTGTCAGCATCAAACGGGCTGGTTCTTTAGAGCCAACGGCTGATTGCAGTCATCCTAGCACCTATTGAATAGCGATTAAATAATCATTGCGCATGAATTGCGGATGCATTTTACTGAAGTGACTACAAAGTACAGCGACGAAACGTCGTTTACACGACGTGCTATAATTTAGGCGCGCTATTCCGAGGTTTCGTAAAAACGACAGCAATTCGGCGTTTTTACCTGGTGAAATAACTCACAATACATGCGAGACAGGGCCATATGGTCCTGATTTCGAGGTCCATTCGGTCCTATTCTGTTGGGGCTTTAGGGCCAACAATGACGGTAGTGCATTGCCAGGGGCTGAAACAGTGCGATCCCACCCAAGGCAGTGCGCGGAAGGGAGAACTATGGCGGCTGAATCCGAGTGCAATATTCCTGAAGACCGGTATTACTGGATAGACAAACACGTATGGGCTAGACCTGTAGGGGACCTGGTAGAGGTGGGAGTGACAGATCCGGCTCAGGGATTGGCTGGCAAGATGCTGGTGTGCCGCATCAAGCGCGTAGGCCGGGAACTGAAGCGCGGGGCCAGCGCAGCGACACTGGAAAGCGGCAAGTGGGTCGGTGGCGTCTCGACCCCGCTGTCCGGGGTGATCGCGGAGGTGAATGAGGGTCCCGAAAAAGATCCGGAAGAGTTAAATCGCGACCCTTACGGGGCCTGGCTCTTTCGCATGACACCCACCCACTGGGCGGAAGACGTCAAGGAACTGGTCACGGGCGCGTCCGGAGTGCAGGAATACCGCGCCAGAATTGCTCAAGAGGGCATACAGTGCGGACATTAATCCCGCTTGGGGCGGGATGGGAAAGGACAGAGCAATCATGGAGCAGGTAGTGGATGTCAGGGGGCTGTCGTGCCCGATGCCGATTATCCGGACAAAGAAGGCGATGGACCAGATTGAAGCAGGGGACTATTTGGTGGTGCTGGCCACGGACCCGGGTGCCGTGGCCGACTTCCAGGCATGGACACGGCGGACGGGGCATAAGCTGGTCTCGTCGGAGCAGGTTGACCAGGAGTTTCACTTTCGCTTGGAGAAAGTCAAGTAACCGGACAAGGGGGAATCGCTGATGGAGAACAAAAAGATCTTGTACATCCAGACCTCGGGTCCGGACACTCCAGCGCGCATGGCCTCGCCGTTTTTTCTGGCCACGGCTGGGTGCCTTCTGGACCATGAGGTGACGATGCTCTTTACCATGCATGGAACCCAGCTTATGAAAAAAGGCGTGGCGGAACAGGTGTTTGTCAAGGAAGGAGGGCAGACGCTGCAGTACTTTATTGACCAGGCCCTGGACGCCGGCGTGAAGTTTTTGGTGTGCACCCCCAGTCTGGATTTGAATGACATGACAAAAGATGACTTGATTGAAGCCGTCTCCGAGGTGGTCGGGGGCACATTCGTCAACGAAGAGGCCCTGGCGTCTGATCTGGTCGTCTCTTTCTAGACGGGATTTTTTGGGAAAAGGAGGACACCTGGATGCGCGTGGTCAATTTAGGCATGGTCTCAGTGCCCCGGTCTCTAGCGGTTTTTCACGCGGTGGCCCATATGGCGGGGCCGGCAGATGAGATGACGCTGGTGTTCGCGACACCTCAAAGCCCGTTCGTTTCGGTTGGCTATCACCAGCTGGCCAGCCGGGAGCTCAACGTGGCTTACTGCCAGGCCCACGATATTCCCATTGCGCGGAGATTGGTGGGCGGCGGCGCCGTGCTTCTGGACCAAAACCAAGTGTTTTGGCACCTGATTATGCCGGGGGCCCACGCGGCGGTCAAAGACCTGTATGCGGCGCTGCTGCCGGCTCCCGTGGCGGCTTACCAGCGTATGGGCATCCGCGCGTCTATCCGCCCCCTGAACGATATCGTGGTCGGAGATCAGAAGATTGGCGGGACGGGAGCCGCCACCATTGGCCAGAGTCTGCTCTTTGTGGGCAGCCTGATGTATGATTTCGACCGCGAGCTCATGGCGCAGGTGCTCCGCGTGCCGTCAGAGAAGTTCCGGGACAAGACCGTGCAGGCTCTCGGCGCGTACATGACGACAATGGCGGAGCAGCTGGGCGGGGCGTTGCCTGCCCGGGACGAGGCCGCCCAAATTTTAAGCGAGGAATTCGCCCGGATGCTCGACACCCCGGCGCGTCATGAGAGTCTGCGCGAGGATGAGGAAGAGCAGGTGACACGGTTTGAACGGCGCCTCTTTGACCCGGCCTTCGTCTTTCAGAATGAGGGCTGGACGGTGCCGGGAACAAAAATTGCGGGGGGCATCTACCTTTACGAAGGGTTGTTCAAGTCGCCGACAGGGCTGGTGCGGGTGATTTGGCGCGAGCGCGAGGGATTGATTGAGAATACCTGGCTGGGGGGCGACTTTCTGATTGAGCCGGCCAGCGCCCTGCAGCGCGTGCAAGATGCGCTCAACCGCCAGGCTGTGGAGCCGGGGGAACTGTCACAGGTGCTGCACAGAATTTTTGTCGAGGAACAGGTGAAAGGCATCTCTGCCGAAGATGTGGCGCAGGCATTTGCGAACCGCCTCAGCCTGGATACGCTGTCCGTGTCCGGAGTGGAACCCTAAAGGGGGCCTGAGTCATGCCGTCTGGACTGCGTGATACGATTGTGCTGTACCTGACCGACCACCTGACGGTGACGACGGAGGAACTGCAGCAGACCCTGGGAGTGTCGCGCCGACATATTCAACGAACCCTGCACCAATTGATTGCGGAGGGGCTGGTGAGCATGTCCCTGATGCCGGGATCCCGCCACACCGGGGAATACCGTCTGATTCCGGGCGAAAGCGCGGCGCTGCAGCCGGTCAATCGCCTGCTTACAGCGATTCAGGAGGCCGGGGGAACTGCCTTGCGCGACCGAATTCTCGAAATTTTTATTGATGACTATTATCGCGGCCGGATGGATCACTCCCCTGAGGAGGTGTCCCGCGACGAGTCGTTGAAGATGAACTGGAGCAAAACGCCTAACGGCTGGTGGATTACCATGCAGCGGTGCCCATTTCCCTATTGGCGCGGGACACAATCCATCTGTGAGGCGGAGTCTCGCGCATTTGCGCACCATCTCGGCGCTCCTGTGATTCATCTTTCAGAAGGCGAGAAAGGGGTGTGCCAGTTTTTTATCCCTCTGCGCACGGACATGCGGCCAGACCAGGAAGGGGACGGCGATGACGACAAGTGACAAGACAAACGCGGTCGTGGTGGTGATTGGTGACTTTCCGGAGACGGGCCAGGGACTGCAAAACTGTGCGGCCAGCGTGCGCGGTGCGGAGGTGGAATATCTGTCCTTGGGCGCCGAAGGCCCTCAATTTTCTCAAGACCCTCTATATCAGGGCTACTTGCCTGCGATGCAGCAAGCCCGGCAGGAACTGGCCCGCAGGCTTGGGGCGGCCGGGAAGGACCAGCGCTTCGCGCTGATTGGGAGAGGGCTCGGGGGGCTGGTGGCCCTGTGGGCGGCAGCAGACAGCCGTACGGCTCCGGTGCGCGCAGTGGTTGCGATCTCCAGCACGCCCAACCTGGACTACCTTAAAGACAAGCACCCCTATTACAGCTGGCCGGCGGACGATGTCAAAAAAGTGTTGCTGGACTGGGATGTCAGCTACAAGGTGCCGAGAATCGGGCCACGGGCGGTGCTGCTGATCCACAGCGATAACGATCCTGAAATTCGCGCCAACTGGGCGGAAGAATTTTTTTTACTGGCGACAGGTGTGAGCAAGTGGCCGCAAAGATGGGATTACCACCGAATCCCCGGGCTGCCGCACGTCTGGAAAGATCCGCTCCAGGAACCATGCCGGCAGGCCCAGGCGCATGTGGCCGAGTGGCTTGAGCAATATCTAGACCCCGTGGCTGATCCCGTGAACTGAAAGTGGAACGGTGTGGCCGAAGAGGCTTCCCCGCTAAGGGGGGGCCTCTTGCGCGTGGGCCTCTTGGGGGCCGGCGGCAGGATGAAAGAAGCCGGTTGTCTGATACAATGGGACAGAATGTCTGAAGAAGGGAACGATGCACGATGAAATTTCGGTGGCCACACCGGAACCATGCCAAGGCCATTGAGGAGCGCCAGGCGTATCTCCGGCAGTTGCCGCAGATGGCAGAAGGCGGTCGGGAGATGTTCTCATGGGCAGTGGATCCCCGGACACTGGCTCCTTTTCAGGAGTGTCTGACGGGGGACATGGTGCTGCCGGTCGGAGTCGTGGGGCCTTTGGCGGTCGAGCTGGGCACCTATGAGCGGGACACTGACGGTGCGCTGCGGGAGAAGGACCGCGTGGCGGACCGGATCTTTGTGCCGGTGGCTCACACAGAAGGCGGCCTCTCGGAGTCCATGCTGCGGGGCGCCCAGGTGATCGGCCTCGCAGGCGGTGTGAAAACCTGGCTGCTGCAGGATGAAATGACCCGGGACTGCGCTTTTGTGTTTTCCACCGCCGGGGAAGCGATTGCCTTGGCCAGGTGGCTCAAGTCGGAGAACGAAGCGCTGAAGAGCTGGATAAACAATCCCGACCACGCAAACAAAATACCGTCAGAGGCGGGCGGGGTGGCGGCGATTTCCCGCCATGCCCAGCTGCTGCACCTGAATGCACGCCCCGTCGGTCCCGTATGCCACGTGCTTTATGGCTTCGACACGCAAGAAGCCTGCGGTCCGAATATGGTGACGCGCAATGCCTACGCGCTGAACGGACACATTGTGCAGTTGGTGGAGTCCATGAGCCTGGTGCCCCGGCAGATATTCTTGGAAGCGAATCTAGGGGGCGACAAGAAACCCAGTTACGAATACTACGGTGGGGGACACGGCAAGACAGTCGTGGCGGAAGCCGTGATTCCGGATGAGGTGGTAGTCCGCCACCTGCACACGACGCCGGAAAACCTGCAACTCTTGGAATGGACAGGGCTGCACGGGGGCAATGCCAGCGGCATGCAGTCGTTTGGATTTACCCCGGCGTCCGCGGTGGCCGCCATTTTTGCAGCCACGGGGCAGGATCTGGGAATGGTTGGAACCAGCAGCATGGCGCATGCCGCCGTATCCCGGACGGAGGGGGGCACGGCCTTCAGCATCACCCTGAGTGGGGTGGAAGTGGGAACGGTAGGTGGGGGGACGCAGCTGCCGCATGCCCGGGCCTACCTGCAGCTGATGTCCTGCCAGGGGCCGGGATCTGCCAGACGGCTGGCCCAGATCATTGCGGGGGCGGCGTTAGCGCTGGAGATTTCTGCGGCGGCGTCTATGGCCAGCCGCGGCAGCGAGAATTTCTTCCGCACCCACTGGCAGCGCGGGGGTCTCCGTTAGGACCCCGGTTCACACGCACTGGGCGCGGCGGAACAAAGGCGTCTGGCACAAAAGCGCAAGATAGCAGCTGGAACAGCGGGAAGGCTTCAGCGCCTGAAATGACAGGGAATGGTGTTTAGGCTGGGCGGCTGCCCGTGAGCCCGGGTCTGCCAGCCGCCGCCCCCGCCCCGGCCCGTAAGGGCCCTGGAAGTCGGTGAGGCCGATGCGCTTGGCTTTGATCTCAATATCCGCCCGCAGCCGGTCCAGAAATTTGCGGCCATCCATGCCGACTTGCTCAGCATCATCGTAGAGCCGGCGGTACATGGATTCCATAATGGTGAGCAGCTCATCTTTCATCTCGATCAGGACACCCACCCGCTCTGGCGAAACCGCAGGAATGGCGTTCTTGAGATAGTGCTCGGCAAAGGCCTGGTGGCGCGACTCATCCTTCAAGATGCGTCCCGAAAGCTTGCCAAAGAGGGCTTCCGGCTGGGTTTTGGCATAGAGCGTGTAAAAATTCTTGGCAAAGATATCGCTGATCAGGATGCCCCAGACCCAGTCCAGACGGTCTCCCTTCCGCAGCCGGTTGTGATACCGCAGCATCTCCGGCATTTGCCGGACCGTCAGAGGTTCGGCGCCGAGGCGCCTGTACAGATGCGTCAGCACCTCAAAGTGGCGGGCTTCATCCATGAGAAAGCTGCTCAGATATAATTGCGCAGTGGTTTCCCCGGCGCTGGCCATTTGCGGCAAGGCTACGCTGGCGCCAATCATGGCCGACTGCTCACCAAGGTAGACCGGTGTGAGCATGCGCGCCAGGGCATGCGACTGAGCCTGGCTGAACTGGATCGGGTCATTCCAGTCTACGTCGGCCGCAGACCACTGGGCTTTGACGCCTTTATGAAACAACCTGATCAGCAGGTCCTCCTCATATTGCGGATAGACTTTTATCACCGGCGACCATCCTTTCGACCGTGTATGCAATGCGGGAGGGCATATGGGTGACAGCGTCTCTCGTGGTGCGGGGCTCATGTTTGGATAGCGCGCCGGGCACCGCGCAGTGCGTCTGCCAGGCGGTCTCCGCCGCGCTTGGTGTCTCGTAAACATACTAAAAATTTCCGGAGAATGCAAATGCCGCTACGCAGGTGAGGAAGCTCCCCGCCATTGCAGGGAGCTTCCTGGCCGTTCGGTCCGCCCCTTGTCAGGACGTTTTGTCCCACTCTTTTTGGCGCAGCTCAATGCGCCGGATCTTTCCCGAAACGGTCTTGGGGAGTTCGGGAACAAATTCAATAGCTCGGGGATACTTGTATGGCGCTGTCTGTGTTTTCACATGGTCCTGAATTTGGCGGGCGAGTTCGGGAGAGGGCTCCACGCCGGGCTTCAGGACCACAAAGGCCTTGACAATCTCGCCCCGCACCGGGTCTGGGGACGAGACGACGGCAGCCTCAAGCACTTCAGGGCGCTCAACAAGGAGAGACTCCACCTCAAACGGGCCAATCCGGTACCCGGAACTGATAATCACGTCGTCGGAGCGGCCGACGAACCAGTAATAGCCATCGGCGTCAATGACGGCCCGGTCGCCCGTGATGTAGTAATCCCCGATAAACCGCCGGGCAGTGCCCTCTTCATCGTTGACATACCCCTGGAAGAGGCCGGGCGGCCGGGCGGGCTTGACCCTGATGGCAATGTCCCCCTCCTGGCCCACTGGCAGCGGCTGGCCTTGCGAGTCAATCACGGCCATGTCGAACTCCCGGGCGGGCTTCCCCATGGACCCTGGCCGGACCGGGGCGCCGGGGGCGTTGGCGATGAGGAGGACCGTCTCCGTCTGCCCGTAACCATCCCGGATCTCCATGCCGGTGGCGCGCCGAAACAGTTCGATGACTTCGGGGTTGAGGGGCTCGCCTGCGCTGACAGCGGAGCGCAGCGCGGGAAAGGCCCATGACGTGAGATCTTCTTTGACCACCAGCCGATAGACCGTGGGTGGGGCGCAGACGGAAGTGATGGGGTGCGCCGCCAAAATGCGCAGGAAATCCTGGGGATGGAATTTTCCCTCCATGGTGTCGACGGCGATTGCGGATTTAGCCATCCACGGCCCGAATAAGGAGCTCCAGGCGGCTTTGGCCCAACCCGTGTCCGAAACATTCCAGTGCACGTCATTTCCGGTCAGCCCGAGCCAGTAGCGGGCGGTAATGGCGTGGGCGGCTGGATACTCCTGGTTGTGGAGCACCATTTTGGGATAGCCGGTCGTGCCCGAGGTGAAGTAGATCAGGGTGGGGTCTGTCTTGAGGGTGGGATATCCGGAAAACCGCTCATTGGTGAGGTGAAAAGGGTCTAGTGTGGTCCACCCGGCGCGCTCGCCCCCAACGATGATGCGGATGTCCACAGGGGTATTTTGGGCATCAATCTTCTCGGCCGCGTCGGGAGACACGATGGCGCAGCGGGCATGGGAGGTCTCGAGACGGTATTGCAGGTCCTTGGATGTGAGTTGGGTGGTCCCCGGCATCGCGACGGCGCCCAGTTTGTTCAGAGCGACCATGATCGGCCAGAAGGCAAGATCTTTGCCGAGAACAACCAGCACCCGGTCTTGGGGCGCCACTCCCTGGCCACGCAGCCAGAAAGCGGTTTGGTCGGACAAACGGGCCATATCGGCAAATGAGTAGACCAGGCTCTCGCCGAAATTTAAAAAGTACAGGGCGGCATCGTCAGGATATTCGGAGCCCCAGCGGTCCATGATATCACGGCCGAAATTCCAGTAATCGGATTGTAGTGACATAATGCTTCCTGCCTTTCCAGCAGATTCCCATAGTGTGGCCGTAGTGAGCGGCCAGCGGACACTACAGCAGAGAGGATGCTTCTGGTTCCCTATATTCGCGGCGCAATGCGCAATGTCCTGCATCTGCCAAAAATTCTGTGACATTGACAGGTGTAATGACAGATGATATACCCCTTAGAGGAGGTGGCGCAATGGCTCAGGATATCAGGGAGTCTCAAGGGATTGAATGGATTCCGGGGAAGGACCGGCATGGCCGGCCCTCCCAGCTCTTTTTCTTGTGGTTTTCCGCGAATTTGGGAATGCCCGCGTTTCTGGTTGGCGTGCTGGGCCCTGCCATGGGGATGAGTTTGTGGCAGACCGTGGTGGCGGTTATAGCGGGAAACTTGGTCGCATCCACCCTGCTCGCACTGGTGGCGCAAGCTGGAACGGGGCAGGGGCTGGCTCAGCTGCCCCTGGTGCGCAGCGTGTTCGGGCGCCGGGGGAACTACCTTCCCTCGCTGCTCAACACCCTCTCAGCGATTGGCTGGTATACCATCAATACGGCAGTCGGGGGAGAGGCGGTCTCCCGTTTATTCCAGTGGCCTTTAGGATGGAGTCTAGCCCTGCTGGCGGGGATCCAGATTGGTTTGGGATATCTGGGATATGATGTGATTCTGCGCTTCGAGCGGGTGATGGCGTATATCCAGGGTCTGCTGTTCGTGTTGATGACCGTAAAAGTTTTCGAATTTGCGGGAAGGATTCCTCTGGGTCGCCCCGCCGGTTACGGGGTCTTCCTGCTGGAAATCGCCGCGGTGGTTTCGTATTCATTCAGCTGGGCTCCTTACGCGTCGGACTATGGGCGCTACCTGCCCGAATCCACCGCTCCCAGCCGGGTGTTTTGGGCAACGTTCGGCGGTTCTCTTCTGGCCACCCTGTGGGTGGAATTGCTGGGGGCAGCGGTCGGGGCATTGGGGTGGGGGGCTCTGAGCCCGGTGGGCATGGTGCAGCGCCTGATGGGGTCCCTAACCCTGTGGGCTTTGCTGGCCATCATGTTCGGGACTATGACCGCCAATGCGGTCAATGTGTACACGGCCACCCTGTCTTTTCTGACCCTCGATGTCCGCATCCGCCGTGCCCACGCCGCGGTGGCGCTGGGAATTGTCGGGTGGCTGGCGGCCTGGGGTGCCAATGCCCACCTCTTAAGCGACTACGAAAATTTTCTCCTTCTTCTGAGCTATTGGGTGGCTCCCTGGATTGCCGTCGTGCTGGCGGCGGCCAGTCGCGGCTTTGTGAACACAAACCGCGCGCTGTCGGCGCCGAACTGGTGGATGCCCGCGTTCTGGGCGTTTGCTGTGGGGCTGGTGGCGGTGATCCCGTTTATGTCGACCACATTGTTTGAGGGGCCGGTGGCCCGGATGCTGGATAACGGGGATACGGGCTATTATGCAGGATTTTTGGTCGCGCTGGCGGCATACGGCTGGCTTTCGCGGCCCCGGCAAAAAAACTGGGAGCGGCTGCGAAAAGAAGGCTGAGGAAGCCGTCTTTGGTTATTGGTCCCGGCCGGGTCCCTGGGGTGAAAGGGACCCGGCTTTTTAGTGGGGCGGCGCCCCGTGTCCCTATTCCAAGGCGGTTCTCAGACTTTCGAGCCGGCGGAGGAAGTTCCGTGCGCCAGAACCATCACAGACAGGGCGACGAGTCCTGAGGAATCTCCCTGGGCGCGGGGCATGACCCAGACTCTGACTGGAGCGCCCAGCGCCAGTTTGGACCAGTCTCCCTGCGGCACATAGATGGCCGTGTGGCTGGTCAGGGCAATGTTGGCGGCGTGGGGCTGATTGGGCACAGAGACCGCGAGAACAGAGGGGCTGAGTTGGCTGACGGTGCCGGTGATGGGCGGGAAAGAGACCTGCACCAATTGCGCGATGACTTGGTTGTCCGCTGTCCCCTGACCCCTGACGGCGACGCGGTACCCCTGCTTGAGGTACTTTACTCCCTGGGATCCCGTGACGGGCGGCTCGCCGGGGGTCACGTACTGGGTCTTGTCAGTCAGCCGCACGTTGCGGGACAAGGTAGTCAGCTCGCCGTGGGGATCTTCCAGCGTCAAGGAGACGGTGTTGCCGGTGTAGCCTGTAATTTCGCCCCGCATCGCCACCTGTATGGCGGGCTGCCCAGTGACTGCTTGGGTAATCGCCTGGGAAGAGCGGTTGTAGGCGTAATGCACCACCACGAAAGCCACAAGGAGAGCCATCAGCCACCCTGCGGTCCTCCGGGATATCGAGAATTTCTGCTTCATGTCCATCCCTCCTGTGTTACGAGATATTCAAAAGCAGGAGTTTTTAGTCCCGGTTGCGAACATCCTCAGTAAGAAAACTTTAGGAGTCTGCCGATGCGTACGCGAACGGGTCACCGGGTTCTGGGGTGGATGCTGGTGCTGCTGGCCATCAGTCTGCTGTGGGCCCACGACATCCGCACAGGACTAAGCGGGGATGTCTACTGGCAGTGGGAGGCGGGGCGCTATATGATTGCCCACCGCCTGGTGCTTCACGACAATGTATTTTCCTATACCCTTTACCATAAGCCCTGGGTCACCGAGGAATGGGGCTATGAGGTGCTCCTGGCCGCCCTGGTCCACATCGTGGGCCCGGCGGGATTTTGGCTCATGTCGGCGGGAGTCGGCACCGTGACTCTGGTTTTGCTGTCGTGGCTTCTAAGCATCCACGGCACGGGGGGCATCAAGAACGGGCTGTTGGTGCTGATGGCGGCCCCTGGCCTGCTGCCATTTGTCAAGGACCGTCCGCAGACTCTGAGCTATGCCCTGTTCGTGCTGATGCTGGTCGTGCTGGCGATCTCCAGGAGCCGGCCGCGGGTGCTGTGGTGGGCCGTGCCCCTGCTGTGGTTTTGGACTAACGTCCACGGCAGTTTTCTGTTGGGGTTTCTGCTGCTGATTCTGGAGGAGGTGTGGGCCCGCTGGCCTGTGAACACGGCCCGGGTAAAGACTTCTGGCACCCAAGTCGGATTCCGCCAGTGGCTCGGGGTGCTGGCCCTGTCGCTGCTTGCGTCCTTTGTCAATCCCAACGGGCCGGGACTGTGGGCGTATTCCTGGCATGTCACGTTTTCTCACAGAATTTCAGAAATCATTGCGGAGTGGCAGTCCCCCGATTTTCACTTTGTCGCCATGGTGCTGGTGATTTTGGTGCCGATGTTCCTCTTGGTGCTGCTGCTGATGTTCGGGTCGCAGGAGATGCCTTGGCCCGACTTCTTCTTATCGGCAGGCCTGTTTTACGCGACGATGAAATCGGTGCGCTTCCTGCCCTACTGGGACTTGGAGTGGCCGGTAGTGCTGGGCCTTTTGCTCAGCCGGCTCGAGTTTCGCCGGGTGTCGGGCTGGCTGGGGGTGCCATTTGTGGCGATTTTAAGCCTGCTGGTGATTTTCGCGCACCCAGCGGTCGCGCCCGGCACCCCCAGCCAGGAACCGGTGGCGGCTGCAAATTACTTGCACCGCCATCCGGGCCGGGTTTTCAACATGTACCACTGGGGGGGATACCTGATTTACCGCCATATTCCGGTGTTCATTGACGGACGCACCGATTTTTACCTGCAGGGTCCAGAAATTCAGCAGTACATGGCGGTCAAAAATCTGACAGATAATCCCTCAGCGGTGTGGAAAAGCTATAATATTCGCTATGTGCTGTGGGCGCCGCATACCGCTGTGGCCACGTATCTGCTGTCGAAGCCAAGCCAGTGGCGGCCGGTGGTCCGCACGACAACAGCTATATTATTTGAGCACCAAGGACAATGGGCACGAGACAGCAGAACATAAAGGGGGCACGCGAAGTGGCAGTGGAACGGCCGCTGGTGACTGCCCTGGAAGCGTACGGCCGCAGGGGCAAGGCGCGCTGGCACACTCCCGGCCACAAGGGCGGCCGGGGCATGCGGGCGCTGGGATGGGAGTGGGACCTCACCGAAGTCGCGGACTTGACGCCTAAAACCAGCCGTGAGGACCCGGTGCACCGCTCAGAGCAGTTGATGGCGGAGACCTTTGGAGCCCAGCGCACATGGTATTCCGTGCAGGGAGCCACGCTGCCGGTGATGGCCGCGGTCTTGGCTTCGTGCCGGCCCGGTTCGCGCGTGCTGGTGGACCGCCAGGCCCACCGCAGCGTGCTGTCCGGGATCATCATAGCAGGCGCTTCCCCGGTCTGGGCGTACCCCCGGCTGGGGCCGGGAGGGTATCCGCTGCCCGTGGACGATGAAGACCGGGCGGAGATGATCCGCCGCCAAGACCCGCAGGCGGTGATTGTCACCAATCCCACCTACGACGGGCTGTCGGCACCGCTGGCGGCGACTTCGCGGCTGTGTCAGGAGCGGGGCATTCCCTTGATTGTGGATGAAGCTCACGGAACGCACTTCTACGGGAACCCGGGATTTCCCCTGTCTGCCTTGGACCAGGGGGCTGACCTGGTGTGCCACGGGGCCCATAAGACGGAAGCGGTGCTGACCCAGACCGGGCTCCTGCACCAGAACAGCAGGCTCGTCAGCGCACAGCAGATTCAGCAGGCATGGGAAATGCTGGCCACGTCGAGTCCGTCCTATCTGCTCATGGCCTCACTCGATGAGTTGCAGGCCTTGCGCCACGCCCCTGATTACCGGGCTCAGTGGGTCCGGTTCGGCAGGGACATGCAGGAGATCTGGCGCGATCTGGAGACCGCGGGCATTTTTGTGTTGCAGGACTGGTGGCAGCGGTCAGGGGGGTGGGCCGACCCGGCCAAGCTGACCCTGGTGGGAAACGGCGAGCGCATCCTCTCGGAACTGCGGCCATTTGGAGAGCCGGAAAAAGCCGACCCGTTCGGCGTGACCCTGGTGCTGACGCCCGCCGATGACCTGGGGGTTTTGCGCCAGGCCTTGAGGACCCTGGGTGGGGCGGGCGGGCTGGCGGCGCCGATGGCGATGTGGCCCCAAGCCGTGCCGGTGTGGCCGCCTGGCGAGGCGGTCCGCCGGCCCCGCGAGTGGGTGCCCTGGCGCGAGGCTGCCGGGCGGGTGGCTGCGGCTCCGGTGACTTTGTACCCGCCGGGAGTGCCTGTGATCGTGTCAGGCGAAAGAATTGACGCGGGCATGGTATCATGGCTCGAAAGCACGCGGGATTGGTGCCGGCAGCGCACAGGCGAGCTGCAGGGATTCGAGCCCGCGCCTGAGGGAACTTTGTGGAAGGAAGGCGAGGAAGGGCTATGGGTGACAACCGAATGCGAGGGACGCTGATTTCCTTTGAGGGTCTGGAGAAAGTAGGCAAGACGACGCAAATCCGCCGGCTCGCGCTGTGGCTGAGGTCACTGGGGCATACCGTGACGGTGCTGCGCGAACCAGGGGGGACGATGCTCGGGGAAACACTGCGGGGGATGCTGCTGCATACTGTACAGATACACAGCGCAGCCGCGGAATTTTTGCTGTTCGCAGCCGCGCGGGCGGAACTGGTCACGACGGTTATCCAGCCGGCGCTGGAAGAGGGGCAGATTGTCATTTTGGACCGCTATGGTGATTCGTCGGCGGCATACCAGGGTTTTGGGCGGGGGTTAGAGGTAAAATGGATTACATTGGTGAATGAGAAGGTCACCGCCGGGGTTGAGCCCGATATGACTTTCTGGCTGCGCGGCCCGTCGTTCGCTGTCGGGGATGACAACATTGAGAGCCAGGACCAGGGATTTTTTGCCCGCGTGGAAGAAGGGTATGAGACCCTGGCGAGCCAGGAGCCAGCGCGCTGGCATATCATCCCCAGTGCGCGCCCCGCGGATGCCGTGAGCCGCGACATTCAGGCAGCCGTCCGGGAGACGCTGAATATCGGCTAACCCTTGCAAGCGAACCAAAACGAGAGAGGAGGCTAGCTGGTGAAACTGGTGATTGCCATTTTACAGGACAAAGATGCATCTCAAGCCGTCACAGAATTGAACCGGCGGGGGTTTCGGGCGACAAAACTGGCCAGCACGGGAGGATTTCTCCGCGAGGGCAATACCACCATCTTGGCCGGGATCGAGGAAAAGGATGTGGAGGCGGTGATTCATATCCTCAAACGGACTTCAGCCGCCAGGCAGGAAACGCTGACGCCACAGACCCCAAGCCATAGCGGGGAGCCCTATATTCCCTTTCCGGTGGAAGTGACCGTGGGCGGGGCTACGATATTTGTCGTGGATATTGATCGCTATGAAAAGTTCTGACACGTATCTGGCGCCTTGGCCTCCAGTCGATCAGGGCTGGCGGGAGCGGGGCCTGGGGCAGGCGCTGCTCGTCACTGGGCAGAGCGCCGAGACCCGCCTGTTGGCGGAAGCTCTGGCACGCCAGCTGACATGCGAGGACGCCAAGACGCCCTCGTGTTCCTGCCGCTCGTGTTCCCGCGCCCTGGCAGAACACCCGGACATCGTGGTGATTCGTCCGGAAAAAAATCGTATCCGGCGGGATCAAATCGAGCCGGTGCTGCAAAATCTCTACCGCCTGCCGCTGTGGTCACCAGGGCAGTTTGTCTGGATTGAGCAGGCGGAACTCATGACGGAAGCCGCCCAGAACTACCTTCTCAAGAGTCTGGAGGAGCCTCCCGGCTATGTTACGTTTGCCCTCGTGACCGAACAGAGCGCAGGCCTTTTGGAGACAGTCCGCAGCCGCTGCCAGGTGCTGCGGGCTCAGCCTGGGGTGCCGCAGGAAAGGACTCTTCAGGAGTTTAATCCCCGGCAGCTCTTCACCCGTGACCACTTCACGGCCCCAGGCATTGTGGATATGGCCTATTGGGCTAGGGACCGCTACCGGCAAACGGGGCAAGAGGTCTACCTGTCGCTGTGGGAAGCGTCCTACCAGGCTTTCCGGCATCTTGAGGCGAATGGCAATGCCGACATCGCCAAGGAGATTCTCCACAATGTCTACAGCCATGTGCAGCGGTGACCCTGAGGGCTGGTGGGTGTACATCCTGCTGTGCGAGGACGGCTCCTTCTATACGGGCATCGCCCGCGATGTGCGCAAGCGATTTGTGGCGCACCAAAGAGGCAAGGGGGCACGGTATACCAAGGCCCATAAGCCTGTGGAGATTTGGTGCCAGTTTGGCCCCTTTTCCCACCGCTCGGCCCTGCAGGAAGAAATACGCCTGAAAAAATTGTCGCATGACGCCAAGGAGGCGCTGAAAGCGGTTGTCTAAACCTGAGGAACGGCAATGGGTGGAGCCTGGCCATGTGTATCTGGTGGGGACCCCGATTGGGAATTTGGAGGATTTCTCGCCGCGCGCACAGGCTGTGCTGCGGCAGGTGGACCGCATTTTGTGCGAAGATACGCGGGAGACGGAAATTCTGTGCCGCCAGTTCGGCATTCAGCGCCCACTGGTGTCATTTCATGCCCACAATGCCCACCAGCGTCTGCCCATGATTGCCGGGTGGCTGCGGAGCGGGCAAAGCGTGGCTATGGTTTCCGACCGGGGAATGCCAGCCGTCTCCGACCCGGGCCAGGAACTGGTAGCATGGCTGTACCAGCAACACCTGCCCTTTACCGTGGTACCGGGGCCGTCGGCCCAGGTGACAGCTTTCGCTGCCTCCGGCTATGCGCATCCCTATGTGTTCTGGGGCTTTCTGCCGCCGTCCGGAAAGAGTCGGCGGGAAATGCTCGGGCACATTGCAGAGTCCGCCTTCACTGGCGTGATTTATATCGCTCCCCACCATATGGAGAAGACTCTGGACGCGCTGCTAGACGTCTTGGGCCCCAGCCGCCAAGTGACGGTGGGCCGGGAACTGACCAAACGCTTTGAGGAATACTGGCAGGGGAGCATTGGGGAGTTGAGGGAGCAGAATAGAAGCTGGCGTGGAGAAATTGTGCTCGTGCTCGCCCCCCAGGATCCCGCGGAGCGCACAGTGGACTGGGCGGAATGTCTTCAGGAGGTCGAGGAGCTAGTCGTGCAGGGCCAAAGCACAAAAGAGGCGATAGAGCATATCGCCTCCGCTCATAACGTATCACGCCGGGAACTTTACAACCGTCTTCAGAACCAGAGGCGAAACGGCTAGACCGCTTCGATGTGCAGGCTGCTGAGACAGTCGTGGCAGATGTTTTTGCCCCGGAAGGTTTCAATGTTTTCCGCATTCCCGCAGAAAATGCAGGCCGGCTCATATTTCCTCAGCACGATCATTTCGCCGTCGACATAAATTTCAAGCGAGTCTTTGTCTTCAATGCGCAATGTGCGGCGCAATTCGATCGGCAGGACTACGCGCCCTAGCTCGTCCACCCTGCGGACAATCCCAGTTGACTTCATGCTCTTTCCACTCCTTTATTCGACAGCCTTTTGGTAGCATCATACCAGAACTTCCAAATTATAGTCAATGCATCCGGGTATTTTGTCGAGAAATACTCTGGAAAAAAATACAAGAAGGCGGGTGCGGGGATTGGCAGAGGTGAAAGGGACCGCATTGCGGCGCTTCATGACATCTTCTCGGGCTCTTCCTTGCCTAAAAACCGTGTCCAGAGTCCACGCACCACAATAATCACAGCGATGGCGCCAGCGGCGGGAAGCATGCCGTCAAGGTTGTGGCTCAGGGCCAACTGGCGGGCCATCACAGTCGCCACAATATCCAGGAGCCTGGGCGGGGAGAGGTGTCGGAACAAGTCCCGCATCTCCACGAGCAGCACCAGGGTGAAAATGTCATCGAGCACTTCATGCAGGTGGGACAAGATCAGGGCCGGATGCTGGACTAGCTCGAACCAGTGCGCCAAGAACGCAATGATGCCAAAGGCCAGCGTGATGAGAATCAATACTTCGATCAGCCAGCGAAGCCAGTAGCTCAGATGGCGTGTCGCCCGCAATAGTGATTGGGGAACCATATCAAGGCCGCTCCTCTGAAAAAGACGTCAGGACCATATATTGACCATTATCAGTAGATATACAACTAGATGTTGATGCTATTAGCTCCGGCATCGCGGCTGCCCCCTTTTTCGTCCGCGTGTGCGCCCCACGAGGCGCAAACGCGGGTCTCCTGTGTGATGGGGAATCTCGCAACGCTTGTCTTTGACCCGGCGCGCCGAGCACATGACTTTCATTAGAGCATCACAAATATTCTGGCCTGGCGGCAATGCACCCCGGCACTATTCCTGTTCGGCGGGAAGCGGCAAGTCCTCGTGGGGCCGCCACTGCTGCCAACTAATTAAGGCCAGCGCCAGAAAGATGGCAGCCATGCCCGTCCCCTCCCATGCGCCGGGCCGTTCCCCAAGCTGAATCCACGCTGCCAGCACTCCGATGAGAGGACTGAAAAGCGTGGCCATGCCGGCAATGCCCGACGGCAGCCGGTCCACCGCGTAAGCCCACAGCAGCAAGGCTAAGGCGCTGCCGGGAATGGCGTTATAAAGCAAGGCACCGATAAACAAGGGAGTCCAGTCGATGCGCACAGGCTCAGCCAGCAGCGCCAGGACCGTCAGCGCCACCCCCCCGAAGGCCATTTGCCAGGCCGTGACAGCAAACAGATCAGCATTGGGGGGAGCGTACCGCTTTTGCCAAAGGGCGGACCCGGCCCAGAAAATCCCAGACAGCAACGCCAGCAGCGGCCCGGCTGTCTGGTGATGGAGATGCCATGGTTCCAGAATGAACACCACCCCTACGACCGCCATCCCCAGAGCCGGCCATTCGAGCCCGTGCACCCGCTCGCCCAGAATGGGCCACGCAAAGATAATCAACCAAATGGGCATGGTGTACACGAGAATGGCGGTTTGGCCAGCTTCGCCATATTGCAGGGCCCAGAGCGCAAATCCCACAAAGCCGGTGGTCTGCAAGAGCCCCAATGGCACCACATAGCGCCATGGAGGCATGGTCAGCGGGCGCTTGAGCCAGATGAGCACCACAAAGAGAACGGCCACGCCGCCAAGAACGCGCAGTGCGGCAAAGATGAGGGGCGGGGAGTCCGCTAACGCGGCCTTCATGATCACCCAGTTGTAGCCCCAGATGAGGGTCATGGTGCCGAGAGCGGCAAGGGGCAGGGCAGAAGCTTTCTTCGTCATTATCAAGCACTCCTAAGACGTCGCATCCGTAGTTAGTGGGGAGCCGACCGCAACTTCGGGGCTTCCTGCTGGCCGGATGATGCGTGAGCCCGCAGCTTCTCCTGCAAGGAGGCGCTGCGAAACGCCAACGAGTTTTGGCCATTCAATCCGGTCCGCGCCAAACAACTAGTCCAAAGCCTCTTGGCAAGAGCCGCCATGATGAGTATATCATCTGTAACCCCTGGCGGTCCTGCCAGGCGGGAGGCGTCCGCTCGATTGGATTCATGCGCCCGGGAGACCGCGGAAACGGTGGGTGAGCCTGTGAACTGGTAGAGCGAGTCCATGGCCACACCCGGGCCGAC
>DAHWJO010000260.1:0-3066 GCA_027344105.1 Sulfobacillus sp.
CTGTTGCAGAACCGCAGCCATGGCATGCGCGGTCAGATAGGAGATTAAGAAAGAGCCGGCCCACAAGTCCCGGGTCCGCCGGGACTCACTGACAAAGGACTGCACGGGTCCGAGTGCAAAATGAAATTTCGTCACGGCCACAAGGACACCTCCTGAGGAAAGCGGCGCGAGTGGTCTTGTGGGTGCGTACCCGTCACAAATTGCTCAATGCGGGGGTAGTACGAGGCCACGTCAGCCGGGACGGGATAGGATTTCGTGCGGGTTGTTGTAATCGTCAGGGACGTATCTGGCACAAACACCGCCGGCAATAGACCCGCCACGACGGCATAGGTGTCCGCCAATTTCTGCACATGAAGAAAGAGAGGGCTGGCTCGGCGCTGGGTTGCGGACGTGACGGAGGCCTTCTCTTTCGTGCTGCTGAACCAGTAGTTGTGCGGCAACCCAAAAATCGTCCGTTCCGGGGCGTGAGTGGGCACAATTTGCTGGGTAGCGCCCTGCATCAGATCATGGTCCGCGCGGAAATTTTGCTCGGCGGGGCGTCCCGCGACTTTGCCATGGCGGCCAAAGCTGCGGTAGCGTTGAAGTTCTTCCCCGACATGATTCAGAAGGCTCAAAGCATTGCCGCCTGTTTCCAGCAGGTATACGCGCGTCAACGGACTTAAGACGGTAAAGGGCGGCAACTTAGCGTGTACGATATCCTCTGCCTCATGGCCTGCAAGGCCGCTCCAAACGGTCTCTAAACTGGCGACGGTGGGAGCCGTCCAAGTAACCTGCCCGTCCTCTTCGATCCGTTGCAGGGACAAAGAGCCCCAGCCTCTCCGGCTGCGTGCTCCGATCCCACCGAGCATGCCCATGAGAATCAACGCCTCCTTCACGCTATCCTCCCTCTCCGCGCGAATGATGAGCGGGAGATCGAAAGCCAGGGGGGCGGAGAAGGCCTGCCGCTGGCTCACGCCATAGCCGAGGTAGGTGAGTCCGTCCCGATGATTCGTCACTTCCTCCCAGGATAGAGGGTGGGGATCGGTGAGAGGCTGAACGGGCAAAAACTGCACGCGGCCTGTTCCGCCACCACTCGAACCAAACAGGACGGACTCTTTATTCTGCAACGTCATGAGGTCTTGTGCGAATCGGGAAAACATGAGAGCCCGCCACCAAAATCGCAGTACTCCCCGTAAGGAAAGACCGCGAAGTCCCGAGAGGGTGGTTTCCATTCCCCCGAGAAAACTCGGGGTGGTCAATTCAAATCGCGCAACAATTTTTCGCATCAAGGCGCGCCTCTTTCCCCCCAGCCTAGGCCAAACCATTCTTACTCCTCTCTAATATTTCGGCAAATTATGTTAAAATCCTCCTGATCTTTTCCACTAATTTCTCCAACAAGGGGCCAAGTTCCCACTTGCCAGGGGATTGAAGCGCTTTCCCATGGCGTTTCATGGGCCTGTGTGCCGGCAAATGAACAGCAAAAGGGGGGTGTCATCAATGAAAATTCTTGTCGCGACAGTGGGCGGCAATCCCGCCCCCATTCTCCGGGCATGGCGTGCGGTCACACCGGATTTGACAGTGTTTATCTGCTCGATGGATGACCTGGACACGGGGCACAAGGGTTCCTATACCCAAGTCGAAGACACACGCGCCCCGGCGGAATCCTTATCGGGCATCCTAGCGCTGACCCCGCAGGACTATGCCATCACGTTGGTCCCGGCGGATGATTTAACTGCGGCCTACCGCATTGTGAAGGCTCTCCTGGCCCAGTTGCATACGGATTATCCCGAGGCGGTGATTCAGACCGACTACACCGGCGGTACGAAGAGCATGTCAGCGTGTTTGGTGTTGGCCAGCCTCGAACGGGATTATGTGCAACTCAGTGTGGTCACAGGCGCGCGCAATGATTTGATCAAGGTGGTTCAGGGCACGGAATCCTTGCGGCTCGTGAATCTGGGAGAAGTGCAGGTGCAGCGGGAAATGGAGGCGATGCTGCAACACTGGCGGACCTTTTCCTATGAGGCAGCGGAAGCCGGGTTGAATGCCCTGCTGGATGGCTTGAATATGGATGACCTCAAGCGCCGCGTGACTTATGGCCGACTCATCAGCCGGGCCTTTCAATTATGGGACCGCTTTCAGCACCAAGACGCGCTGAAAGTCCTGTCGATCTATGATAGAGTCATGACCCCTACGTTAAGAGCGTACCAGATTGACCTGAAAGAGTTGACCCACACGACGCCTTCGCCGAAACTGCGCTTTTTGCAATTATGGGATCTCTGGCTGAATGCCGAGCGCCGCGCGGCGCAGCGACGCTATGACGACGCGATTGGCCGCTGCTACCGGTTAGTGGAGGCCAGTGGACAGTGGGTTCTCTCGTTTTATCAGGTGAATACCGCGGCGGTCAATCCCGAACCCTTGGGCCCAACAATCTGCGGGCAGTTGGCTATTGACATGGCCGCCGGTCCCTATAAGTTCGGCTTAGTGCAGACCTGGCAGTTAGCGGCATTATTGCACGACGGCCCCCTAGCCACAGCCGTCCAAGATTATTTCGGTGTCCTGCAAAACCTTCTCGCGATTCGCAATCATTCATTGTGCGCGCATGGATTCGATCCCATCTCTGGGCCCGAGTGGCAACTTTGGGATGAATGGCTGCATGAGCACTTTCTTCCGGCCCTGCAGCAAGAAGCCCAGGCGCTGGGCATCAAGCGATTGCCGCAGCAGTTCCCTCGCTCCATTGAGGATGTCAGCCATTGATGTCACACCCTATTTTGGACCGATCAGGATCCCATCCGGGCCAACGCCGTCTTCCTCATCACGGACCCGGGCGAGAATCCCAGCCCCTGGTCATGGGTCCCGTCAGCCCCCTGTGAGGCGCCCGGCGTCTTTTGGCAGGAGGTTCCGACTCCTGCGGCGCGTCGCGCATTAGCGGTGGCTTGGGCCCGCGAGCCACAGCGCCAGCAGCGGGACTGGCACATGCTGACTCCGCGGCGCGTGGACGCGGAGGCTCTGAATGCGGCCCTGAGTGCCGCATGGGCGCCACATGACCAGGCCGGTCACCCGTGGCATCAGGGGGATCGGGTGATACCG
>DAHWJO010000261.1:0-3061 GCA_027344105.1 Sulfobacillus sp.
GTTTGTACACCATTTAACTCAGCGGTTTTCCCTGACAGTGTTTGACTATGGAGCGGCACGCCTTGCTGCTCTGCGAATGCCAGAGCCGCATTATGAATTGCCGGCGCTACCCGAACACCCTTTTCCAAACTTTTGGCAACACCTTCAGCCAAAGCCGGATCAGTGATTTTGAGGGTTTTCTCTGCAGACAGCAGCTCTTCACGTGAGATGGTCAGAGAATGGCGGGTGACGTCGGGCTGTTCACCAGGAATGGCTACCACATAACGATCCTGACCAGGCACCTGAACCAGATCTATACCGCCAATGTTCTTCAGCGGTGGTTCCTTATCAATTTTCGGTGCATCTGGCCCAGGCATCGTTGGTTTTTCTTTTTCAGGGGCTATCACCTCCACGATTTCGGTTTTCTCGGGCGCTGGGGCAGCAGGTTCCTGCTCAATGGTGGCGGACTTTACGGTTACGGGTGCGGCGCCACCAGCGGCGACAGTCCCTGCCACGCCCAGAGCCAGTTTTTGCTTTGGCGTTTGTGACAGGGCACGTT
Organism: Sulfobacillus sp.; assembly: GCA_027344105.1. Lineage (GTDB taxonomy): Bacteria > Bacillota > Sulfobacillia > Sulfobacillales > Sulfobacillaceae > Sulfobacillus. The sequence goes on from DAHWJO010000261.1 coordinate 539, forward strand.
CATACTCCTTCTGCCATTTCTGGTCAGGACACTCCAATGGAATGCCTTTGGCAACAGCGTGCTTGATGGCGGTTTCCATGAAAACGCGGTTGCCGTGGATCTTCAGATTGCGATCAGGACCGACACGCTCCGCCATCTTGTCCAGTGCCTCCCCCACGAATTGCTCGCGGCGAGCAGTGGCCGCTTTGCCGAAGCCGACCATGCTGGTGAAGGGGACACGGATTTTATCGCCGTGATCAATGTGCTTGATGCGGCCTGTATCGTCTAACACCTTTTCTGGATTTCCAGTCCTGGGGATTTCCGGAAGCGCAACGCTGGGCTTGGTGCCAACACTTTGTTCAGACAGCCGTTTTTTCTTTGCGGCGAGGGCCTCTTCTTCGTCAAGAATCTGCTGGGATTTGTTGATGGTGGAACCGGCTTCAATGGTTCCGGCGTCTTGGGGGATGATACGGTCGATGATAGGCATGAGTTATGGGCCTCCTGGTCCATGGGTTAGGATGACACTACTAAGATAGTGTATTTGAGAAAAAGTTCAACCGGTTTAATCGTTCTCTGCGGGATGTGCCCGGCGACCCAGCAACTGGGCAATCCGGGCAATAGCACGAGGCCTGTCCTGGTCAAAGCCGGTTTCCGCCACCTGGGTCAGGAATTTCTCATAGCGTCCCAGGGCACTGGCGGTGATGGCCTCTTTTTCATCGATGACTGGCTCCGGCAGGTGGACCAGTAGCAGCTTGACGATGGTGTCGAACATGGCGGCCAGGGTATCCACTTCAGCGGTGAGCGATTCGATGTCTGACCTAGTGGCCAGGATGCTGGAAACGATGCGCTTTTCCACGCCATTGAGCGCGTCGTCTTCCGGCCCTTGTGTCTCCAGGCCGCGCAAGGTGTATTCGGTGATCAGGGCAGGCAGGGAGAGCTTGCGGGCGGCGGCTTCCCTGCGCAAACGAGCTGCGTGATCTCCCTGGATTTTAACATTGCCGTATATGGCGGTTTTGCTGGTTTCATCACTCATTGTTATTGCGCTCCAGGGTAGGCAAGGCTGCAGTACAAACCCAAACTTATCGTGTCCACAAGATATGCTCTATAGCTGGGCAGATACTTATCACTCCAGCGCATGTTGAATAACCGCATGGTGAGCAAAAGGGTACCAATAAACAGCAACAAGAACATATTGATCGGAAGTGTAAGAATGCCCAGCAGCAACCTCTTTATCTTCATTTTCATCTTCATTTTGTTCAATCTCCTTTCCGGTTATGGCCCGCCGGGCACCGCTGATTGTTGGTCAGCGGGCGTAGTAGCCCCGCCGTGCCTGCAGATATTGCGGCTGCTGCTGATTGCCGGATCCATAATACGGGCTTGATGGATCCGCCATAGACCGCACGAAGTTGTCCCATCGATGATTGGCCTAGGATTGGCTTGACACCGTATGCAGCTAGCTCACCTGTGGAGAGCGGGGCGGCGGCATTGGTCTCTGCACTCTTTTTTCCCATGAGTTCTTCTCCTGTCAGTTATATGACTGTTGCTGGAACTGTGGGGCGGTCGGTACGCAAGAGTAGCCTGGCGGACACTGCGAATTGTTGGCAGGCGGCGCGTAGTAACCCTGCTGTGGCTGCTGATATGGCTGTGTCTGCCGCTGGTTGCCGACTCCGTAACCCGCCAAGCCGCCCACGCCGGCTCCGATGGCGGCTCCCGCTAATCCAGCGCCGGTCTGATTGCCGATGACGGCTCCTGCCAGCGCGCCCAGCAACGCCCCGCCAGTCGCGTCGGCGATCTGGCCGTTGGTCATGTACGGATTATTGGCGCAACCGGATAAGGCTACCGCCAGGGCTGTGGCCATCGCCGTCTTGTAAATCTTGGTTTTGTTCATCCTGAATCTCCTTTGGCGGGAGACCAACTCCCGCCGTCCATGAGTGATACCAGTCTTATAGCTCCGATTATTTAGAATCCAACTTCCAGAAGGGCACCACTTCGCCAAAGATCGGCACATTGCCTGCACGCAGCGTCAGGCAGGTGTGTTGGCCGCTCGTCCGGTCCATAGGCCCCGGTGGCAGCCGTAACAATTCGTCCGGTGTCAACAACGGCTTACTTCCGCAGCCGCTTTGGACCTTGCCCAACTGTTTTGAGATATACTCAGCAGTTTTCATATCCACTGGCGAAAGAAAAATGCGAATGTGACTGTTGGCTACAATGCTATCCAGGCATTCAAGCTGGTCTGTATTCTGTACCGTGATGAACGACTGGATACCATAACCGGCCATGAAGGCGAGGCCATCCGACAGCCCGTACACGCCCCGTTCGAAGCGGTCATAATCGTCCAGCAGCAACAGCAGCTTGTGGCGGTAAGGCGGTACAGTGTGGCCGTCCTGAATACGAATCGTCGTGGACAGCCCCCTTTTGATAACCAACGCCAGCAGCGCCTGATGCACAAGGGTCACCAGCTTTGCATCGGCGTAGTCGGTCACCAGGTACAGCGATACCGGCGTGTCCCCGTTCTGCAGGTCATCCAGACTGAAATCGCTGGAT
>DAHWJO010000262.1:0-2994 GCA_027344105.1 Sulfobacillus sp.
CTCAAATAGCCATCGGGGTCTATGCTGGCCATATCGCCCGTCGCCAGCCACCCTCCGCCGTGCAATACTTCAGTTCCGCCCACGCCTGGGCCCGCGGCCCTTCGTCCGGCGACCATTGACGGATCCAAGCCACATAGGCCGCGGTCCAATCACGCCGGGCACCGGGGACGGCGACACCCCAACACAGGAGGGCACTTTTGACCCGATGACGGACACGGGTTTGATCTTCCACGGCCATCGTCCGGGTGCGGACGAGTGGACCGCTCCCATCACACTGTTGGAGCATATCGCAGAGCGTAGTGCCCGATGGGGCCAATCCCAAATCGACCAGTTCTGTGATATGTCCGGTTGTTGGGGTTTGTGTAGCATCCGAACGAAAACTGCAACAACCTCGCGCGATTGGTCCTAAACGGGCAGATGCGGGCGATAGGATGCCATGGATCCGCTCCTTAGAGGTTTTTTCTCCCCAGAGGATATCCCCTTCGACAAAGAGGGTCGTCTCGCAAATGCCTTGCTGACTAAGGGATACAGAGATGTATTGCAGTTTTCGTTCGGATGCTACACAAACCCCGATCCCGCGGGACCGATGCCATTTCCTTATCCACCAGGAGACCACGGTCGCCATGGCGGAGGCAGTTCTATCATCATTGTCGCCAAGAGGACCCCTCCCCGCTCTATTGATCCAAAATTAGCCAATTCTACCGGGGGAAATCCGCGTTTTGTTGGCAGGACCCCATGAAGCCACCCTCAGCAAGGATCCCGAGGCGCCCGTGGTCTTTCACTGGGTCAATACGGTCATCAGCCTGGCGAAGACCTTCATTGATGGGACCTATCACGGGCGCGGACGCGCCCGTCGCCAATTATACCTCGAAGAATTCGTCTATCGCTTTAACCGTCGCCCAATGAAGACCGGCATTGCCGCGCGGTTGTTGATGGCCTGTGTCCAATCCCCGGCCTACCCTTATGCGACATAGCCGAGCAACACGGAACAGAACGCAATAGGCGACGCCACTCACCTCCGACCGCAGCGGAACGGGGTAGTTTTCCCTGGCGTGCCACAGGTCCTCCTGCAATACATGCTATACATGATAGACATTTACCGAAAATGAGTGCGATTGTTGATGACTTTTCTGAAGCGGGTTAATGACATTGTCCCTACTCCCTGAGTTATCTGGGGATGTATGTTTCCCCATCGACATCTGCAGTACTGTAACTAAAAATCCGTAGAAATATTGTCTTGACAATGGGGTCCTTTATAAAGGCACGGCCGATCTCCGTGGCATATCCCTGCCCCTGGTAGGCTGGCACGATGTCGTATCCGATTTCGACCTGATCCTGCCCATCAGGCGGAGTTTTGCAGCCCATCGAACCAATGGCGAGGCGGTCCGCCTTGTGGATAATCATGCCGCTCCACAATCCATAGCTGGGATCGCGTAGTACTTGGACCAGTGTGGTGGGCAACACAAAGTGACGGACGGGGTAGCTCGGGAACTCATCAGAGATCGTGACGCCCAATAATGGGTGTAGCTGTGATGGAGCGCGCAGAACCGTCTCAACCAATTCTGCGGTCCATGATACCATGAGCAGTCGTTCAGTACTCAATTCTGCCAATTTCATTCGTCCCCTTGTTTGTGCCACTGGGGACGCTTCGTCTCCCACAGTGACTACGATCTTTATTTGGTGAGGTGACGAATCGAGGGAATCACAGGCATTCTCCTTTAGTGCTCTGGTCAGAATATCGTGAGTCTGCGAACAAGTCAACACGAGGCGCGGCGCCTGAAGACGCCGAAAAGCGAAGAGATCCCGCAGCCCACCGGATATGCCAGGCTCTTTTGCAGGGCAAAAAAGGCCAGGCCCACCATCAACCGTAACCCTTGGAGAACTTTTGGAGTTATGTCAGTACAATGATTCCACCAGGAGGATGCCATGATGAAATTCCCCGTCAAATTGATGGGTCCCATGATGCTTGCGGGTTTTGCAGCAGGCTGCGGGACAGTTTCCACCGCCGCAGCTCCTTCGGCATCCACCTCGCCGTCGGCCTCTTCCGCCCCGCATGCATCCAAGACTCCAGCACCCGGGCATATCGTGCTGTCCCCCTCTAGCGGGCCGCCTGGCACAACCGTCACCGTGCGCGGCAATGTGCCCGCGGCCGCCAAGAACCCGAAACTGCAGGAGATCGCCGGCAATATTCTCCTCGGAAGCGTTAGCGAAGGCTACAGTGAGCAAGCCCTGCCCGTCTCCTGGTCTAAGCAGCACCCGGGCATCTTCACCATAAAATTCCGCATTCCCGTCACCTCATGGATATCGCCTCACGGAGCCCACCGCTTGAGGGACGGCCCGCTCAGTGTCGGGGTTTTGTGCGTCGGGGTCAATCAGGTCGGATGCGGCCTGATTGACCCCACCCTTTCCCACCCTTTCGTGATTTCCGGGGCCATACCCAAGAGCCCGTCCGCTGCGTATCTGCGCCTATCTCCTGCGCGCGGAGAGGCCGGAACGATGGTGCACGTGTCCGGCTGGGCGCCGGTGAGCACCGACATTGGCCAGCCTTTTGGCTATGAGTTGCAGTGGACCCAAAACGGCGTGTCTTCCCAAGGCGGTGTGGGGCAAGTCACTCAGAAATTCAATGGCGACGTGAGCGGGACGTTCGCGGTCCCGGCCAGCCTCCCGCCACTGGGCGCGCTCAAACCCGGTCCGGCCACTATTTCCCTGTCCTATCTATTTCTTTCTCCATCCAAGTCCGCGGCAGCCCCTCATCATAATCAAAAGGATGCGGGGTCCATCACCATCGCCCCTACGCCATTTGACTTGCTATCTCCTCTGTCGTGGGCGAACTTCACCCACACCACGCCCAGCGCAGTGGCCACGAACGCGGCCGCCCTGTCTTTCAATGCGCCCTCTCCGCTGGCCGTTTCCGGCCAGCACATCGTGACGCAGAACACCTATAAAGGCCCGCTATGGCAGTCCGACAACCACGGCCAGAGCTGGCAGGCCGTC
>DAHWJO010000263.1:0-2969 GCA_027344105.1 Sulfobacillus sp.
CCAAATCGGCCATGGTCTTGGCTACCTCCGGCACGTGCGATGTAATCCGGTGGTCCTCGCCGCCATAGAATGCTCTGACCGGGCAGGCGATGCGGGCCATGTCCTCTTCCTTGGGCGCCACGCCGTAATTGCAGACGGCTCCTTTGAGGTCAGGCACCAAACTGGCCAGCTGAAAAGCCAGTGCCCCGCCCATGCAGTATCCCACGCTCGCCACATCGTGGCCCCGACCGCGGAAATATTGGGCCCACAGTGCCAGGTCGCGTGCCATTTGGTCCGGGTCCCGGCGGCCGAAAAGGGTCGTGTAAGTCTCCTTCAAATCCTGGGCTTCTGCGTGGGGATATTGGTTGAGATACTGTTCGCGCAGTTTTTCGTCCATCCATGCCGGTTGCGGCAGGGTGTCAAAAAAGCGCTTGACCGCTTCAATTCGGTCAAAGGCCAAAGCCGGCGCCCTGCCGCCCTTGGAATACAAGTCGGGAGCCACAGCCAGATATCCCGATTCCGCAAACCGGTTGGCCATATCCTGGATATGGTCGTCCGGGCCCCAAATTTCCTGCACAATGAGAATGCAAGGCGCTGATTCCGGCTCGCGCTCGCCTACCGCTTGGTAAGCGGACATAGGCTGTCCGTTGTCTTCCAGCTCTATCCATCCTGTTTCCAGTTTCACTCTGCACACTCCTCTTTGCCATGCCCTTCCTCCATGGTAGCGGGTCCGCGGCCAGAAGGGAAGGACGGCGGCGCAGCCTCCGTACGCGCTCTTGGAATCCTTGCAAAGTGTTAAAGCGGCGGACCGGTCAGACCGTCACGGGAGTGGTCCGGATCCACCGGGCCATATCAAAGATGAGACGCTGGTCCACGGGACCTTGCAAGCTGTGCCGCAGATCGCGGTGAGGGTCATAGCCGCGCTCCATGGGCTGGAGCCAGTAACTCAGGTCAGCATAGAGAACAAACGCTGCCCGGCGACAGCTTCTGAGGTCCGCTTTCAGGCGTTCGAATTCTGCTATTCCCCCGCTCGTATCGTCGCCGCTGCCGTAGACCGCCAAAATCGGTGAGTCAGAGGCGAAGCGGTGCCGACCGTGATGATCTCGCAGATCTGACCAGTACCGTCCCGACTGGCCCGCCAGGCGTTCACTGTCTTGATATTGGCCTTGCCCAACGCGGTCAAGGTCGGCTTGAATCCTCTGTGCCGCGCGGAAGTGGGACGGGTTCTCGGTCATGATGTGGGCGACGCTTTCTAAAGATATCTCCCAGGCTGAGCGGGTGTGGCCGAATAGGCTGACGAAACCGAGCGGACCCCCGTACTGCTGGGCCAGCCGGGGCAGAAGGTAGGCTCCGAGGCCGTGTCCCACGGCAAACACATGGCCATTGCTGGCGGGATCGGCACAAAGGCGCTGCAACGCCGAGACGGCATCATCCAAAACTTCATCATTGAACGGTTAACGGGGGCGCCATGGCGGAACCAGGACCGTCTAGACTGCCCATGTACGCGTCCCTATCTCTGTGGCCCACGGCACTCTGGTCGTAGCGGAGAACCATGACGCCATTGGCCGCCAGTCCCCATGCCAAGTCACGGAAGATGTTGCCCGTGCCGTTGCGGTCACGGTGCGTATTAACCAGTACCGCTCCGGGAAAAGGGCCGTCCCACACGGGACAGGTGAGCGTCCCTCCGACCAGCCAGGGCTCATGGCCGATGACCACATCGCGTTCGGTGAAGTAGCTGGGGTTGACATAAGGCGGAACGCGTGCATGCGTTAGAGCGGTATTGCGTGTGAGAATGTGCCCAAAGAACCCGCGAATGCGGCCAACGTGGTCCAGAGCCACTTCCAGCATCACCTCGCGCACACTTTGGGCGAAGGCGCAGCGGACACGCACTAGATGGTCCGTGCCAGAGAGATCCGTGGTGCTGCTAAGCACCCGTTCAAATTCACCGGCCTTTTTGGTCAGGGCATCCCAGAGTTGGAGGAGCGGGGCCGGCATGGCCACTCTAAGATCAGGAGAAAAATCCCTAACCACCGCCGCGGCGTTTCGCTGGCGCAGCAGACGGATCCAGTAGGTGATTCGCTCGACATCCGGGTTTGTGGACATAGACTGCCTCCTCATCAAGGCTTGCCGAAAAACAATCGATCTTTGGAGCTCCGTAAAGTATAACAGCGGCAACGGATCTGGCACCCGCGCCTATCCGGATGTCCCTTGCGCAACGAAAATGCGGCTCCCCACTGTTCACCGCAGCGGGGAGCCGCATACTCACTCACATTTTACGCCTCAAGGCTCTTGTTGATAGGCACCGTCTGGATTTTAACAGGAATCACTGTTTTGGGCCGCAGCGGAATCCTCACCGTCAAGAGCCCGCTGTTCAGTTCAGCGCCAATTTGATCGGCTTGCGCGCCATCTGGCAACTCTACCCGGTACCGGAAAGGCAACTGACGAATTTCCCGGCGCAGGTACATCTCGGTGTCCTGACCTTCTTTCGCGTCCGCTTTGATTTCCAGCACACCATTTTCAATCGACAGGCTCATCTGGTCTTCCGTGTAACCTGGCACCGCCAATACCACCTCGAACTGACCGTCCTTCTTCACAATATTGGTCAGAGGCGCATAAGCTACCCGCTCAAGCGGGCGAAACAATTCATCAAACATCATTTCAATCACCCCTATGTTTAACTTTATCTTTCGTTGACTTTAGTTTACGATTTTTTCCCTGCTTTGTCAAGCGCTACTGCAACAGTTGCTCAAAAACTTTTCTCTCAGTAATTAGACGGGACTTCCTGACTCTTCAGCTGCCACTCTGTTTTCTGCGAGCGGCTGTTGAATCGCCACAGCTATTTTTCTCTTTGCCTGCAAGGGAATCCGCACTGCCAGCACCCCGTTGGTCAGTTGCGCTTCGATATGCTCCGTTTCGGCACCCTCCGGCAATTCCACCCGGTAGCGGAAAGACTGCTGCCGAATTTCCCGGCGGAGGTACTGCTGGTGATT
>DAHWJO010000264.1:0-2947 GCA_027344105.1 Sulfobacillus sp.
CGCGCGCTGGACAAACAGTAACGGCGGCCACAACCTCGTGTGCGAACTGGCGCCCCCTCCCGGAAGGGGGATCCGCCCAGCGCTCACTGGGCGGACCTGCGCACCATCTGCCGGATGGGGCGGAGAACCACATCGCGGAAAGCCGCCAGCATCTGAATGAATCCGGAAGCCAGCACCACCACCAGCCAGTCTGACCAGCTTAGCGGGTCCGTTTTAAACAGTTCGCGCAGAGACGGCACATAGATAATCGCCACCAGCATGACAATGGATGACCCCACCGCCAACACGGCCCAGATATTGGAGAACAGCCCAATCTCGAGAAAACTGCGGTCTTCGGCGCGGGCATCAAACACATGGAACAGCTGGCTGAGAATCAATGTGCCGAGCGCCATGGTCCGGGCTTCCCGCAGCCCCATTCCCCAGACACTCATAGACCAGACAAACACCAAGAGGGTGCTCACCCCAATCAATATCCCGCGAAACGCGATCTTCGCGCCCAGTCCGCGGGCGAAGATGCTTTCGTTGGGGGACCGCGGCGGGCGGTCCATCACTCCGGGGCTCGGCGGGTCCACGCCCAGGGCCATGGCCGGCAGCCCGTCGGTGACCAGATTCACAAAGAGAATCTGGATAGGCAGCAAGGGCAGCGGCAGTCCGAAAAACGCCGCCAGAAACATCACCAGCACTTCGCCCACATTGCAGGACAGGAGGTAGCGGATAAATTTTCGGATGTTGTCGTAGATGGCGCGCCCTTCCTCAATGGCGCGCACAATTGTCGCGAAATTGTCATCCGTGAGAATCATGGCCGAGGCTTCTTTGGTCACGTCCGTCCCGGTCTTTCCCATGGCGACCCCAATATCGGCCTCTTTCAGGGCGGGGGCGTCATTCACCCCGTCTCCCGTCATCGCCACCACATCGCCTTTGGCCTTCCAGGCGCGCACCACCCGCAGCTTGTGAGGGGGGGACACCCGGGCATAGACGCGGATCTGAGCGACACGGGCGGCGAGTTCCTGGTCGGTGAGGCGGTCCAGCTCGGGTCCGGTGATAATTTCGTCACCCGGCCCGAGCATGCCCATCCGCTCGCCAATCGCCCGGGCAGTCTTGGGATGGTCCCCGGTAATCATCACAGTGCGCAGTCCAGCCTTTTTGGCCTCCCGTATCGCCTGCACCGCCTCCGGCCGCGGCGGGTCAATCATTCCCACCAGACCCAAGAGCACCAGGTCCTGCTCCCAAGCCTCTTCGGGCTCATCGCCCCGGACCGGCCTGTAGGCCACCGCCAAAACCCGCAGCGCCTCATCCGCCATCTGGTCGTTGGCCGCCTGCGCCTGCAGGCGCAGGCGACGGTCCATGGGCAGGACCCGCTCCTCAAGCTCCATGAAGCGGCAGCGCGGCAAAATGGCGTCGGGAGCGCCCTTCACGTAGACTGCGCGGCGGTTTCTCCGGTCCGCAGCCATCACTGCCATGCGCTGGCGCTCCGATTCAAAAGGAATTTCGCCTTGCCGGATGTATTCCTTGCCGATATCTGCGGGGCTGACCCCACAGTCTTGCGCCGCCCACAGCAAAGCCACCTCGGTGGGGTCGCCTTTGGCTTGCCCGCTGTCGTGTCCCGGGGATTCGCCCGCGGACGCGTTATTGCACAAGACGGCTCCCGTGAGCAATTTGCGGACGGTCAGCGACTGCCCCGCATTCTCCCCCGGCTCCACTCTCTCCTCCCCGGCCCAGATCGCGGTCACCGTCATCTGGTTTTTGGTCAGCGTGCCGGTTTTGTCCGTGCAAATCACGGTGGTGCAGCCAAGGGTCTCTACGGCGGGGAGGCGGCGGACAATAGCATGCGCCCGGATCATGCGCTGGACCCCCAGCGCCAGAGCAATGGTCACAATCGCCGGCAGCCCTTCGGGAATCGCCGCCACCGCCAGGCTCACCCCGGTCAAAAACATCTGGTAGAGGGGCTCGCCCCGGAACAGCCCGGTAATGACCACAACCAGCACAATGAGGAGAGAAAGGTACACCAAAATCTTGCCAAGATGTTCCAGGCGCCGCTGCAAAGGGGTCTGGTCCTCCACCGCTTCCCGCATCAGGTGGGCAATGGTTCCCATTTCCGTATGCATCCCCGTCGCTACGACCAGAGCCTGCCCGCGGCCATGGGACACAGAGGTTCCCATGTACACCATATTGCGGCGGTCCGCCACCGGGGCTTCCAGATCCGCCACCGGCGCCAGAGTCTTTCTCACACTCTGCGACTCTCCGGTCAGCGCCGCCTCGTCGGTTTTCAAACCCCAGACGGCCAGCAGTCGGCAGTCGGCAGGTATCCTGTCCCCGGCCTCGAGCTCGACAATGTCGCCCGGCACCAATTCTTCAGCCGGGATTGTCTTGACAGCGCCGTCGCGCAGCACATGCGCTTCTGGCGCGGTCAGCTGTTTCAGGGTCTCCACAGATTTTTCCGCACGGTATTCCTGGATGAATCCCAGGGCGGCATTCATCAGCACAATGGCCAGAATCGTGACCGCATCGCCCACTTCGCCAAGGAGGAAAGACACGATAGTGGCGCCAATCAAGACTAAAACCATAAAATCCCGAAATTGGCTGAGAAATATGCTCCACCAGGGCGTTTTCCGGGCTGCCTGAATGGCATTCAAGCCCACCTCGCGCAGCCTGGTCCCGGCCTCGGACTGGCTCAGACCTCGGTCAGCCGCGGACCGCAATTGCATCAGTGCTTCTTCGCCTGTTAAGGTATGCCACAGCTCGGCCACACCTATCCCTCCTGTCCCATTCGGATAATTCCTATGTCCGCAGGGACAAGATCAGAACGCGTGCGCCCAATGGCTGGCTGTTTGAGGATGGCAAGTATTTCAAGGGCCGCCCTACAGGGCGATGCCCTCCGCCTGCTCGGGACCCGCTGACTTCACCACTTGACCTAAAGCTAGAGCCATGGCCACACTCACCGCCGCCA
>DAHWJO010000265.1:0-2946 GCA_027344105.1 Sulfobacillus sp.
CTTCGGAGGGAGACAAAGGTCAGACGCATGGCGGATGTTCATATTTGATGAGGAAATATGGCAACTGCTGATACCACGTTCAGTATCACTTGTACGTGCAGCAGAAGGTGGAGCGGAGCCTGGAGGATGTGCGCGCGGGCCGGGTGCTAAGTCAGGCAGCGGTTGAGCGGCGGATGGTGATTCTCCCCATTATGCGGCGGCGCTGCTTATGGCAAAAATCGGTACTTGCATAGTGTTGCTACTCCCGTTCGGCAATGCCCGTATTTACTGAATAATAGTCTCTGTACCGCAGCAATTTGGGATTTTTAAAAGCCATTTTTATCACCAGTTCGACTTTTTCCAGCATATTATCCGGTGGATTTGTCACGAAAGCGAACAAGTCCCAGTAGCCCTGAAGGTCGCTTCTGACGAAGCTGCTGTGAGCATGCAGCAAGCGCTTCAAAATATCGTGTGCGTGGTTGACTGGATACATCGGATTGTCCTTATAGCAACACTATGCAAGTACCGATTTTTATGGAAATTCTCGCGGCAGGCCGATCTCTTGCGTTTCTTTCTCATCGAGGGCGACAGGTGCCTGAGCTGGCCGACCCGCACCTTCGCGAACTCATTGCTCCGCCTTACCGCCTCATTTAATCGACGCGGATGCCGTATGGGTGCTCGCCATAGTTCATGGGCGGCGTGACTTTGGTACCGTGTGGGCAGACCGGGACCCGGCGACTGGCCATTCGCCCTCGGAGGATACTTCACAGAATGAATAGCCGGGTAACGAAGGCGAGTGTCCCGCAAGGAGATTCCCGCGCGAGAATAGAATCTATCTGAGAATGGCAGTAGTTTTTTGGTGTTAAAGCGAGCATGCCGCGTAACTGGAGGTGACGCATGGGCTGGTGTCACCTCGATTCCCCCTCCGAGGAGCAGTTAATTCCTTGACAGAAGGTCATAAAATTGTGGACGATGCGGAGCGACAGTCTGGAGCCGACAATCCCCAGGGAAGCACCCTGCTCGTACACACGAAATAGGGTGTTATCCATCGCGGCGATATCATGGTCTTTAAGTCGCCGGCCGATAACCTTCCGTTTCTCTGGGTCATGCTGATCCGGTTTGTGCCGAGTGACGTGCTGCCGGAACTCCTTCGGAAGCATAATCGCCTTCCTCGGGTGCCACCGAATCAGTATGGGGTTCAGCCAGATGGCGGTCTCGATAGTCGTCACTTCGGGCTTCTCCATGTGTCCAAGATTCGCGGCGTCGTGGACCCGCATTCACCATTGAGCGTGTGCCGTACGCCGGACCGTTGCAGAGTGGACCCCGTTGCTCCCGGAAACTCCATTAAGCGCCAAGAGAACTACCGTACCGCACTTCCCTCGGTGGCGTATGTTCCGGAACGAGACGTTCACGGCTGTGGTACATTACCGGCCATCATTGGTTATGGACTGTCCTGGCTAGAAGGATGACTTTCCGTTGCTCCAGACCTGATGAGACCCCCGCGGTCAGGAAGGATGCGTATGGCGGACGCAATCGATCACGCGGCACTGGTACATTTAATCCGGTCCATTCCACGCGGAAACATCACCACCTACGAACTCACGTCTTAGATGAACAATCGCTCCGTCTGGTCGCGGCGCCCATGGTGTTGTCCTTGGGTTATGGCGGCCAAAAGGCGATCCATGCGGTAACGGGCCTGTTTCCGGATACCTTGCGACTGGGCATCGCCCAATTGCAAGGGAAGACGCCGCTGGATCCCGATCGGATTCGCCGCCCAGGCGACGGCCGCAAGCCCATTACCGAGATCTTTCCCGAGCTTGCGACCACCTGAATTATGAGGGACCTTAAAACCAAGATTGCGGAAAGGGGTAGGCGGTGTCGCGATGCGGCACAGGACTGGAGGTTAGCGTAGAACTTCTGCCTTTAACGGTCGCAACACCCTAGTTTTCGGGCTCTACAGCGATGCCATGTAGTTTTGCGACCTGTCCTAACCGCCTGTCCAGAGTCCACAGGGTAGCGGAAAAGCGCTGGGCCAAGACCAAATATTGTGCATCGTAGGCACTGGTCTGTTTTGTGATGGCAAGAGAGTGCTCTCTTTGAGCCTGACATCATATTCATCTATGCCAAAGCTTTGCAGAGCGGAGCTTGCTCCGCGAATGGCAGGTCAATGCCGAACCGTCGTAGGGGCATGGCAACGACTCGTCAAATTCCCACCATAAGCCAGGTTTTGGTAAATGCCACGCACTATGTGCTGTCAAGAGTGAGTCAACCGGTCCGGGCGTCAGGATACCCCCCGGATCGGCTTTCGATGGGCTTCGAATCTCCTGTATTGGCACCAAAATCTCCAGGTCAAGGATCGGTTTCTGACAGCATGACCCTCACGAGAGCCGGAAAACGACAATCAATGACTAGTGATAGTGCTGGAAAGAAATCGTTGCCATACCCCATAAATGGACAGAGCAGGGGGGTGTGTAGCATTAGAACGAAAAGTGTAAGAGAGTGTTAAAAATCTGACACAGCGCGGCGTTCGTCAAAATGGCCTCACAGTCACTGGCACGCCACACTGTCGGTGATCGGCAAGCCGAATGGAGGGATGATTAATGAGACAAGCATATGATACGCCAGAAATGGCGACAAACCGTACACTCCCGGCTATCTCAGGTGAGTGTACCCATCTGAGACAGTCAGCTCCGCCCATCCCCACAGACGTGTCTTGCGTAGGCAGGTCTATGGAGAGAACCGCGGCAGATGTCAATGATTCCCAGTAACTTACCGGGGATCGACCGCGTTATCATGATGACAGATTTATTCGCCACAGTCGCACGGCGCCATGTCGCTCATGCGGATCACCACAAACTTTTTCACACCCACGGAGGCATCATCCCATGATCAAACGAAAACAAGTGGTATTCGGCGCGGCCATTCTTTTGGGCGGGATGGTTCTCGCGGGCTGTGGCACGAGCGGAC
>DAHWJO010000266.1:0-2932 GCA_027344105.1 Sulfobacillus sp.
GTCACCGGCACGGGATCTTTCCCGGGATCCTGGCGGTACAGGCGCTGGTCGGAGAAGTTGGTGAAAAAGACTGTGCCGTTGTGGACCAGGTAGCAGCGGCCGCCATATTCATGAGCCCGCGTGCGGGCATTGAAAGGCGCGGGGGTTATGTCTTGGAAGCTGCCGTCCGGATTGCGGCGGACAATGACGTTGCGGCCCGCGTCAGAGGGGCGCGCTTCAATCCAGTACAGAGTGTCTTGGTCGAGCAGCGCCTGGTCGAAATGGATGCTGTCTTTGGTCAGCATAGGCGTGGATACTGGGGACGGCCAGGATCCGTAAGGCTTCTGTGTCACGCGAAATGCTCCTTTCAGGAAAGCGGGTCCCTGTCTTACAGGGCCGCGGGATACCATGTCCAATCTCCGTCTATCATAACCGAGTTTGATTGTCTGCGAGGAGGACGCTTCGGGACCGGCGTCAAAATTTCTCACTTGCGGTGTGAGAGGGGAAGGCCTCATCCTCATCTCTCTCACATGGCTGGCTGCAATCGGGATGCACCGCGCCCCTTGTCTGTCGTGAACAAGATTATTGCCGCGATTTGAGGGCCAGCGTGCCGGGGCCTCGGCACTATGAGACGGGATGGAAGATTTGAGGAGCATCTCCGTGCGCTTTCAGGCATATAGATCAATTCCCGGTGGATTTCGTGGTATATTTCATTTTAAATTGAGTCAACGTTAGGAACAGGATCTGTGATGCCCTCATTGAAATGGACGAATGCCCAAGTGTTTCTGGTGACGGAATTTCCTTGGTCTGTCACGGTAGCCTGGATGGGATCGTATCTGTCGCTGTTCTTGTTGGATCAGGGGCTTTCCGCCAGGAATCTTGGATGGACTATTGGGGCGGGGGCTGTGATCCAGTTGCTGGGGCTGGGGCTGTCCGGGTCCATCACCCGCCGCCTGGGGCGCAAGGGAACCATTATGTCTGGGGACTTTGGCGGGTGGGTCGTGGCGCTCGGCATATGGGCTCTGTCCCATAATCCGTGGATTCTGGCGCTGGGCCTGGTGATGAACCAGGCGTCAGGATACGTGGGCCCCGCATGGAACAGCTTGTTCAGCGAAGATGAGCATTCCGCCCGCTTGCCGCGTTATTTTCTCACTCTCCAGATTCTGACCATTATGGGAGGGCTCATTCTACCCCTGACCCGGGGGTTCGTGGTGCAAGACGGCGTGGTGGCCTCAGGGCACAGCCTGCTGTTGGTGTTCTGGCCCTGTGTTTCGGCCGTGTGGGTCATAAGATGGCTGGCTCTGAGGGAATCTGCGGCGGGACGCATGTCGATGGGCCGGACAGAGCGTCTGGCCTGGCGGGAGAGGGCCGCGCATATCCACCAGGGTCTGTCGGGCCCCGGATTCTATCTGGCGGCCTTGCGGGTGCTGAGTACGGTGCCGTTCCTCATTGTCGCCGCTTTTGTGCCTTTGGCGCTGGTCTCGCCGCACGGGCCTCATGTGGCTCCAGGCGACTTGACGCTGCTCCCGTTAGGGGCAGTGTCCGGGGTTATTCTGTTGGGAATAGGGCGGCGGATAGCCAGACGCTGGACGGCCCTGCACTTTATGGGAATGGGGCTGGCGCTTGTGGCTGTGGGATTCGCGGTGCTGGCTTGGGCGCCTCAAGGACATGTGATATGGGTCCTGGCGGGCTGGGGATTGATGGTTGCGGGGCAGTCGCAGTTTGCGAGCAGCCACACCAGCATCTGGATGACATGGCTCCCGGACGTCATCCGTGTGGATGTGCAAGGCTGGATAGGGATGGTCACCGCCGCGGGAGTGGCGGTGCTGTCGCCCTTGCTGGCAGACCAATTTGTGCGCAACCCGCGGGTGGTCTTCGGGATAATGGCGGTGGTGTTCACCGCAGCCCTTGGACTATGGCGTCCGCTGCGCAAACTTATGGCCCAAACTGAGCATAACGAATCGTGACCGGGAAACCAAGAATCCGGGCACAGCCGTTAGTGGTCTGGAAACGGTCCACAAAGACTCTGAGTGCATGTCTAGGCAACCCTCGCTCCCCCACTGTGGGGTGCAAGTTCAACGCGTGGACATTCCTCCCCCCTCCTGCGATTCAGAAACATCACAGGGCCGGGCCCGATAGGGCGTGAAACAAATCGACATGAATCATGAGTCGCAGTCATAGGTATACCCGAGGACAAAGCACAAGCCTTGAGGGAGGGGTCCCGGTGGACTGGAAAGTGTTGTTTTCAACTTTTGGCTTGATCTTCTTTGCTGAACTCGGGGACAAAACGCAGCTGAGTGTGATGACACTGTCGGCACAGTCGGATTCGGCAATATCCGTATTCATCGGTGCGGCGCTGGCGCTGTCAGTCAGTGCTTTGCTGGGCGTCATCTTTGGCGAAGCCATCACCAAATTGATCCCTGTGCAGTATATCCATTTGGGCGCTGGGGCGGCTTTTGTAATTTTGGGGCTGTTGCTGATGACCGGAAAATTGTGATGGGACTTGAGTGGCGCGCACCGCCGTAAAGCAAACGCGGCCTCCCTCGTAGGGGAGCCCGCGGGAGTCTATGCCGACAAGGCGGGGGTATCCGCTTGCCGGGTCTGACGGTGGCGGGTTGTGGCACTGGAGGAGGACCAGATCATTAAAAAGAGCAGGGGAGCGGCATTGAGGTTGGCTCCGTACGCGGGCCGCAATCCCAATCCCTGACCCAGCCACCAAAACGCGAGCAGGTTGAGACCTACTACGGCCCAGAAAAGCCCCCCGGCGGGACGACGGATCAGCAGGACCTCGCCCACAGCCATCAAGAGGAAGAGCGCGAGGTTCACCAGCAAAGTGTGGCCACGGAAGAGGGCTTGCTCCCCGTGTAGGAGAAGGAGCGTCAGGCCCGGCTGAGCTGGGTCAATGTAGGGGATCCAGACCGGCGCCCACGCCGCATAATCATTGAAATGGACG
>DAHWJO010000267.1:0-2866 GCA_027344105.1 Sulfobacillus sp.
TATGACCATGTGCGCTCTGATATCTGGCTCGGCCCCATCAGCGGAGGGACTGATGTCGCCGCGGCTTTTGTAGGGGGGTGTCCTATCCTGCCCGTACGGGCAGGGGAGATGCAGTGCCGATTTCTCGGCGTCAAAGTGCAAGCGTTCAACGACATCGGGGAAGGCGTGACTGGCGACGTCGGAGAACTCGTGGTAACAGAGCCGATGCCCTCCATGCCGATTTACTTCTGGAACGATCCAGAAGGTCAGCGCTATTATGACAGCTACTTCACCAAATATCCTGGAGTCTGGCAGCACGGTGACTGGATTCAAATTACACCGCAGGGCACTGCGATTATCTATGGACGTTCCGACTCGACCATCAATCGCCACGGGGTGCGCATGGGCTCCAGTGAAATCTATCAAGCCGTGGAATCATTGCCAGCGGTAGCGGACTCCTTGGTCGTCGATCTCGAGTATCTGGGACGCCCATCTTTTCTGCCGCTTTTTGTCGTCCTGGCAGAGGGCACAGAGCTGACTGCAGACTTGCGGGAACAGATAGCCGAGGTCATTCGCAGCACTGTCTCGCCCCGCCATGTCCCTGATGCCATCTACGAGATTCCTGAGGTGCCGCGCACCCTGAACGGCAAGAAGCTTGAAGTGCCCATCCGGAAAATTCTTATGGGATTTGCCCCGGGCACATCGGTCGACCCAGATGCCATGGCCAACCCCAAGAGTCTTGACATTTTTCTTCAGTGGGCCAAGCAGTGGAATAGCCCAGCGTAAGACTGCCGATTTCGGAAATGTCCAAAATATCGATGCAGTCCATAACGTTTGGATGGGACACTGCCAAGGAACATGATCAGGTTCTCGGTCATCAACTGTTTGACCGCATGCGGGGACGTAGCGAACCGTAGAAAAACTGCCAGACGGCATTCGCACGCCGACGGTTTCCACGGCCCCTGTTGCGGTCTCATCACTTCACGACCATGTATCACCCATGGAATCCCATATGAGGCAAGGGTTGGTAATGCGCAGGCGGACCCATTCTTTCCGAATTGCTCCGCCACACAGACGAGATCCGGCAGAGCATTGAAAGCCACCCCAGCGGAGTTTGCATCACAGCCTATCCAGATAATTCCTATATGGGGTATGGCAACGATTCGTAAATATTCCGCCATAATCCAGATTGTGGTAAATTCCACGCGCCGAGTGCTGCCAAAAGTGCTAGTAAACTCGCTCCCCCGAATGGCCTTCCGATTGAGCGCCGTCTCTCATTTATTGCCACCAAAGCCTCGGAGTTATTATGGAAAGACCTTCGTGAGAGCCGGTAATTACCAATATATGGCGCGTGATAGTGCTAGAAACGAATCGTTGCCATGCCCCAAGTTGGCAAAGTGGATGGGCAGACTTAAACAATGCAACCGGAGGCAACGATGTATATTCGTGGGCAACGAACATTTAGAAAGATAAAACTTAGATAGAAAGGGTGAAACCCATGCGATATCTCTACACGAGCCTAATTGCCGCCGGCATTGTACTTCTTGGAGCCAGTGCGATAGCCAGTCATAATGCCACGCAAGCAAGTACGACGCAAAATTTTCAAAGCCAAAAACAACAGCGCATTGCCAAGGAACTGGCGCACGCCGCACAGAATAAAAACAAGGCCATGGATCACGGCGGGGTGACCCACTTTTCACCGCCCGTTCCGCATCCGATCGCGGAACCCGGCATACCGATCGGGCCTATACCGATGACGCAGTCCTCCGCATGGACCGCCGGGTGGTACCCAGACACGATGAACGAGGTTCTAGTCCTTGGTGGCTATAAGCGGTCCAATCCTGAACAGGGCATGATTGACGTGCAAGTACTAGACCAAAACAATGCGCCGTGGAGTGGTGAATTTCTGGCACCGGGGCAAACCGGCGCGATTACCATCACAAATGTTCAGGGGACCATCATCAAGTGGACGTCGTCAAGCGGGGCATCTGGATCGTTTAATTTAGCTAGCGACAAGTGGGGGCAAAGTTAATAGTGCCTCATGTCGAGCTCTTCTCCGTCAGTGGGAAGAGCTCGGTTTAGGTTTACAAAGGAATTTCACACAGTGAGCAGCCGTCTCCTGATTCCAAACCATAGAGGTAACCTCTAGACAGTCACGAACGTTACATCAATAAGGTGGTTCTTTTGAAATGCAAAGGGTAAGCGTAAAATAGATAGCACCTCGCATTGACCCCCGACGTTTGCGATTTTCTTGGGAGACACCATCATGTGCAGGGATCGAAACGGTGGCGGGACTCTTCTCACTCAGAAGGTCTCGTACGCCTGCTTCGGAGAACCAGGGCGAGGCCCGAGAGATTGCTAGGCCATGTGGAGATGCAGATGGCGGGGAAGATCGTCTGACCACGGCAACAGGCTCGCGAAGGTGGTGGGATCCGCGAGATCCCGGTTCGGCAGCTGTTCCAAACAGTATTCGAGGTACGCGAAGGGTTTGAGCCCATTCTCTTTGGCGGTTTCGACGATGCTATAGATGATCGCACTGGCTTTCGCCCCGCGCGCCGTATTGGAAAATAACCAGGCCTTGCGGCCGATGACAAAGGGTTTGATACTGCGTTCGGCGCGATTATTGTGAATTTCCAAGCGCCCATCGAGGAAAAAGTGTTCGAGGGACTCCTGTTGGTTTAGGGCATACGTGATCGCCTCCCCCAACAAACTTTTCGGCAGGATATTCGGGGCGATTTTGCGGACCCACGTGTAAAAGGCGTCGACGACGGGCCGACTGCGGATCTCCCGCTGGCGCTGCCGTTCCTCGGCACTGACCGCCTTCAGGGATCGTTCGATGGCAAAAAGCTGATTGCACCAGGCCACACCGCGGGCGGCCAGCGTGTCG
>DAHWJO010000268.1:0-2825 GCA_027344105.1 Sulfobacillus sp.
ACGCCTCCCTCTTACGTCTAAAAGAACTCCCTATTGACGAGATCAAACTAGATCAAGGCTTTGTCCGGTTTCTCGGGGAAAGACCGCAAGACCTGCATTTCGTCCGCACCATTCAGGATCTGGCCTCAGAGCTGCAACTGGACCTGGTAGTGGAAGGAGTGGAAACCCCAGACATTCTTGATGCCATGCTCACAACCGGTGTGCCCTATCTGCAGGGATATGCGATATCCAAGCCCTTGCCGCTGACCAGTCTGCAGCAGTTTCTCTCTGGTTATGCCATCGATACAGGCACACATCCGGCCAGTCTGTTCGGTCTTTATGCCGGCACCCTGAAATTGCATACTGCCATAAAAAATATGTTACTAATCAATTCCACACAACTTGACATTGCATCCCTGGCGGATGGTCACCAGTGTCGCGGCCATAGCGTATTACATCGTTTTGGGTATGGAGACGATAGCCATCTGGTGCAATTACATAATGCCTACCACCTTGCCCTTGGTGCCATTGCAAACGACACCAGTGACTATGGTTCATGGAAGGTCATGGAGTTTGCTCTGAACGAATTCCTGCAGGCTCTTTTGGGGGGCAGAGAGTAGATAAAAAACGGCTCACACCGGACATTTGGTATCAAATTGTCTCGTGGCCTGCGGCCTGCGAAGTCTTAATGTACTGATTCTCCTGCTACCCGGCAAGCTCCATAAGGGGCTATTATGAGACATTACAATTACGGTGGAGATTTTGGGCGATGGTGGAAGCGAAAAAAGGGCGGAAACGGCGGGTGGCGATCGAGGCGGAGGCCGCGGTTCCGGTCGTGCCCGGTCAGGGGGAATTGTTCGGAGGAATGCCAGCGGAAACAGCCACAGTGACGGCGGCGGCTCCCGATCCCGTCGAATCCGTGTCCGCTGCATCGACCCTTGATACGCCGTCCGCAGGACAAGAGCTTTTATCCGCAGCGGAAGCCACCCCCAAAAAGCGCCGGGCGGCCTCGGAGGGCGAAAGAAAGCATCTCACCCTCCTGGAGGTGGATCGGCTGCTGGCGGCCACGAAAGACAATCCCCGAACCGGCCTGCGCGACCGCTGCCTGATCCTCCTGATGTTCCGCCACGGACTGCGGGTGACGGAGGCCTGCGCCATGCGGATGGACCAGGTGGATCTGGAGAGTAAGATTCTCCATGTGCAGCGCCTCAAGGGGGGACTGTCCACCACCCAACCGCTGCGAACGGAAGAGATCCGGCTTTTGAAAGGTTGGATGGCCGAACGGGAGCGCTGGCTGCGGCAGTGGCGCAGGAAAGAAGGCGGCACCGGAGCGGCCCTGGATCGCCAGTCGCTGTTTTTAAGTGCACGGGGGACGGCGCTGTCTCGCAAGACCTTCTGGGCGCTGCTGCGCCGCTATGGGGAACTGGCGGGGCTGGCCCTGCCGCCCCATCCCCACATGCTCCGGCACGCCTGCGGCTTCGCGCTGGCTGACCAGGGCGCCGACACCCGGCTCATCCAGGACTATCTGGGGCACCGGAACATCCAGCATACGGTGCGCTACACGGCCACCAACCCGGTGCGCTTCGAGAAACTGTGGCGGTGATTGGGTGTGTAATCGTATAGTGTCATTCAGTGACATGCTTGGTTACAGGTGACGACATGGCGAGAGTGACGGTATCGGAAGCGGCAAGGCTTGTTGGATTGGCTAGGCAGAATCTATACAAGAACTACATAAATGAAGGAAAAATAAGTGTTGATAGGGATCATCTGGGAAACCCAAAAATAGATACTAGCGAATTAATCAGGGTCTTCGGTGAAATAAGGATGACACATAAAGTGTCACAAAAAGAGCAGCCAACGACAGGTGAGAATGCTATCAATGACAGTGATTTGACTGTTATTTCTCAGGCAAAGGATCAGGTTATAACCGCCTTGCGCCTACAGATAGAAGCCGCGATTGAGAGAGAGAAGAAATCAGAGGATAGAGAGGCATGGCTACGCCAACAGCTTGAGGATGCCCAGCGACAGGTCAAATTACTCACGCACGACAGGAGCGGCGACTCAAGCGCCAAAAGGAATCCGTGGTGGCGACTTTGGAAGTGAGTATCTATTTTCTTTCAGAGGGGATATATTAGGTCATGCCTGATAGAAAGCTCGTTGATGAGGTTCACCATATTTCAAAGCGACGAGGGAATGGACAGCTACGCCGAGAAGTGTGGATTGACGATGACGGCAAGGTAAGTCGTTACAACTTGGCGTACATCAATCATGAGCTATGCGCCGTAGATAATGGTCGTGTTGTGGGCTACGACAATCAGCATGGATATCATCACAGACACTATTTTGGTGATATGCATCCCGTCGATTTTGTGAGTTTCGAGGAAACCGAAGCAGATTTCGAGGCTGATTGGATGGCTTTGAGGAGGTGATGGCAATGTTGCTGCATGTTTCTGACGAAAAGACGTTTTTCAAGAGTGGGAAAAGGATTGCTCGCTTGGCTGATGCGGGGAAACTCGTAACGGAAGAGAAGACGATCAGCTTTGAGGATCCTGCAGATCTTCTACAGCTGCTCACAACTGCGCGGCTCGCCATCATGCGCGTGGTTCTGGAGAGACCCCGCTCCATTACAGAGGTTGCTGAATGCCTTGGCCGTGATCGCAGCGCCGTAAAACGGGATGTTGCTTTGCTCGCAGAGGCCGGGCTTGTTGTTGTGGAAGACAAACCGTTGCCTGGGCATGGCCGTAAAAAGGAAGTGCGATCAGCTGCG
The DNA here is from genome assembly GCA_027344105.1 of Sulfobacillus sp. GTDB lineage: Bacteria > Bacillota > Sulfobacillia > Sulfobacillales > Sulfobacillaceae > Sulfobacillus. The sequence continues at coordinate 2,747 of DAHWJO010000268.1, forward strand.
GGCACTCTCCGATTGGAAGCTGTTTTGGCGTGACTAGTCATCTTCACTTTGACCGACACGTTCAGCGTGATTTTTTTGT
>DAHWJO010000269.1:0-2810 GCA_027344105.1 Sulfobacillus sp.
GGCTGGCCATGGCCAGAATGTCCCCGTTATTGGGATTAATGGCAATCACCGACCCTTGCACCGCCCCAGTGCTGTGCGAAAAGGCTACCCGCGAATTCTCCATCGCTTTCATGACGTAGGCTAGGGAGTTTTGCGCCGTTTCTTCCAGCTGCCAGTTGATGGTTAGGTGCAAAGTGTCCCCGGGCACCGGACCCGATTTGCTCAGCAGTTTGTCCAGCTGGCCCTGGCGGTTGACCTCAGCATATTCACCGCCCGCGTGCCCGTGCAGGTACTGATTGTACTCTTGCTCCAAACCTGCCGCCCCTACAATCGAAGTCATCGAGAATCCCTTGTTCTTCAGCTGCTGATATTCGGCGGCATTGATTTTGGACGTATAGCCGATAATGTTCCCCATCAGGTTGCCGTAGGGATAGTAGCGGACCGCAATCGGCTGAATCCGCAGATTAGGCAGGTCATTGATGTTTTCTTCGATTTTCGTCATTTCACCCGCTGTCAGCCCGGAGGTGATCACCAGGGGGTCATAAGCCGGCAGCTGGCTGATTTGCTGTGCAATGACCTTTTCCAGTGAGGCCGGGGATTCTCCGAGTTCCTGGCTTAACAGGGCCAGCTCCGATTGCGGCATGGGCTGGCCGTTAGCGAGGTAGTACAGTGTCCAGGACGGGCGCGAAGTCGCCACGACCTTTCCGTCCGCAGTCACAATATTACCTCGCGGCGCCGGGATCGGCAGTTTTCTCAGGGTGTCCGCCTGAGCCAGCGTCTGATAATGCGTGCCTTCCTTTACCTGCAGGTACCAAAAACGCGTCCCTACCACTCCGAATGCGGCCGTAACCAAGGCCATCAATACGAGGCTGCGGTTACGGGTCTGGCGGTTGACCATTGCGTGATATCCCCCCTGTTGTCTTATATTCATTGTAAACGGTTTGCTTGCGTTCCGGTTGCCCGATTAAAATTTACCAGCAACCGTTTCCCAAACTTGCTCGGTTACTTTATACAAGAGGAACATGAGAAAAGCATCAAGACGCTGGTGAGTTCCCGGACAGCCCTGAGCCCGTTGCGGTTCTTTTCTGGACATCGCAGGCCATGTTGTGGCATGATTGCATTGGAATGATTTTAAGGAGGCGGTATGACTATGCGCATCCCGGTTGACGAACCCTTCTGGATTGGCGACCGCTGCTTCACGCCTGAAGATGTGCGTATTATTCAAGAGACGGTATACCGCTGCCGGCGTTTGAGCCGGCAGGAAATCACGGCCACGATCTGTGAAAACCTGCCCTGGAAGGCGCCAAATGGGCGTCTCAAACTGGCCGCGTGCCGCGAGCTCCTCGCCGACTGTGAGGAGCAGGGTTTGCTGACCCTCCCTCCCAAGCGCCGCACCGGGTCCAGCTCAAGCGTTCAGGAATCGCACGCTCCCCCCATTCCCGGGTTCCCCCTGGCCACCTCTTTAGGATCTATCCGGCCAGTGACTCTCGACGCTGTGGCTCCCAGGGAATTGCGTACATGGAACGCCACGATGGCTGCCTGGCACCCGCTCGGCTACCGCCGCCCAATTGGGGCGCACCAGCGCTACTGGATTCGCGCCCATGTGGGTCCAGACCGCCAGATCCTAGGCGCCTTGCTGTTTGGAGCCGCTGCGAAGGCGGTGGCAGCGCGGGATGCCTGGCTCGGCTGGACGGCCGCAGAGCGCTCCCGGTTCCGGTGGCGCATTGTCAACAACAACCGCTTTCTGATTCTGCCCGGCATTCAGGTGCCCCATCTGGCCAGTCATGTGCTGGGCCTGGCGGCGCGCCAATTGCGGGCGGACTGGCAAGCCCGCTACGGCTACCAGCCCGTGCTGTTGGAAACCTTTGTGGAAGCCCCTTGGGCAGGCACCTGTTATCAGGCGGCCAATTGGCAGCTCTTGGGTGAGACGGCTGGCCGGGGCCGCCAAGACCGCTTCCACGAATCGCCGACCTCCATCAAGACACTGTGGGTCTACCCGCTGGGCCGGCGCTGGAGATCTCAACTGTGCGTGTCGGCTCCCGAGCCGCCGGAGGAGGACGATGATGAGGATGATGGCTGGCACTGAGACGGGGGCGCACGCCCGTCTCCGTCTTCAGGCATCTGTTGAGCCTGCTCTTCTCCGCCGGTCCCCTGTCTGCTGGAGAGGTGGGCGCAACACTCCATTCTGGGCGGGACGGGGAATCGCCCATGACGCCTGTGGCCAGTTGGAGCCGCGGGCCAGGCATTCCAGTTTTTGCTGACGGCGTAGTTTGGTCCGTCCGGTTTGGGAAAAGGGTCATCCGGATTTTATGATTGATCGCTCCTTCCGACAAGCATTCGTCATGCGGAGGCAAATCCGGATTATGTGATTGATTCGGCTGCCTATTTGCCCGAAGTCACGAATTCGATGCTAGCAATCCTTAAGGAGATTGGACGGGCCGGATAGCCAGTGAGCCAAATCGTCTGAGAAAACGCGAGGAAACCTTGATTTGCTGGGCGCACGCCGTATGATAAGAGGAAGAGGGACGTTGCATGCCGCAGACCGTGAATATTCCTGAACGCTTACCGATTGCGATCGATCCGGACGGCTTGACGGGACTGTGTCATCTTTATGGGATTCGGGAGTTGGCGCTCTTCGGGTCGGTCTTGCGCGACGATTTTACGTCCCAGAGTGACGTCGACGTGCTCTATGAAACAGGCTCCACGTCACCCATCCGGTCGCTGTTTGACGTGGGGCGTTTGGTCGGTGACCTCGAGGAGCTATTGGGACGTCGTGTCGATGTGGCCAACAAGCAACGGCTCTATCCCCTATTGCGGGAGGAAATTCTTTC